>NZ_OY781472.1:3000000-3300000 GCF_963677035.1 uncultured Hyphomonas sp.
TTTGGGGCGGCGGCCGCAACAGGTTCGGCCTGTTCCGTCCGGGAAGGCTGAGGCGCGGCGCTGGATCCTGAAACCATTTCCGCAATCGCCGCGATCGTGCGCAGTTCTACAAGACGTTCGGGATCAATCTCCGGCAACTCCGGCATTTGCTCTCGAATGGTCGACAGGATTTCGACCTGCTTGATCGAGTCGACCCCAAGTTCACCTTCCAGGTCCATATCCGGGTCCAGCATGTCTTCCGGATAGCCGGTCTTGTCTGCAATAATACTGCGGACAAGCGCGGTCGCATCCATACCTGCTGGGGGGCTGACAGGAGCGGGTTTTTCTGCAGTTGGATTTGCAGGTGCCGGTGCAATGTCCGGTGCCGCGGGAGCGGAAGGAGCTTGCCGGGCCTGTGCAGGCTTTTCCATGACAGGCGCTGATGGGCGCACAGGTTTTGGTGCCTTCGCAGCAGGGGTGTCTGCCAGAACGGGTTCAGTAGGACGCGTCGCCTGTGGAATGGTGGTGTGCCGAGCCGGCGCTGGATTCGGCAAAGCCTTGGTAGGTTCTGCTGAGGTCGCAGCTGCGCCGCCCATGACCTGCGACACCGTATTCAAGTAAGCCGTATGTGCTGAGGACGCCATATTCAGGAAATCGGAGTGCCGACGGGAAACTTCCATCAGGACGCGCTCAGCCGGAGTCTCTCCAGTGGGGCTGGAAGGCTCATATGACGGCATGGAAGGGAACGAGGAATAGGATGAATCCGGCATGGCTGGTTCCTGAAGACTGGTAATGGGAGAGGGAGGGACAGGATTGGAATGGTTGGAGCTGGCTATGGTAGCAGGTTGAGGCTCGATGGAATTGCTCGTGGCCAGCATGGGTTGTTCCGGGTTGGGGGGGGCTTTGCCTGCGGCGCCCTCCGGTGGCGGATAAGGCTTGCCATAATTGCCCCCCGAAATCATGACGGCATGCTTCGGAGGGCTTTTCCTTGGTGGTTCAGCTGGCAGGTCTTCGAACAGAGTCGCGAAATCTACAGATATGCCGGAGACAGAGAGCGCTCCAAGCGTAGACAGGAATTGAGTCACTCCGTTTACGCGCTTGTTGTCGAGCGCAAATGACTCATGTGGTCTTGAGCCGAGCACATCATCGACCAGGCCTGTCACGACAGAGCCAGGGCCAACTTCCACGAAAACTCGAGCACCGTCCGAATACATGCGTTCGACGAGCTCCCTGAAACGCACTGGTGAGGCGAGTTGACGGGCTACTTCCTCTGGCATTTGTGTGCCGGTGCACGTGTAGGCCTCGGCCGTTGCATTTGCATATACAGGCAGTGAAGGTTTGCGCAGGCGTAGCTTTTTAAGGGCGGCTTCAAACGGATCAACTGCAGATGCAACGATCTTTGAATGGAAGGCGGTCGCCACAGGCAGCAGCCGCGCCTTCACCCCTTCCTCGGCGCAGGCTTGAAGGGCGCTGTTCACTGTCTGAGTTGGCCCCGAAAGCACAACCTGGCTTGGACCATTATCATTCGCGAGCACGAGATCCGGACTGAAGCGGGCGATGATATGCCCGATCTCTTCCGATCCTGCCTGAACGGCCATCATGGAGCCTGAGCTGGATTGGGCAGCTTTGGCCATCAGGGCACCGCGATCAACTGCCGCCGACAACACCCCCGTGATGTTCATAGATCCCCCATAATGGAGGGCCATGATTTCTCCGAAACTGTGACCGGCAGCCATGTCACCTTGCACGCCGGCTCGTGCTAGCAAAGCGAGGTGCGATAATGCGACGGCTGCGATCGCGGGCTGCGCATGTTCCATAGCTTTCAGGCGGTCGGTCTGGTCACCATGTTCGACCTGATCAAATGCGGCAGGTGGAAATGCAAGTTTGTGCAGCTTCAACTCGCCCGCGCGTTTGTGAGCCGCGCTTTCATCCCAGGCCGATCTTGCATCCGGGAAGACCATAGCGAGGTCTGACCCCATCCCAACATATTGACTCCCTTGCCCGGAAAACATGAAAGCAACTTTTCCATCCGTGGGCGGATAAAGAGAAACGTGGCAACCCATCTTCATGGGCCGTTCGGATACTTCACCACGTTGCAAGGCTTCAACGACGCTAGACGCTTTTAAAGCAAGTTCCTCCGGTGATTGGGCGACGATGGCGGCGCGAGTCGGTGCGGTGGCATCAAACAAGTCATGGGTTTGTGATGCGCGAAACGCGAACTCATCCTCCGGAATTTCCGCTTGAAAATATTCAATTTGGGTCGAGAGCGTTGCTGGCGTTTCGGCAGAAAAAAGGAATAATTCTGCGGGCATACATCGCCAGGGTTTTACAGCATTCGGTCCCGTATATTCCTCAAGCGTGACATGGAAATTGCTGCCTCCAAAGCCGAAGGAGCTTACCGCGGCCCGGCGAGGACGCTTTTTCGGTGATATCCAGGGGCGAGCTTCAGTGTTGAGATAGAATACCGGGCTATTCTTGATGGCTTCTGCCGGCTCTTCTACTTTGATCGTTGGGGGTAAAACTTTTCGGCTAAGGGCCTGAGCGATCTTAATCAGGCTGGCAGAGCCTGCGGCCGCTTTAGTGTGACCGATTTGGGCTTTGATTGATCCGACCGCGCACCAGAGGTCTTCGTTCGAGTATTCACCAAAGACCATATGGAGGCCTTCAATTTCAGCTTTGTCACCCGCCTTTGTGCCAGTGCCATGAGCCTCAACAAGGTCCACCGTAGACGGATCGTAGCCGGCTTGCTCATATGCGCGCGTCAGGGCGCGGGCTTGTCCATGAGGAACCGGGCTGTAGATCGCCGTGCCCTTGCCATCAGATGCGCCCCCCAGTCCTCTGATCGTCGCGTAGATCTGGTTTCCGTCCCGCTCGGCGTCGTCCAGCCGCCGTAAGGCAAGCATTCCGACTCCTTCCCCCAGCATGGTGCCATCTGCGCGGGTAGAGAAGGGACGGCAATCTCCGGACACCGACAAGGCCGGCGTCTTGGAGAAGCACATGTACATCAGGATATCATTCAGCGCGTCGACCCCACCCGTCAGGACCGTGTCGCTGTCACCTGAACGCAATTCATGGAGCGCAATTTGCAAGGCCGAAAGGCTGGAAGCACAGGCCGCGTCGGTGACGTAATTGCTGCCGGTCAAATCAAAACGGTTTGCAATTCGTCCGGCAATCACATTCCCGAGCAGACCGGGGAAGGTGGCTTCCTGCCAGTCAACGTAGTGATCTTCGATCCGGCGGGCGATATCCTGAACCTGGCTCTCCGGTAATCCGGCCTGGCGCATCGCATTCACCCATGTTGGGCGTTGAAGGCGGCCCGCCATGTGGGCTGTCATTTCGGTTGCGGATGCAACGCCGAGAATAATGCTTGTGCGGGACTTGTCGATCATTCCACCGGAGTCACGCTCGATGTCTTCCAGAGTCATCTGAGCTGCGATCAGCGCCAGAAGCTGCGCCGTGTCGGTACCCTCCATGGCTTTGGGAGGAATGCCAAAATAGAGTGGATCAAATGCGAGGGGATCGATGAAGCCGCCGCGCCGGCCATAGGTACGGTCTTTGGTTCTCGGATCTTCATCGTAGTAGTCTTCTACCAACCAATGACTGGGCGGCACGTCACTGATCAGGTCCCGGCCCTCGAATAAGTCTCGCCAGAAACCCGTTACGTCGCCACGTCCGGGAAATACGGCGCCAAGGCCGACGATAGCGACAGGCGCAGCGGTCTGTTTGGCCATCACACAGCCTCCGATTCAGCGAATTGTTGTGGGACAAAATTAAATGCCGTGGGTGGCACCGCAGCGCCAACGGCCCGAAGCTGGGCGGCGCGGGTGATACGTGCGGCGCCTTCCATGAGGTTCCATGCAATCTGACGGACCGTTCGGTTTGCAATGTCTTCCAGGAAGGTTCCTGCAACCCATTCGTTGAACGCGCCCTGTGCGGGGCCGCACCAGATCTGGTAGTCGGCCAGACGATCAGGATCACCTTCACGCGCCAGTTGGGCACCTGAGAAAAGGTAACGCCTCGCGACCAGAGCGAGCCGCTTGTTACCATCCGACTCTGCGCGGGTGGCCTCTTTGGGATTGACCGTCCGGATATAGTCCCGCGTCGATTCCCAGGCAGCTTCGAAGGGCTCACCCAGGACATCCTCCACCCATGCCTGGTCCTTTGGATCAAGCGTCTCGAAGGCAGCACCGGAGCGGTAAAACTGGAACAGTTTCTTTCCGCGCATGGCAAACAGAGTGCCGCGTTTCAGTACCTGTACTTCCACCCCTTGTTCGAACATGTCGGCGGCGGGCGCCATGGCCACATCCGAAGCGCTGGCTTTTGCCAGCAGCTGGCGGCCGGGCAGGGAAAGTCCGGATTCAACGGCCGCCTGATTTATAGAACCGGTCAAAACATAGGCTGCGCCCATGCTGAATGCTGCGGCGACGGCGTGGGGGGTGGCGATGCCGCCGGCCAGTCCGATCCGGATCGTGTCAGGGCTGATCCCCGTTTTGGCCGCGATGCGGTCCCGGGCGGCGCAGATCGAGGTGAACAATGGCGCGGCCGCTCGCCGGTCTGTGTGCCCGCCAGAGTCTGCTTCTGCTGTGATCTCGGCGGCAACAGGAATCTGCGCCGCCATCTGGGCCTGACCTGAAGAAATGGCACCGGACGCCATGAGTGCGTTCAATATGGCCTCTGGGGCCGGGGCGAGAAACTGCTCGGCGACTTCGGCGCGAGAAACCTTCGCAAATACGTGATTGGTCCGGATGACCTCCCCATTCGGGCCGCGTTGGAGCCCAAGAGCAGTATACCGCACGATTTCCGGAGACAGTCGCATATAAGCGGAGGCGGATACGCGCCGAACGCCTTCGCGCAGGAACAGGTCCACGACGTCAGCCTCATACCCGGGCTGTTGCGGTGTGTGGATCAGGTTGGCGCCCCAGCTGGTCTGCGCATCGGATAAACCGGCTTTGATCTCGCGGAGACCGCGTTCGATCTCGTCGAGCGAGAGACCCGCACTGCCGTAAAATCCCAAACAGCCTGCGCGCACCGCCTCGACAACCATACGTGGTGTGGCGATGCCGCGCGCCATTTCACCGACAACATAGTTGAAGCGTGCACCGTGGGTTGCAGAGAAAGCCCGATCACCCAGCCACTCCGGATATATTGGAGGAAGCGTGGCGTTGCCGCCTGAGATGTCCTCTTCGCATGCAATAGCTTTGACCTCGCTCTCGGAAAGCACCAGGCTGACCGGGAGGCGCGGGTTCTCAATGATCGCGGAGCACACGTTCATCATCCAAGACACTTCTTGCCATCTCACTGCACAATTCTACGCAGCGCTATTTAAAACTATACGAACGGAATACGCCCGCTGTCGAAAACCCGTCTTTCACAGTTCGAAAAGCGTGCGCGTTTATGCGCGCCTTATTTGAACCTGTAGTATTTTCTACACATCAGACATACTGCCCCAATCCGTCGGAAGCAAAGTGTTTCATTTCCCGCGTGAAAGATCTGAAGGCTGAGCAACCGATTCGCGAAGATTAAGCATGTCATATTGGCGGCGATGACCGAATATCGGTCTGATCTTGTCCGGCAGTCGACGAGTCGGAACAAGAAGAAGGCATTATTCGGGTACCCCGGACCAACGCATAGATGATCCGGGGGGCTTTCAAAACCCGTCTCTCTGTCAGCTAAGTGGCATCACAAGAGGAGTAGCCGCTCGTCGCGAGCAGATACTCTTTGTCTGGCACCACAGATCTGGTGGTTGCCATGCGGGTAATCGTTTAAGTTGTGACCGCGCTAAAGTCAGCCGCCTGCGGTCATCGCACCGTCGACCACATGCTCTTGTCCATTGATATAGCTGGACTTGTCCGATGCAAGATAAACGATCAGGTCAGCAACCTCATCGGGGCGGCCGGGCCGCCCCATGGGCGAAGCCTGAGCGCCGAGAGTCTCGGCATCCAACGCATTCGCCCCCGCTGGAACGTCTGAGACAATCGGCATCCCTTCGCCGAGCCGTCCAATCGATTTCTGCCAGATGGGGGTGTCGATAATGCCGGGGTGAACGGAATTCACCCGGACCGGCCAGCCGGCACGTGCGCACTCTACGGCGGCGGCCTTGGTGAATAGGCGAACCGCGCCTTTCGACGCGCAATAAGCGCTTAGCCCAGCCGCCCCGCGCAAACCTGCGACTGATGAAATGTTTACGATGGATCCGCCGCTGTTCTGCATCTTGCGAATAGCTGCGCGCGTACCGAGAAATACGCTGTCCACATTCACGGCCATTTGTGTCTTCCAGTCATCCAGCGAAAATTCCGGAATAGCTCCGCCGATGGCGATGCCTGCATTGTTGACGAGAATGGAAGGGGCCCCAAGCGTTGCTTCTGCCTGGTCCATGACCTTGTCCCAGAGAGCCTCATCAGTGACGTCCTGGATCAGGGTTTCGACCCTCCCGCCAGCAGCGCTGATATTGCGCGCAGTTTCCTGCAGTCCCGCCTCGTCAATGTCTGTGGCAAAGACAGCGGCGCCTTCTTTTGCCATCGCTTCTGCGGCGGCACGGCCAATGCCGCTTCCAGCCCCGGTGATCACCGCTACGCGGCCATCCAGTAAACCCATGATTTCCTCCCGTGTTATTTGCATTAGCTGTAGCAGGTGCACAGCTTGACGGAAGGGTTGGTTTGGTGTTTTACCGCCGCTTCATAACGGGATGGTGCGGAGCCGCCGTTGTAATCGTGGGCAAGATGAGCTTTCCCACCGGCCCGCGTCGACAATGAGGTACTACCATGTCACGTCGCCATAGCGCGAAGTACAAGATCGACCGTCGCGTCGGTGAGAACATCTGGGGCCGCCCGAAGTCCCCCGTCAACAAGCGCAATTACAAGCCCGGACAGCACGGCCAGAACCGCCGCAACAAGACGTCCGACTTCGGTATGCAGCTGATGGCGAAACAAAAGCTGAAGGGCTACTACGGTGATATCACCGAGAAACAGTTCCTTCGCGTCTACGAAGAAGCGGCCCGCCTGAAAGGCAACACCGCTGAGAACCTGATCGGCTTGCTGGAATCGCGTCTCGACGCAATCGTCTATCGCGCCAAGTTCGTTCCGACGATTTTCGCAGCTCGTCAGTTCGTGAACCATGGACACGTGCTGCTCAACGGTCGCCGTTGTAACATCGGTTCGGTTCGCCTGAAGCCGGGTGATGTGGTTCAGATCCGCGAAAAATCCCGCAATATGGCTCTGGTGCTCGAAGCCCTCGGTAGCCCCGAGCGTGATCTGCCAGAATATGTTGAAGTTGACCCGAAAGCGATGAGCGCAACATTCACGCGCGTCCCGGAACTGGCTGATGTGCCGTATCCGGTGAAGATGGAACCGGCCCAGGTGGTCGAATTCTACTCGTCGTAAGACGGCCAAATTTCTTGAACTACTTAAAAGGCCGCGCCAGACTGGTGCGGCCTTTTTCCTTGGAGATTCAACTCGATGAGCATTCCCGATATTTCCGACGTCCGCAAACGCCTCATCGCGGAGCCGGGGAAGCCCTTCGATCTCTCCGATCGCGATAGCGGCGACCGCAGTCTCTTCGAAGACAAGTCTCTTGCGAAGACCAGCCTGAAAAAGGATGCGGCTGTTATCAACGAGTTGAAGGACATTCTCTACGCAGAAAAGAAACGTTCGATCCTGGTCGTTTTGCAAGGCATGGATACGGCAGGAAAATCCGGCACGATCAAATCCGTTTTCGCTGACACCACGCCCCTCGGCATGGAAGTGAAAGCGTTCAAGGCGCCAAGCTCAAACGAGCTGGCGCGTGATTACCTCTGGCGGATCCACAATGCGGTTCCGAAAAAGGGGCATGTCGGGATATTTGATCGCTCCCACTATGAGGATGTGCTCGTTGTGAAGGTGCGGGGCTTCGCCAGCCCGGAAGACATTGAAAAGCGCTACGACCAGATCAATGCGTTTGAGGGGCACCTCTCCCAAAATGGTGTCACGATGGTGAAGTGCATGCTCAACGTTGGTTATGAGGAGCAGGGTATCCGGCTTCGTGAGCGTCTCGAAGAGCAGCACAAATACTGGAAGTTCAATCCTGCCGATCTTGATGACCGGGCGCTGTGGAAAGACTACATGTCAGCGTATGAAACCGCCGTTCAGCGTTGCTCAACAGAGCATTCTCCCTGGTATGTCATCCCGTCGGATAGCCGCACGCGCCGCAACGCCATGATCGCACGGCTCGTTCGCGGTGCATTGGAGGAAATGGACCTCAGCTGGCCGAAATCTGACTATCGCCTGGAAGACTTCGACTTTTCCTAGTGGAAGTCCGTGCTGCCCCCGCTGATGGAGTGGTTCGAGGTCCGGCGTGGCGGATCACCCCAAACGTCAATGCTGCCGCCGCTGGAGGTTTTTCCGGTTGCGCTTTCGCTGGCATAGGCGCTGGCTGATCCACCGCTACTGGCTGAGGCGGAAAGCGAGAGGCACTGCAAGTCTTTCGCGTCGGCGTTGCCGCCTGAGCTGACCTTTACATCAAGCTCTTTGCAGCTGCCTGACAGTTCGGCAGATGCGCCACTCGATACCCGGAGCGTAAAAGTATCCGCATTGATCCTATGTGCCTGGATTGATGACCCCGAACTGGCTTCCACTTCGTCCAGCTCTGGCGAGGTTATGCGAACGGTGACGCGAAGTTTGTCTCCCCAGCCGGAAGTCATTTTCTTCGAAATGTACAGTCGGTCGCCATCCTGATGGATCTTCATGTCGTCCGGCCCGCCTCGGCTGAAGTCCGCAACAACGCTGTAATTGTTCGAAGTTTCATATGTGACTTCCACGCCCGCGGCGATGTCGAGCTCATCGAACCCGGTGAAATCATATGTCTCGGTGGTGTCTGCCATTGCCGAAAAGGCAGTGGCGGCGAAAACAGTGGAAAAGACTAAGGGGCGTATCATGTTTGCTTTCCTTTAGATCAGCTTTCGAAATCGACGTCACCGCCGCTCGACCGGGATATGTTACGAACCGCAGGAGAACCGGAGACATTGATATCGCCGCTACTCGAGGCTTTTGCTTCTATTGAATCAGACACGTGAACGCTGACATCTGCGCTGCTGGAGGCTGCAACTTTGGCATCGCGGCAGGCCAGGTCCTTGCCGTCCACATCAGCGCTTGAAGATGCTTCGATTTCAATGCTGGCGCATTCACCGGAAAGTTCAATCTCAGCGCTGGAAGATGCCTGGATGAGGAACTCGGCGACTCCCAGGGACTCGAAATCGAGACCTGCGCTGGATGAGGCATCAACTTTCACTCGGCCATTACCATTGGATTTGGCTTCGACATCACCGCTCGATGAGACTTCGATATCGAACGATTGGGCGCGGAAATCCGGGGCAGAAATTTCTCCGCTGGAGGACGCATGAAACTCGGCAAATTTTGCCGACCCGCTGAGAAGCAGGTATCCACTGGATGAGGCGTGCGCGTCGAAGCGCGTACTGTTCACGCCATTTGCAGTCAGTTTGGCGGAACGCTTCAGAACCGCGCCGTCAAGGTCCGGGCCCGATACACGCACGACATAATAAGGAACGTGTTTGCCGTTGATCTTGATCGTTTTCCGGTTGTTTTTCGTGTTGATATTGACATTGCTGAACCAGCCCGACCTATCACGAATGCTCTTGCGGGAGACAACCAGCGTGTCGCCTTCGAAATCCAGGTAGACGTCACTGAAATCATTCTCGGCCTGCTCAACCATGATCGATGGCGTCGCCGCAGGCTCATAAATGACATCAATGGGCCCGACCGCTTTGATCTGAGAGAATGCCTCCGCGGGATAAGATTGAGTTTCTGCGATAGCCGCTGGCGCAACCAGGACAATCAGCGC
The DNA here is from genome assembly GCF_963677035.1 of uncultured Hyphomonas sp. NCBI lineage: Bacteria > Pseudomonadati > Pseudomonadota > Alphaproteobacteria > Hyphomonadales > Hyphomonadaceae > Hyphomonas > uncultured Hyphomonas sp. The sequence goes on from NZ_OY781472.1 coordinate 3,009,811, forward strand.
CGTGAAGCAGGTGGCTGCTCGTTTCATAAGGTGTCTCCTCGAATGGAGCGCACTATGAGTTATCGAAATACGATATGTCAATCGTCGAATTTCGATAAATATCACTATTTTTGTGATTGAATCTGTCTAATTGCGCCCTTGCCGCCGCAGCACCATTGGGGGTTGTCCATATGCCCGCACAAAGGCCACTCGCATGCGCTCGGCGTCACCGAACCCTGTTTTCCGCGCGATTTGGTTCAGGGAGATACCCGTGGTTTCGACATGCTGGCGAGCTGATTCCAAGCGCAGCTTCTCCACGAACCTTGCGGGTGTCGTGCCGGTTTCGGACCGGAAAACACGCGCGAAGTTCCTGGGGCTCATTCCAGCCTGCTCGGCGATTTGTTCGATTTTCAGGTCGCTCGCCAGGTGGGCGCGAATCCAGTCGATGAGGGGTTCGAAGCGTCCGGACAGCAGTTTCACATCCTGCATCACGGAGAACTGAGACTGGCCACCATGCCTGCGGTGATGGACCACCAACTCGCGCGCGGCGCGGCGCGCGACCTCTTCGCCGAGGTCATCTTCCAGCAGAGCCAAAGCGAGATCGATCCCAGCCGTAATACCTGCAGATGTCCAGAACTTGCCGTCCTGAACGAAGATCCGGTCAGCTTCGACGTTCACGTTTGGAAAGTGCCGCGCCATGTCCGGGCACCGGCGCCAATGCGTGGTGGCGCGCCGGCCATCAAGAAGACCCGCCGCAGCGAGCAATACTGCCCCTGAGCAGACAGACGTTGTCCGCCGGGTACGGCTGGATAAGTCACGGATAGTATTGAGGAAATTCGTGTCATGCATGGCCTGGCGCGTGCCTTCACCACCGGAGACGACCAGCGTGTCCAGTGTCAGACTGTCGGGGAGTATTTCCGAACACATGCTCACACCGCTGGATGCCCGGACCGCGCCGCCCGCCATGGAGTAGACCGTCAGGCGGTAAGGTGGCGGTGACATTCCGCGAACCGGCATCTCGAAAACGGAGATCGGACCTGCGGCATCGAGGAGCTGGAAGTCTTCGAAAATGAGCACGCCGATTTCACGGGGTCGGGCATTGGCGGAAAACATGGGAACAATGTCCTTTCTGCCACGCCAGACATAGTCCAGACAGGATGTGTCAGCAAGGAGACCGCCATGAGCCAGACATTCAGCACCGTGTTTGCCGTCTACGATAACATGACTCATCTGGACTTTACCGGACCACACCAGGTCTTGTGCCGACTACCCGGTGCGCAGACCGTGATCGCGAGCCGGGACGGCGGTGACGTTCTTGCGGAAGGCAATCTCGTCATCGGACGTACGTCGAAACTCTCCGAAATCGAGCAATGCGACCTCCTCTGCGTGCCGGGTGGCTTAACCGCCACGCAAGTCGCCCTGGACGAAGACTTCGTCGGAGAGGTCCGCCGACTCGGGCAGGGGGCGACCTATGTCACATCGGTTTGCACCGGCTCGCTTATCCTTGGCGCGGCCGGACTGCTTCAGGGGAAGCGGGCGGCATGCCACTGGGCTTGGCGGGAGCTGCTGCCCGAGTTCGGCGCCATCATCGATGAGGGCCGCGTTGTACGCGATGGAAATACTTTCACAGGCGGCGGGGTTACCGCCGGGATCGATTTCGCCCTGACGATGGTGGCTGAGATTGCCGGAGAGGATTACGCCAAGGCCCTGACGCTCGGCTATGAGTACGCGCCAGCCCCGCCATTCCCCGGAGGGCGCCCGGAGCTGGCTGAGGCGGCAACGATTTCAGCCTACAATGCCCGCATGTCCAAGCTGATGGACGCCCGCCGCGCCGAAGCGCATGAGGCGGGCGAGCGGATGCGCGCTCAGGCCGGCGACCCGTAGAGGTCGTAATCGTCTGCGCCGGTAATCTTTGCCGAAACAATGTCTCCCGGTTTCAGGTGGCTCGCATTCTCCAGATATACGACAGCGTCGACCTCTGGCGCATCTGCTTTTGTGCGGGCGATCATCGTGCCGGGCTCTTCATCGGCGCCGTCAACAATCACATCCTGAACCGTGCCAACCTGCGCCTCGGCGCGGGCAGCTGAGACTTCCGCCTGGACCTGCATGAACCGGTGCCAGCGTTCTTCCTTCACGGCGTCCGGCACATGGCCGGGCAGGGTGCGGCTGTCGGCGTGCGCGACGTTCTCATATTGGAAACAGCCGGCGCGATCGATTTTCGCTTCGCGGATGAAGTCCAGCAGGATTTCGAAATCCTCTTCTGTTTCACCCGGGAACCCGACAATAAAGGTGGAGCGGATGGCCAGGTCCGGCACGTCCCGGCGCCATTGCTGAATACGCTCCAATACCCGATCCTGTTTTGCCGGGCGCTTCATCGCTTTCAGTACGTTGGCGGAGGCGTGCTGGAACGGGATGTCGAGATACGGCGTGATCAGCCCTTCGGCCATCATCGGGATAACGGCGTCCACGTGCGGGTATGGATAGACATAGTGCATCCGGGTCCAGATGCCGAGGCTGCCAAGCCCTTTTGCGAGATCAAGGAAGCGGGTTTCGTATTCGGTGCCGTGCCAGGTTTCCGGCTTGTAGCGCACATCGAGGCCATAGGCTGATGTGTCCTGACTGATGACCAGAAGCTCCTTCACGCCGGCTTTCACCAGCTGTTCGGCTTCTGTCAGCACATGGTGGATCGGCCGTGATGCGAGATCGCCCCGAAGCTTCGGGATAATGCAGAAGCTGCAGCGATTGTTACAGCCTTCCGAAATCTTCAGATAAGCGTAGTGCCGCGGCGTCAGTCGGAGGCCAGACTCCGGCACAAGGTCCATATGCGGATTGTGCGGCGGGGTCAGGTGCGTGTGCACCGCGTCCATCACGGCCTCGTACTGATGCGGCCCGGTGACCGCCAGCACTTTCGGGTGCGCCTTTTCGATGACGTCCGGTTCGGCGCCCAGACACCCCGTTACAATCACCTTGCCGTTTGCCTCGATGGCCTCACCGATCGCCTCAAGGCTTTCGTCCCGTGCGCTGTCGAGAAAGCCGCAGGTATTCACAAGGACGAGGTCTGCGCCGGAATAATCCGGCGCGATCTGGTATCCCTCGGCGCGCAGACGCGTGATGATGCGTTCCGAATCCACAAGGGCTTTCGGGCAACCGAGTGAAACGATGCCCACTTTCGGCTGAGCCGGGCGGATCGGAGCGGTGCGGGTGGTCGTGTCCATATCCGCTCTGCTATATTGAAAGTGCAGGACAGGAAAGCGGGAGGACGCACCGCATGGGCGACAGACAAGGGGCCAGGCCGAATTTCAGGCGCCTCAGGCGTATACAGGTTGCTGCGCTGATCGCGGGTGCAGGCGTTCTTGTCTTGTCACTCTGGCTGATGGGGCAGTTCCGGAAGCCTGACATCGCCCCCATCGTCATGGCCTTTGCCTTCGCCAGTATCACGTTCAGTGGCCTGTTCTATTTTGGCGCGCTGCTTCTGGAGGGCTCGCTGCAGAAATACATCCTGTCGGACGATACCGTCATAAAGGGCGACAATGTCGAAATGGTGACGCGGACGGCGGAGAGCGGGGACCCGGAAATAGACAAATGGATCGGGACTTACGCCTTCACGCGCAATCTGTTCGGTATGTCTCTTGTCCCGGTTCTCATCCTGATCGGACTATATTTCCTGGCCTAAAAATCTGGCCTGAGCAATCAGGCGTCTTCCAGCTCAATGCCCTTTTCCTTCAGGAAATCACGCAGTTCGCCACTCTCGAACATTTCCTTGATGATGTCGCTGCCGCCAACGAATTCACCCTTCACATACAGCTGCGGAATGGTCGGCCAGTCTGAATAGGTCTTGATGCCTTCGCGGACGGCCTGGTTTTCCAACACGTTCGTGGCGACGTATTCGGCACCCAGATAATCGAGTACCTGCACCACGACAGAGGAGAAGCCGCACTGCGGGAATGTCGGCGTGCCCTTCATGAATAGGACAATGTCATTGGCCTCTACGGCCGTTTTGATGGCGTCGAGCGTGGCTTGGTCGGTCATGTTGTGATCTCCGGATTTCCCGTGATGTGTGGTGGGAAAGGGGCGGCGTCAAGCATGCCGCCCCATCCCTTGCAGGTATCGCCTAGTCCCAACCGCAGGACTGGCCCTCATTCTGTTCTTTCAGATACTCGGTCAGCGGCTCGAAGTATTCGACCATGGCACTCGCATCGATTTCGCGGGAGCCGGTGAATTTCTCCAGTGTTTCCGGCCATGGGCGGGACATGCCCGCTTCCAGCATCTCGTTGAAACGCTTGCCGACTTCCTTGTTGTCATAAATGGAACAACGGTGCAGCGGACCTTCCCAACCTGCCTGTTCACAGGCGGCCTTGTGGAACTGGAATTGCAGCACGAACGACAGGAAATAGCGCAGGTAAGGCGTATTTCCCGGGATGTGATATTTGGCACCGGGATCGAACGCATCTGCCGGCCGCGGAACGGGCGGCACGATGCCCTGGTTTTTCAGGCGCAGGTCCCACCAGGCTTTGTTGTAGTCTTCCGGCGGTGTCGTGCCGTTCAGCACGTCCCAGCGCCAGCCATCGACCGTCAGGGCGAAGGGCAGGAAGGCGATCTTGTCGAGCGCGGTCTGCATCAGCAGGGCCGTGTCGGCATCGGGGCCCGGCTTCTCGTCTTCGGAGATAAGGCCGATCTGCTCCAGGTATTCCGGCGTAATCGACAGGCCGACAAAGTCGCCGATGGCTTCGTGGAAGCCGTCATTTGCGCCATTCTTGTAAAGATAAGGCTGATCCCTGTAGGCTCGCTGGTAGAAGTTGTGCCCCAGCTCATGGTGCACCGTGTAGAAGTCTTCCGAGTTCACTTCTGTGCACATCTTGATACGCACATCGTCCTCGTCATCGAGATCCCACGCGGACGCATGACAGACCACTTCCTTGCCTTCAGGCCTGGTGATCATGGAGCGTTCCCAGAACGTCTCCGGTAGCGGGTCAAATCCCAGTGAGGTGAAGAAAGCTTCGCCGGTCTGCACCATCTTGACCGGTGTATAGCCGCGCTCCTGCAGCCGCGTCGTAAGATCATAGCTGACGGGAGCGGTTTCAGGCTTCACGATGTCATAGATGGACGACCATTGCTGGGCCCACATATTGCCCAGAAGGTCTGCCCGGATCGGTCCGGTCTTCGGCTGGATGTCGTCTCCGTATTCCGCGTTCAGCTTGGAGCGCGTGTAGCAATGCAGCTCCTCATAGAGTGGCTTCACCTGGCCCCAAAGGCGCTCGACTTCGGCCTCCATCTCTTCGGGCGGCATGTCGTAGTTCGACAGCCACATCTGATCCAGCGTCGGATAGCCGAGTTCCTGGGCCCCCTCGTTCGCAAGTTCGACCATGCGGGCATAATCGTCCTTCATCGGCGGCGAAATCGTGCGCCAGCCTTCCCAGACCGCCTCCAGTTCTTCCGGATCACGGGAGGTTTCGATGATCGTCGAGGCCTGATCGAGATCGATCATTTCACCTTTGTATTCAAATTTGCCCTTACCGTAGGTCGACGTGAGCCCGGTCGTGATCTCGGACAGCTCTTCGGCCGCGCCGTCGCGGGACGGGGCCGGGATTGTGATGGAGCTGCGCAGGATATTGATCTTGCGCGCGACATCGTAGGGCATGATCCCGACATCGTATTTCTTGGACTCATTGGCGAGCGAAACCGCGAGCTTGGTCCACCGCGCACCAGCCTCTGCGGCAATGGCACTGGTTTCGTCGGTAATATTGGTTTCCTGGCTCCAGTAGGCCTGATTGACCTCCTTGCTCATGGCGGCGAGTTCGCTTTCCGCCCGCGCAACAAAGGCGGTTGCTTCTGCGATCTGCGCGGCATTCGGATCCACGGCCGGCGTTTCCGCCACGGGGGCGGTCAGAACGTCTGACGCGGGGGTGGTGGATTCGTGGCTGCAGGCGCCCAGCGCGGCGCAGAGCGCGATGACACTGGCGGTAAGGGGCAGTTTCGACATGGGGCTGATTTCCTTCTCCTGTGGCGGAAAGAAGTACGTGAACCCCTCGTAAGGTCAATCGTGGGACTGAATCTTCACGGCGCGCGGGTTTTCAGGGCAAGAGCATGCAGCTCTCCGCCCATCTTTCCTTTAAGCGCCGCGTAGACCAGTTGGTGCTGTTTCACACGCGGCAGGCCGGAAAATTGTGGGCTCACGATTTCAGCTTGCCAATGGTCATTGTCGCCGGCGAGGTCGGTCAGAACGATCTCCGCTTCAGGGAAGGCTTCGGTCAGGTGCTCCATCAGAGTTTCGCGCGACATGCCCATGGGGGTCTCCTCATTAACCGGGCTCAATTGGGCTGCTGAGGCAGGTCCGTCAAGCGCGGCACTGGAAGCCTTGCGCGATATCCGGCCTGCTCTTACCGTCCGGCCCGGCGGCGAAAGGGCCTCTCATGAAAAAGCAAATCTGGACTGTCGCAGCAGGCCTGATGGCATTTCTGGTGCTGGGCCTGTTCTGGTATCTGAATACGCCTCACGGCCCCGTCCAGGAGAGCATCCCGCTGCCAGAGGCAGAGTATGTCGAGCCGGGAGAGCTGCTGCACCTGACCGAAGTCCTCTCAAATGACGCGCTGCAAGGGCGGGCGATCGGGACACCGGGCAATGAAGCCGCGCGGGGGTTCCTGCGAAAACGGTTTGAAACACTGCGCCTGAAAAAGATCGGGGACTCCTACGAGCACCCGTTCTCCGTTCTGCCAACGGCCGGTGATGAAGATGCCAAACCTGTTCACGGGACAAACCTGATCGGCGTGATCGAGGGAGAGACACCTGGCGAAGGCAAGATGCTGGCGATTACGGCCCATTTCGACCATCTCGGCATTATCGATGGTGAAATCTACAATGGCGCGGATGACAATGCGTCCGGGTCTGCCGCCCTCATAGCTGTTGCAACCTGGTTCACGCACCACCAGCCAAAGCACGATATCCTGTTCGCACTTGTCGATGGGGAGGAAGAGGGCATTCTGGGTGCGCGCAGCCTGGTCCGGTCTGGCGAAATCGACCTGGGCCGCATAGCACTCGATCTGAACTTCGACATGGTCAGCCGCTCGGATGTGAACGAGCTTTATGTTTCCGGCACCTATCACTATCCGGGACTTGTCCCGTTCGTTGATGAGCTAGCCACCAAAGCGCCGGTAAAACTGCTCATGGGACATGACCGGCCAGAGCAGGGGAATGACGACTGGACCATGATGTCGGACCAGGCCGCCTTCTTTGCAGCCGGGATTCCATTTCTCTATTTCGGCGTTGAAGACTACCCGGATTATCACAAGCCGACCGACGACTATGATAAAATACCGGTAGAGTTTTTTGTCCACGCTGCAGACACGCTGGTAATGGCCGCCATCGCAGCGGACCAGCAGCTTGATGGGCTCAATCTGCAGCCTTTAGCGACACCTGCGGATAATGACTAAATTTAGCCTACGGAATTCATGTAACCGGGCAGCCAGCCCTCGTGCGCCTCGCGTAGCTTTTTCAGCGGCACGGCGAACTCAACGCCATCCGGCCCCAGACCCGTGCGCAATGTAACGCTGTCACCACCGAATTTTCCCAGGACTGCAGGCAGGAAGCCATGGGACTTCCACTCACGGCACTGGTCCTCTGTTGCTGCGATGAGGTAGCGTCCCTGATCTTCGCCGAACAGGCCAGGCTCGGCGCGTTTGACGTCTCCCTCACGATCCGGGACCAGCGAAACACCGCATCCGGACGCAAGCGCCATTTCCGTTGCTGCGCAAGCGATGCCGCCGTCGCTGACATCATGAACAGCGTGAACCAGACCGCGCTTGATCAGGCCACGAACAAATTCACCGATGCGCACTTCTTCTGCGAGATTTACAGGAGGTGGGCCGCCCGCGTCGTCGCCTTGCAGGCCCAGGATCACCCGCGCATAGAGCGAAGCGCCGAGTGCGCCCTCGGTCTCCCCGATGACATAAAGCATATCGCCCGGTTGGGCGCCTTTAAGCGTTGCCGTTTCCGAGAGGTTTTCAATCAGGCCCACTCCGCCGACAACAGGGGTGGGCGGAATGGCGACGCCATCGGTCTCGTTGTAGAGTGACACGTTGCCTGAAACGACAGGAAAATCGAGTTCGCGGCATGCTTCGGCCATGCCCTCGATTGCTTTAACGATATAGCCCATCGTATTCGGCTTTTCCGGGTTGCCGAAGTTGAGATTATCCGTGATCGCGATCGGAGATGCCCCTACAGCGCAGAGGTTGCGATAGGCTTCGGCGACAACGGCCTTGCCGCCTTCGTAGGGATCTGCCGCGACGTAGTGCGGGTTACAGTCTGAACAGATCGCGAGCGCCTTGTTTGTATCATGCACTCTTACGATCGCTGCATCTCCACCTGATTGAGAGGAGTCGACCGTATCGCCCATGACATGGCGGTCATACTGCTCCCAGACCCAACGCTTGGAGGCCATGTCCGGGCAGGACATCAGTTTCAGCAAGACATCACCATAATCCGACGGCTCCGGATATTTTGAAATGTCCAGCGGTGCGCGCTTTGGCGGTTCGTTCCATGGCCGGTCATAGTTCGGTGCGTCGTCGGCGAGTGGCGCAACAGGGATATCGCACACCACCTGGTCGAACTGCTTCAGCACGAGATGCCCATTGTCTGTGGTTTCGCCAATGACTTCCGCGTCGAGGTCATATTTGTTGAAGATCTCTTTGGCGACATCGATCTTGTCTGGATAGAGAACCATGAGCATACGCTCCTGGCTTTCTGACAGCATGATTTCGTAGGCCGTCATGCCCTCTTCGCGCTGAGGCACCTTGTCGAGGTCCATCACGACGCCAATGCCTTCGCCATTCTCGCCGCCGCTGGCAGCCATCTCGACGGAGGAGGAGGTGAGCCCCGCCGCGCCCATGTCCTGAATGGCCTGAATGGCATCGGTCGCCATCAGTTCCAGGCACGCTTCGATCAACAGCTTTTCCGTGAACGGGTCGCCAACCTGAACGGTGGGGCGTTTCTCTTCATCGCCTTCCGAAAACTCAGCCGACGCCATGGTTGCGCCATGGATGCCGTCGCGTCCGGTTTTGGAGCCAACATAGAAGATCGGATTTCCCGGCGTTGCCCCCCGTGCGTAGAAAATCTTGTCCTGATTGGCCAGGCCGACAGCCATCGCATTGACGAGGATATTGCCATTATAGCCTGCGTCGAACTGCGTTTCGCCGGCGACGGTTGGGACGCCAACACAATTGCCGTAACCGCCGATACCCGCGACAACGCCTGCAACAAGGCTGCGGGTCTTCGGGTGGTCTGGCGAGCCGAAGCGCAGGGCGTTGACCAGTGCGATCGGGCGTGCACCCATTGTGAACACATCGCGGAGAATCCCGCCGACACCTGTTGCTGCGCCCTGATAAGGCTCGATGTAGGATGGGTGGTTGTGGCTCTCCATCTTGAAGATGGCAGCCTGCCCATCGCCGATGTCGATGACGCCCGCATTCTCACCCGGGCCCTGGATGACGCGGGCGTTCTTCGTCGGGAATTTGGACAGGTGACGGCGTGAGGATTTGTAGGAGCAGTGCTCCGACCACATCACTGAGTAGATGCCCAGTTCCACGAGATTGGGCTTGCGGCCAAGGCGCGTAATGAGCCGGTCCCACTCGTCTGCCTTGATGCCATGTTCGAGCCCGGCAGCTTCATCCTGCTCGGCGGTGAGGTGATCGAGGATCGCAGTATTATCGGTCATGGCCGGGCTTTAGCGGCAAATTCCACGAGTCGCCAGCGTCTATTGCCATCTAAGCACCTGCATCTCCGGGTTAAGGCGCTGATATGAAAACGGGCCCGCCTTTTCCAAGGCGGGCCCGTCCTGTTTTTATCTCATCCCGTCTGTAAGACGGGCGCCCGCAGTTACCAGTTGTAGCTGGCGCGTGCGTAGACGAAGCGGCCCGAGAAGCCGAAGGGACTACGGCTCGAATACGGGAAGATGCCGTTGAAGTTCAGACCATCCGGCGTCATCGTCGGATATTCGTCGAGCAGGTTGTCTGCACCGATGCCAACGCTGAACTTTTCGGTGACATTGAAGTTCACAGATGCATCCAGGATCCACTTGGCATCCAGCGTGAAGTCGTTGGACGCGGTGTTCGACGGAACCAGGACATCACCGAAGCGTGTCGCACGCAGGACGAAATCAGCCTGCTGGTAGGTGTAGTTACCGGAAAGAATGAACTTCGTTTCCGGTGCACTTTCTTCCAGTGTCAGCCTGTTGGAACGGCTGAACAGCGTCAGGTCCGGAATAACCGTATTGGCTGGAACGTGCGTGACTTCCGTTTTCGAGTAGTTGAACGCCGCAGAAGCGTCGAGCTTACCCATGTTACCGAAGTCGAACGCATACTTGGTCACGATGTCGACGCCTTTGGATTCGGTCTCGATACCGTTCTGGAAGAAGCGAACCCGCTGAACTCCCGTTACGCCAGCATTGGCGAGCACGTCATTGACGTCATCCCCGCCCAGGTTTTCCGTCAGGAAGATCTGGTCGTCGATATTGATCTGGTAGGCGTCGATTGTGACGAACCAGTCATTGGTCGGCGTCAGAACGAAGCCGAGCGAGTAGCTGGTCGATTCTTCCGGATCGAGCTGGCCGCCACCAAGTGCGAGTGCTGCAGGCGACGTGGCCGGGAACGTACCGACTTCAAACGGCACACCGTCAATGAAGTTGGTGGAGATGGCCGTGAAGTACTGCTGCTGCAGGCTCGGCGCGCGGAAGCCCGTCGAGATGGCACCGCGAATGGCAACCTGATCAGTGAAGTCATAGCGGCCAGCAAGCTTGCCGGTCACAGCATCACCAAAGTCGGAATAGTCTTCGTAGCGCACAGCGGCCGACAGCAGCGTCTTGTCGTTCGGCACCCACTCGACTTCACCGTAGATACCGGCTGCGTCACGGCTTTTGTCCACAGCGGAGGACGGGGTGAAGCCCGGGAACACCTGGCTGCCTGCTGCGGCAGGGAATGGACCCTGAATGTAGGACGCTGGCTCGCCTGCCGTGATTTTGAAGGACTCGTCGCGGTATTCCGCTCCGAATGCCAGCGAAGTTTCACCTGGCAGGAGATTGTCGAACGTCTTCACGAAATCGGCATTCACCGTCACCTGGTCGAACGACAGAGAGCCTGCATCAAATGACGTCTGGCTCGTCGGGCCGAGCGAGGCGTTGAGCGAATTGTTGACCGAGTAGTCCAGCTCGTTGGAGCCATAGACTGCGCTCACATCATAATCCCAGCCACCCGCAACGCCGCGGAAGCCGCCGCCGAGAGAGTAGTCGGTTACATCACCGCCGATGACCGGCAGGAAGCCGCCCGGATAGATTTCAGGGACGTTCCGGGAATCCTGAGCACGACGATAGAAGCCAGGGCTTTCACCTTCACGATCCTGCACACCACCGAACGCGTAGAGTTCAACACCGTTGTCCAGCGTGTAGCCGGAATTGAAGAAGAAGCTCACATTCTCCGAACGGCCGTTACCGTAGCGATGATTCAGGCGATCGAAATTACGTTCGACTTCGGCATAGGCCGGGTCGTCCGGGAATTGCTGGCGCGGGTCGAGACCGGCGCGGTTCGATGCCTGGCGAAGGGAATACTCGCCCGACACCGTCAGGAAGCCGTTGTCGCCGAGGCCAAAGCCGGTCCAGCCGCCGATCGTGGTCGTCTGACCGTCGATCTCGCTGCGGTTGAGACCTTCCGGGTCAGAGACGTTGGCGCCGTAGCGGACATTCACACCGCCGCCATGGTCGTCTTCACGCAGGATGACATTGATAACGCCGGCAATCGCGTCAGAACCATACTGAGCGGATGCGCCGTCACGCAGAACCTGAACGCTGCCAATGGCGGCGGTCGGGATGGAGTTGAGGTCGACGGCTGCGGAGCCACGGCCGACAGAGCCGTTGATGTTGACCAGCGCAGAAGAGTGACGGCGTTTTCCGTTTACCAGAACCAGCGTCTGGTCAGGCGAAAGGCCGCGCAGCGTGGCCGGGCGGATAATGTCTGTGCCGTCATTGATGGCGGTCTGGTTGAAGTTGAAGCTCGGAACAGTCGTGCTGAGGATCTGGTTGAGTTCCACACGGCCAGTTTCCGTCAGTTCATCAACGGGGAACACGTCCACCGGAACGGCCGTTTCCAGAGCAGTCCGGTTCGCGGTCCGAGTCCCGGTCACAACGACCTGTCCCTGACGAAGTTCATTGGAACCAGATTCACCGCTCTCCTGAGCGGACGCCGGCAAAAAAGTAGCTGCGACGGCAAGCGAAGATGCCGTGACAAGCAATGACTTCATAATGGTCATATTTTGGTGCTCCTGTCTTAAATTTAACCTCACGTGGCCAGTTAATGCCGATAGACAGGTGAAAATAGGGGATATAGGGAAAATAATGCCCTCTGAGCGGCCAATAGTGAAATAGTGTGACGGATCCGTCACACACCCATATGACTGATTTTATTGCTTAGCAGGTGCAATAAGCTATTTTGAGGTGCCGGAAAGAATTAGGGAAACAGCGTCTCCAGAAGGGCTTTTGTGTCCCTCAGAGCCTGACGCTTTCAACTTCCCGGATGAGGTCCGCCTTTTTATTGTCAGGCAGGAATGACGCGGTGAAGCTGTTTCGAGCCAATTGGACCAACTGCTTGTCCGTCAAGTCCAACGCCTTCTGGACCGCCTCATAGTTTTTTCCGATATAACCGCCGAAATAGGCCGGGTCATCGGAGTTCACAGTCACCAACAAGCCAGCTTCAAGCTGAGCCTTCAGGGGACTGTCCTTAAGGTCATCAATCACGCACAGGGCGAGGTTGGAGAGGGGGCAATTGGTTAGAGGAATCTGGGAGTCCCGCAGAATTTCAATCAAAGCGAAATCCTCCATCGCGCGATTGCCGTGGTCTATTCGGTCTGCGCCAATATCCAGCAAAGCTTCCCGGACATAAGCCGGAGGACCTTCTTCACCGGCGTGAAGGCACAATTTGAAACCCAGCTCGCGGCATTTCGCGAATAAGCGCTCGAACTTCAGAGGCGGGTGGCCAACTTCCGAACTATCGAGACCCACGCCGATGAATTTGTCATGCCAGGGTTTCGATTCGGTCAGCAGAGCGAACCCGTCCTCTTCGGACAGATGACGCAGGAAGCTCATGATCAGTTCCGACGTAATGCCGAGCTCCCTTTGCCCACGCTCCAGCGCCGACAGAATGCCTTCCGTCACGGTGCCAAACGCAACACCGCGTTCGGTGTGCGCCTGAGGGTCGTAGAACATTTCGACATGCCGCACATTATCTGCCTTGGCACGAAGCAGGTAGGCCCAGGTCAGATCGTGAAAGTCCTGCTCAGTGCGAAGCACGTTCATTCCCTGATAGTACAGGTCCAGAAACTCCTGCAGATTCGCGAAATCATATGCCGCCTTCGCCTCATCAAGTGTTTTGAATGGGATCTTGATGCGGTTTCTCTCCGCAAGCTCCATCATCATCTCAGGCTCAAAGCTGCCCTCGATGTGCAGGTGCAGTTCGGCCTTGGGCAGGCGCGCGATTAATTCGGCGTGATTAGACATGCGTGTCCTCCGGAGCAGAGAGAATGATATGGGCAACGACACAAGCGCCTCAACCATTGTCGGCAGAGGTGAGTGCGTCGAGGAGCGGTTTTGTGAGGGATCGGTGGTGTTGGAAGGCCAGCTGGCTCAGGCTGCGTTCAGCAGGCTTTCGAAAAGGCCAATGCCGTCGTCACCGCCTTCATGTCCGCCTATTGCCCGCTCGGGGTGAGGCATAAGGCCCAGCACGCGTCCATTGTCGCTCAGGATACCGGCGATATCGCGAGAGGAGCCATTTGGATTGCTACCGGATGCATAGCGAAAAGCGACGTGGCCTTCGCCCTCGATCCGGTCCAGCGTCGCGTCATCTGCGAAATAGTTGCCGTCATGATGGGCGATCGGGATGACCACTTCGCCGCGCCCCTGATAGGCGCTGGTGAAGGCTGTGTTCGACGTTTCGACTGTAAGCGGCTGGGGTTTGCAAACGAAATGCAACGAGGCGTTTCGCATAAGCGCTCCGGGAAGAAGTCCGGTTTCGCAAAGAATCTGGAAGCCATTGCAGACACCCAACACATAGCCGCCTCGCGCGGCGTGATCTTTCAACTGCGAAATGACGGGAGAATTACCCGCCATGGCGCCACAGCGCAGATAGTCGCCGTAGGAGAAGCCTCCCGGCACCATAACGAAATCCGTACCGTCCGGGATTTTGCCGTCCTTGTGCCATACCATCGCCGGAGCCTTACCGGTCACCTTGAGGAGTGCATCGTGAGCGTCACGATCACAGTTCGAGCCAGGGAAGACGATAACAGCGGTTTTCATGGGGCAGCCTTTAGCAAGGAGTCGGGGCCGAAGGGAACGGGGTAATTCTTCTCAACGCGCAGAAAAACGCCACCTGTTTGCGGCAGGTGGCGTTTTCATTTTCATGTCAAAGCAGTTCAGCGCTTTTCGATCGGAACATAATCCCGCATCGCTGCGCCGGTATAGATCTGACGCGGGCGACCGATGCGTTGGGTCGGATCGTCGATCATTTCGTTCAGCTGCGCCACCCAACCGACGGTGCGGGCGAGTGAGAACAGCACGGTGAACATCTGCTTTGGGAAACCAATCGCGTCGAGAATGATACCCGAATAGAAATCGACATTCGGATAGAGCTTCTTGTCGATGAAGTATTCATCTTCAAGCGCGATCCGCTCCAGCTCCATCGCGACTTTCAGGATTGGCGTATCCTTGAGGCCCAGGAGATCAAGCACTTCGTGTGCCGACTCGCGCATCACTTTGGCGCGGGGGTCGTAATTCTTGTAAACCCGGTGTCCGAAGCCCATCAGACGGAACGGGTCATTCTTGTCCTTGGCTTTCTCGATATATTCCGGGATCCGGTCTACCGAACCAATCTGGTGCAGCATGTTGAGGCAAGCCTCGTTCGCGCCGCCATGGCTCGGCCCCCAGAGGCATGCAACGCCCGCTGCGACGGCCGCGAACGGGTGCGCGCCAGAAGAGCCGGCGAGGCGCACGGTCGACGTGGATGCGTTCTGCTCGTGGTCGGCGTGAAGGATGAAGAAGCGGTCCATGGCCTTGGCGATCGCCGGGTCCACTTTGTAATCTTCAGCCGAAACCGAGAAACACATGTTCAGGAAGTTTTCTGCGTAAGAGTACTCGTTCCGGGGATCGACGTACTTCTGGCCCAGATTGTACTTCAGGATGCGGGCACAAAGGGTCGGCATCTTCGCAAGCAGCCGGATCGAGTTCAAACGGCGCTCAGCAGGGTCCTCGCTATCCATGGCGCCGGGATAGAAGGAGGCGAGACCGCCCACGGTTGCCGTCAGCATGGCCATCGGGTGGCTGTCGCGGCGGAAACCTTCGAAGAAGCGGTCCATCTGCGTGTGCAGCAGGGTGTGCTGCTTGATGGTGTCGTTGAACACTTCAAGTTCAGAAGTTGTTGGCAGCTCACCGTAGAGGATCAGGTGGCAAACTTCCGGGAAGGTGGATTGTTGGGCGAGTTGCCCGATTGGGTAGCCGCGGTGAAGGAGAATGCCTTCGTCCCCATCGATAAATGTAATCTGGCTTTCACAGCTGGCAGTCGACGTGAAGCCCGGATCGAATGTGAAGTGGCCGGTCTCAGCATAAACGCGGCGGATATCGATCACATCCGGGCCGTGCGTTCCGGACAGAACCGGCACTTCGTAGGAATTTCCGGCAACATCCAATTTTGCGATGCCGTTTTGTTTCGTCTTGTTTTCCATCAGCCTTACCTTCAAACCCTTCTTGCTTCTCAGGCGCCCGGACCAGAGTCCGGCGCCAGTTGATCCTCAATCCTGCCAAGCGCCTCGTCCCGGCCGAGCCATTCCAGAACCGGTGCAATATCCGGTGCGGGAAGGCCGCCTGTGAGTGCCGCGCGCAGCGGTTGGCCTATCTGCCCCATAGATAGGTCTTGTGCCGTGCAATAAGTAGATATCGCTACAGAAATGTGATCTGCCGTCCAATCTGGCAGCTGCTGCAGTACGTCGCGCAACCCGCGCAAGCGGTCAAGCCCCTCTCCGGAAACAGCTTTCCGGGCCTTCTTGTTCAATTGCAGCGGACGTTTCGCCAGCAAGAACGCAAATGACTGCGCCAGTTCAGGCAAAGTCGTCCCCCGATCCTTCAGGTGCGGCAAAGCCGTACGTAAACGCAGCTCTGCCTCTCCGATCGGGCCTTCTGCCTCCCAGTAGGGTTTCAGCAGTTCGAACAGGCGATCTTCGTCGGCCAGACGCAGAAAATGCGCATTCACCTGGCCAAGCTTGTCGAGATCTAGACGTCCCGGCGCCCGGTTGATTCCGGAAATATCAAATGCGGCGACAGCCTCTTCATCGGTGAAGATTTCCTGGTCGCCGTGGCTCCAGCCAATTCGCAGCAAATAGGCGCGCATTGCTTCAGGTAGGTAGCCCATATCCCGATAGGCAAGCGTAGACAGCGCCCCATGACGCTTTGACAGTTTCGCACCGTCGGGCCCGTGGATCATGGGCACATGTGACATGTGCGGGATGTCCCAGCCCATTGCTTCATAGATCGGCGCCTGGCGGAATGCGTTCCGCAAATGGTCATCACCGCGGATGATATGGGTGACACCCATATCATGGTCGTCCACCACCACTGCCAGCATGTAAGTCGGGGTTCCGTCGGCGCGCAGCAGGATCAGATCGTCCAATTCGCTGGCCTGGATGCGAACCGTGCCCTGCACGCCATCTTCGAGGACGCGTTCGCCGTCGTCCGGCGCGCGAAGACGCACGGTGAAAGGGGCATCCGGTGAAGGCGGTGGCGCGCCGTCTCGCCACGGTGAGCGATAAGGGGCCAGCAGAGCATGCGCCTCAGCTTGCAGAGCCGTTTTTTCTGCTTCGGAAATGCCGTCAGCCTTGGCTGCTTGTCGCTTTTCTTCGCCAAGCTCTCGCCGCGCCTGCAGCTCGTCCTGGGTGGCATAGCAGCGGAACGCAGTTCCACGCCGGACCATCTCTTCGGCCACTTCAGCATGGCGGCCGGCGCGCTCAAACTGCATCATGGGAGGTGCGTCAGGCGTTAGCCCAAGCCACTCCATACCCTCCAGGATCGCCGCCGTCGCTTCCGGTGTTGAGCGTTTGCGATCGGTGTCCTCAACACGGAGAAGGAACTTCCCATTGTTGTGTTTCGCAAAAAGGTAGTTGAAAAGCGCCGTACGAGCGCCGCCAATATGGAGCATGCCGGTAGGAGAGGGGGCAAATCGCGTGACGACGTCCATGTCTCGTAAGGGCTCCTTTGAATGCAGAAATTGAGGCGTCCCGGCTGGCAGAAACACAAGGTTGGTCCGGAAGGCAAGAGGCTGGGACCAGCGATTGCAGCGCTGTGGGACAGCCTTTGGTCTATCACGGAAATCGACTCACGCCCCTTGCTCCTCGGGTTTTCCCTTTGCGCCGGAGTGATTGTCTACTTCTCGCAAGCTTCTGAACCGCTTGTCTGGCCCTGTATCGCAGCTACAATTACTGTTGGCGCCGCCTATCTGATCGCACGTGCGATCTGGTGGATGTCGCCCTTGAGCATGCCACTGTTAATCGTGTTGGGATTGACCGGGGGCTTTACAGCGGCCGCCGTCCGGACCGCCAACGTGGCCGCGCCTGTGATCAAAGCACAGACCCGTCCCATGATGCTTGAGGGCTGGATCACGGAGGTGGAGCCGGGGACAAAAGGCGCCCGGTTGCGGATAGATGTGCATGCGATGTCGGGCGTCAGTCCTGGCGACACACCAAAATATGTCCGCGTAACCCACCGGCTGAACCTGCAAGTCGCGCCGGGGCGGTTTGTGAGATGCTATGTGCAATTGCGCCCGCCGCCATCGCCGTCGCTTCCGGGTGACTATGACTTCAGGCGTCAGGCCTGGTTCGAACAGCTGGGAGGTGTCGGTTACGTCATGGGCCGCTGCCGGGGCGGCGCACTCGGTGCCCCTCGGGGCTGGGGCAAGCAGCTTGGGCTTGAGGTATCTGCGTTCCGCCGCCGCCTGGCCGAACACGTGAACCTTGCCGCTGGCGAACGCGCCGGCGGGTTTGCGGCAGCGCTCATATCAGGCGACCGGAGCTTCATGAAAACCTCCGATCAGGATGCGTTGCGCACCTCCGGGCTGTCTCACCTGTTGGCAATTTCGGGCCTGCATATGGCGATGGTGGGGGGGCTGGTTTACCTGATCGTGTGGCGCTCGCTCGCCCTTATAGAACCGCTCGCCCTTCGCGTGCCCGTCCAGAAACCCGCCGCCGTCGCGGCGCTGGTGGCTAGCCTGACCTATCTCGTCATTTCTGGTGCCAGTGTTTCGACACAGCGTGCGTTCATCATGTCAGCAGTCGTCTTCGGCGCAGTGCTTGCCGATCGCGCCGCCCTCAGTCTGCGTTCCTATGCAATTGCGATGATCCTCGTCGTATTGTTGCAGCCGGAAAGCGTGGTGACTCCTGGATTTCAGATGTCGTTTGCGGCTTCAGGTGCCCTTATTGCCACCTATGATGCCTGGTCGCGCCGGCGTTCGGAACAGGAGCGTGTCCTTGGATCTGTATCGTTCACGTGGGCTTCACTGTTCGTCACATCTCTGATCGCGGGCCTGGCGACGGCGCCTTTTGCTATTTATCATTTCGACCGGCTGGCGGGCTTCGGGCTGATGGCAAACCTTCTGGCGATGCCCATTATCTCTTTCGTCAGCGCGCCGCTGGCCGCCCTTTCTCTGATCCTTACGCCCTTCGGGTTCGGAGATCTGGGCCTCAGACTGTTCGGCTATTCGCTGGAAGCCGTTCTGGCCGTGGCACATTGGACCGCCAGCCTGCCCAACGCAGCCGTCACTGTGCCCATCGCCATGCCGGGAGTAACGCTTTTGCTGAGCGCGCTTGCGATTGGCTGCGCCATGGCAGCGAGGGGCCGCGCGCGTATATTGCTCGCAAGCCTGTTGATCATTCCTGCCGGAGGACTGTGGCTTCACGCTGACCCCGTTGTTGCGCACTGGGCGCCATCCGGTGACGTATTCCTTCGGAACGAACGTGGTGATCTTGTACGATACCCGCTGGTCGACGGCGACGGGCTGCCGCCGTTGCGGTATGCCAATGCGAAGACCGGGAAATTGTGCGGCGCATTAGCGTGTAAGGTTATAGTTGCCGCTGAGAAACGCCCAGCTGGAACGGCAACCCTCCGTCAGGGAGCGAACCCGGATGCGACTTCTATTGAACTGAAGCTGGGCGAGGCAGTTCTGGACTTCTCTTGGCCGAACGTGCGGCAAGCAGGAGGCATTACCGTAAAATCGGGCCGACACGGCCTGGATGTCGTGGCGGCCCCAAGATGTGGAAACCGACCCTGGCAGACCTGCGATCAGTCGTAGCGGCGAACCAATGCGACCAGCCGCCCCTGCACAGCGACACGATCCGGTCCAAAAATTCTGGTTTCGTAGGCCGGGTTGGCGGCTTCAAGCGCGACAGACGCGCCTTTACGGCGCAAGCGCTTCAATGTGGCTTCCTCGCCATCAATGAGCGCGACGACAATATCCCCGGTGCTCGCAGACTCTGTCCGGCGGCAGATAACGATATCGCCTTCAAGAATGCCAGCATCGATCATCGAATCGCCCTGAACCTCGAGTGCAAAATGCTCTTCACTGTCCGATAGGCCATCCGGGGCGTTCACATGGCCATTGTCTTGCTGGATGGCCGAAATCGGCAAGCCGGCAGCAATCCGGCCAATGAGCGGCACAGTACGGGGAGAGGCTTCCGTGGCGGGTTGACCGGCGGTGACGAGCGCCGGGCGGAAATCCTTTCGCCCCCGGGGGGAGGCACCTGCCACCGCGGATTCAGGCAGCTTCAGCACTTCCAAGGCCCGAGCACGGTGAGCCAGGCGGCGAATGAAGCCGCGCTCTTCCAGAGCCGTGATCAGACGGTGAATGCCGGATTTTGATGCGAGATCGAGCGCTTCTTTCATCTCGTCGAAGGAGGGGGATACGCCCGTTTCCTTGATGCGTTCATTGATGAAGAGCAGGAGCTCTTTCTGCTTGCTTGTCAACATGTTGAGCCGCCTATGATCCGAATCTTTGTTCACATGTGTTCTACATGTGTTCACTGTTCGGGTCAATCGCTCTCGGTTGTTCTCAACTCCACCACAGCCGCCTCTCTGAGCGCGCCGCGCTTCATCAGACTTTCTCCGATCAGGTAGCGTCTGGCCCCTGTTTTCCGGAGCCGCGCAATATGGTCCGGCGTGGAAATACCGCTCTCCGCGATCAGATGGCGATCACCGGGAACAAGCGGCGCCAGCCGCTCGGTGGTCGACAGGTCGGTCACCATGCGTTTCAGGTCCCGATTGTTTATGCCGATTAGAGGGGATGGCAGGCGCAGGGCGCGTTCTAGTTCGGCTTCGTTGTGCGTCTCGACCAGGACATCCATGCCATAGTCCATCGCGCAGTGGGTCAGGTCTGCGGCCAGTCCGTCCTCAAGGCTTGCCATGATCACCAGTACACAGTCTGCGCCCCAGGCACGGGCCTCTGCGACCTGAATAGGGTCGATCATGAAGTCCTTGCGCAACATGGGAATGCCGACGGCCTTCCGGATCGCTTCGAAATCCTCGAGGCTGCCGCCGAAGCTCGGTCCGTCGGTCAATACAGACAGGCAGGCTGCGCCGCCGGATTCGTACTCTTTCGCGATTTCCACCGGATCTGCGCCCGGGAGTATTTCTCCGGCGGAAGGGCTTTTGCGCTTCAATTCACAGATCAGGGCGTTCTGATCGGTGTCTGCCACACAGGACAGCGCCTCGGCAAACCCGCGGACGGGGGCCGCCGCACGTGCCAGTTCGTCCATGTCGGCAAAGCTGGTCTGTCGCTTGAGATCAGCAACTTCGTCTCGTTTGTAGTCGATGATCCTGTCCAGCGCGGTTTTCATGCGAGCAGCTCGCCCCGTGACAGTGCGACAAGTTTTCGAAGTGTTTGCTTCGCTTTGCCGGAATCGATGGCCTCCGCCGCCATGGCAACGCCCTCCCGAAGGCTGGCGGCCTTTCCATGCACATGCAGCCCCGCTGCTGCGTTCAGCAAAACCGTTGCCCGGAAGGGAGTCTCGTGCCCATCCAGGAGTTCCGTAATCGCCAATGCATTGCCGGAAACGTCCTCGCTTTCGAGGGCGGATAGTGGGTGCGTGTCCAACCCGGCGTCCGAGGGATGCACTTCGAATTCCCGCAAGGTTCCGTCTTCCAGCACCTCGCAGACTTTGCTTGGACCAGCGATGGAGAGTTCGTCTATTCCATCGAGTCCATGCACAACCCAGGCGCGTTTCGTCCCCAGTCGCCCGAGTGCTTCGGCGACGGGCCGTACCCATTCCGGGGCGTATACGCCGAGCACTTGATGACAAGCGCCCGCCGGGTTGGTCAATGGACCAAGCAGATTGAAGACCGTTCGGATGCCAAGCTTGGCACGCACCGGCGCCACATGACGCATGGCGCTATGGTGGCTCCGCGCAAACAGGAAGGCGACGCCCGCCCCGTCCAGGCAATTGAGGAACTCTTCTTCGCTGATCTCCAGATTCACACCCAGCGCTTCCAGAACGTCAGCCGACCCGGTTTTTGGGGGCACAGAGCGGTTGCCATGCTTGGCGACGCGGCCACCTGCCGCCGCAATGACGATCGCGCTGGCGGTTGAGGTGTTGAGGCTCTTCCAGGGCAGACCACCGGTGCCGCATGTGTCCAGCAGGTCGCCATCCGTCGCGACATTTCGGGCGTGCTGGCGCATGATGGTTGCGCCGGCAGTCAGCTCATCGGCAGTTTCGCCGCGCACGGCGAGCCCCATCAGGAATGCACCAATCTCCTCTGGCGCGGCATCGCCAGACAGGAGCGTGTCGAACGCGCCTTTCAGCATTTCGTCGTCGAGGGTCTGTCGGCGGGCGAGCGCTTTCAGCGCATTGGAAAGAGAGGCGTCGGTCATGGGTCGCAACCGATAGCGGTCTTGGCCGCTGCGCTCAATAGCCAGTGCGAGAACCTGGGCGCCTTCTTGCTTCAATCAACCGACGGAGCGGCAGGATCAGAGTTGCTCCACTGCCAATAGTGAAGGAAAACCGGGCGGGTTCTATCCAACCTGCGAGACGTTGGGTTTTCCAGAGCCTGCAGGCGCCCGGAATCAGGAAAAATAAAATGGTTCCAATCCTGCTTATGGCGATTGCCGTGCCATCCAAGTTTTAATTCATCTGCCGCGAACGTCCGGTGACGGTATTTTTCGAGTGCATGATCCTGAGACCGAAAGATGTGGTGGCGCAGTGCAAAGGATTCCGATCCAAGTCGAAAGCCTTCACCCGACATGACGTGACCACCGGCGGGGATCACCGAAACGTCCAGGCTGGTCCGTCGGGCACGCATCAGTCGTGGGCGATTGGGCTCAAAGAAATAATAGTGTCGCAAGGGCTGCCAGCCATCATGGTCGCTGATGTATTGTTCCATTACGGGCAGAAACACGAATTCGTTGAAATCAATTACGTCGGCACCGGCCGCCGCAACACGCTCAATGGCGTCCTTCAGCGTCTCGCCATCGATATAGGAATGCATGATCTCATCTGCTGAAACAAACAGGGCCCAATCGGCATCGCTGGCAGCCGCTGCTGCTTCGCGGGCCTTCATCAGTCCGGTCCAGTCGAAATAGCCGGGGTAGGGATGATGGATCAGATCAATCAGATGCGAACGGAATGGCTCAGTTCGAAGCATCTCCAGTGTACCATCTGTCGAGTCATTGTCGATGATCACATAATCGAGACCGTTTCGGATAAGATGGTTCAGGCAGTTCGCTAGATATGGCCGTTCGTTGCGGATTGCGAGGATGGCAATTGTCTTCATAACGAGGAGTCTTTCATGTTGGCTCCAGCAATCTCAGCGCCATAGGGCGCACATGTTCGCGATAGGTAATCAACCTGTCATATCGACGCTCACGCAATTTTTGCTCGCCGAATTCTTCATAGAATGGGACCGCTTCCAGCGTCTCCGGCCAGTTAAAGCGGGGTGCAGAGAACAACACCTCATCCGGCGCTCTCAGCGCGTCCTTCATATCATCCGCCTCATTCCCGAGAGCCGTGTATGTCCGAACAGCAGCTTCCTTTCGGGCCAGCATGTCCGGCGTCAGGGAAATCGTACGTGCTGCAAGCGCCGGATCCTGCCGATCCATCAGATTATAAGTCAGCACACGAACTGGATCGCAGCCCAATTGCACGGAAATGCCCTGCGTCATCGCATTCGCCAGATCGTGCATTGGATTGTAGAATTCAACCGGGTCACACACGAGCCAACTTACATTGGCCTGCTGGAATTCAGCTATGAGGCGATGCTGCTCGGTAAGGAAAAAATCCGCATCCTTGTTGAGCAAGGCGCTATACCAGGATGCATCAGGCGCAGCGCCGAAGTTCGCGCAGGCCCTTGCTCCGGTCTGCGCGATTACACTTCTGGAAAAATCTGTCCGGTCTTCACCCGCGCCACCGGATCCATCAGACAGTGCGGCAATAACGGGCCGGTCTGTTTCCAGCCAACCATGCAAAAGCACCTCATGCCCGGGGTGAGCAACAACAAGCCCAACCACACCAAGTAACGGATCGGAAAAAAAATTCACTTGGTGATCTGTTCGAGGAAGTTCCTCAACAGCGCGTGACCATGCTCGGTGAGAATGCTCTCGGGATGGAACTGCACACCATAGACCGGACGGGTCTTGTGGTGGAGAGCCATGATCTCACCGTCATCGGTGAAGGCGTCCGCCACAAGGTCCTCTGGCAGGTCCTCCGGCCGCACAGCGAGCGAATGGTACCGGACTACGCGATATGTCTCTGGCAGGCCTTCAAACAGGTCACCGCCTGTTTGGTGAATGTCAGACAGTTTGCCGTGCCGGATTTCCCGGGCAGTAACGACTTTCCCGCCGAAAGCCTGACCGATTGACTGGTGACCAAGGCAAACACCGAGGATTGGCAAATTGTCCGGTGCCTGCTGGATCAGCGCAACGCAGATACCTGCCTCGTTGGGCGAGCAGGGGCCGGGAGACAGGAGAATACCATCGAAACCGCCGGTGAGGGCCTCTTCGACCGTCATGGCATCATTGCGCACCACAGTCGTGTCCGCACCCAGCTCCTCCAGATAGTGAACGAGATTCCAGGTGAAGCTGTCATAATTATCGACAACGAGGACTTTCTTCCGGCTCATTGGTCGAACTCATAGGCTGCGGCCAGTTCAGCGGCGCGCTTGAGGGCGCCCGCCTTGTGCTGGGTCTCGTCATATTCGTATTGAGGATTGGAATCGAGCACGACGCCGCCGCCTGCCTGAATGTGCAGCTGGCCGTCTTTCAGCACAGCCGTACGCAGCGCGATGCACGTATCAAGATCGCCGTTCCAGCCAAAATAGCCGACCGCACCGCCATAGATTTCGCGTGCATTTGTCTCCATCTCGTCGATGATCTGCATGGCGCGGATCTTGGGGGCGCCGGAAACCGTACCCGCCGGGAAGCCCGCGAACAGGGCATCTACCGCATCCAGTCCTTCACGCAGGTCGCCTTCGACATGGCTGACGATATGCATCACGTGGCTGTAGCGTTCGACAATAAATTGTTCCGTAACCTGCACGCTTCCATAAGCTGCGACACGCCCGACATCGTTGCGGCCCAGATCCAGCAACATCAGGTGTTCTGCGATTTCCTTGGGGTCGTTCAGCAGGCTTTCCGCGCGTTTTGCGTCCTCCACCGGATCCCCGGAGCGTGGTCTCGTTCCTGCGATTGGCCGGATGGCCACCCGGCCGTCGCGGACCCGCACCAGTATTTCCGGACTGGAGCCAACCAGCCGCACATCTCCCAGATTCATGTGGAACATGAACGCTGACGGGTTCAGACGGCGCAGGGCTCGATAGAAGCTGATCGATTTCTTGTTGAACGGTGTAGAGAAACGCTGGCTCGGGACGACCTGGAAAATATCGCCTGCCTTGATGTATTCGCGGCATTTGTCGACGATCTCGAAATAGCGTTTCTGGCTCGTATTCGAAGTCAGTTCCACCGGTTCCGCGGCTTGATCCGCTGGAGGGAACATCGGCAACGACTGGAGCTGTTTCTCAACCTCATCCAGTTGGCGGTTGATGTCGTCTTCATTGCCGTTTTCGACCCGGCCGACAAGAAGCAGTTCCTGATAGATGTGATCGAATACGATCACCACTTTTGGAATGACCAAAAGCGCTTCGGGTACATTCAAAGCATGGGGCTTGGTAATGTCCACAGGCTCGACGTGCTGGATCATGTCATAGCCGACATAGCCGAAAGCGCCAGACGCCATTGGTGGCAGATCCTCATCCGTCTCTGCCCGGGCGCATTCCACGAAGGCGCGCAGGGCGTCGACGGGGCTGCCCTCCATGCGTTTGGCATCGGAAAAGTCTGCGGTTGTTGCCGTCTCTGGAACACCGTCCAATATCCGGAACCACACTTGTGGTGCGCCGCCGATAAAGGAGTACCGCCCAAGCCGCTCTCCACCGGCAATCGACTCGAACAGAAAGCTACCGGGTGCATCGACACCCAGTTTCAACATGGCGCCTACAGGTGTTTCGACATCCCCGATCCGCCGACGGACGATAAGTTTTGCGCCGCTCATTGGTCTGTCGTGATGGAGGCTTTGTAGGCGTTATAGGCTCCGGAATTCACCTTGAGCTTCACAGCACCCGCCATCTCGGATTCCATCGCTTCGGAAAGATCTGAATCCAGGGATGTCGTGAGTGCACTTGCGGCTCTCGGGGCGGCGGCTGCGAGGGCCGCTGCGGAAGGATCATTCACGGTCTTGAGCTGGACGATCATGTACTTGTCGCCAGTGCGGTTCGGATAGGTGAACACTTCGCCCGGTTTACCGGAAAAGATGCCGCCAATAGCCGAATTCGGCAGGCCGCTGTCCTCAGCATTCATGCGCGTTATGGATGAGGGTGGGGTTTCGATCTCGGCGTTCGCTGCGCGCGCTTGTGCCTCAAGCGAAGAGGTTCCGCTTTCAATCTGTTCCTTGATGGCCTTCACTGCTTTTTGGGCGGCTTCGCCCTCATTGCGCAGGATCAGCGCTTCGCGCACATCATCCTTCACTTCGTCAAAATCGGGCGTCGAAGGCGGAACGATTTTACGGGGGGAGACCACATAGGTCACATCGTCCTTGGTGAACTGGCTCGACGTGTCGTTTACGTTCATGGTGAACGCCTGCTTGAATGCATCACCTGCATCGAGCAAGCCCATCATCGGCAAGCCGTCGTCCGTGTAACCATTCTGATCGACCGGTTCAAATGACATGACCGGCACATCAAGTTCGCTTGCTATCTGATTTAGGTCAAAGCCTGCATTGATCGAACGGTCGAGTTCTTCGAGTTTGTTATAAAGGAGCTGGGTGGCCCGTTCGCGAGCCAGACCAGTGCGGATTTCCTCAGAGACATCTTCGATTGGATAGACAGCGCCCGGCTGAACGGAAACAAGCCGGGCAATCAGCCAGCGGCCATCTCCCATATCTTTGGGGCCGAACAGAGCGCCGCTTTGTTTGCCGGGTCCGAACATCGCATCACGCAGCAATGGATCACTGACGTCTTCTGCCAATGCCGTCTGTGACTCCCGGGACACAACGCCCTGTAGCGTAGACGGGTCAGCTCCGCCGGCGAGAGCGCCGAACGCATCCCGGGCTGCGTCACGGGAATCGAACATCATTTCGACATAGGTCCGTTGC
Source organism: uncultured Hyphomonas sp. (assembly GCF_963677035.1). Classification (NCBI taxonomy): domain Bacteria; kingdom Pseudomonadati; phylum Pseudomonadota; class Alphaproteobacteria; order Hyphomonadales; family Hyphomonadaceae; genus Hyphomonas; species uncultured Hyphomonas sp. Next base: position 3,036,484 of record NZ_OY781472.1, read on the forward strand.
TCGGGTTCAGAAAAGCGTTCCGATTTGCTGGCTTCGTAGATGGTCGCAATTTCCTGTTCGGTGACTTCAACCTGGTTCAGGTAGTCGTCTGCAGACACTTTCACGAGATCAATTGCACGCCGCTCGGGCTGTTTTAGCGCGTCGAGGTTTTCATTGTAGAATGCAAGAACTTCTTCTTCGGTCGGAGCGGCCGGCTTCGGAATATCGGCGGTATCCAGAATGAACCAGGCAACATCGCGGGATTCGGCCAGGTAACGCGACTGAATGGCTTTCAGAACATCCGGGGTAATGAGACCCGCAATCGTCCCTCTCTGAAGGACCTGCAGAGTCAGTTCACTCTTTACCTGTTCCTCATATTCGGCCTGCGAGAACCGGTTTTGTGCCAACACGCGCTGATAGGTCGCCAGATCCAGCTCGCCCGTAAGCGGGTTTTTGAAGGCGTCCTGCTTACGCAGCTCCGCCAGAACAGCGTCTGTGGAGGGTTCAATTCCGATCTTGGCGGCGAAACCAAGGAGTGTGGTCTGCGACTGTTCCAGCTGAAAGACCTGATCCACCATGCCGCGTTCTACGGCCTGGTCCTTGGTAATCGGGTTTTCGTTCTGCTGATTGACATTACGCAGCATCACTTCGATCCGGCGATCAAACCCTTCAACCGTCACGGAGGCAGTGCCTGCAGCGAGGAGATCGGAGCCAAGACCATTGCGTACCTGATTGAAAATCTGGTCCACGCCCCAGAACGCCATACCTGCAATGATGATCATGGCAATGAACTTGCCTAGAATCGATTGGGTCAGGCGTTTCATCAGCGCGAGCATGAGGCTGGTACTTTCAACTATTTGCAGGATGGCTCAGTGCTTGCTAGGCGACCCGGCAAAGTCAATCAAGATAGGTAACGCTGATGGCACGGACACTTATTGCCGGGAATTGGAAAATGAACGGGCTTCGCGCCTCGCTGGGAGAAATCACCGCCATCGCCAGTGGGGTGACCCCGGCGAAGGAAAATGTTGAGACATTGATCTGCGTTCCCGCCACGCTTTTGATGCAGGCTGCCGACCAAACACGGGAATCAGCGCTGAATATTGGCGGCGAGACCTGCCACACCGATGAAAAGGGCGCCCATACCGGCGACGTTTCCGCGGAAATGCTGGCGGACGCCGGTGCAGCCTACGTGATTGTGGGCCATTCAGAACGCCGCGCCGACCATGCCGAAACGAGCGAGATTGTCGCATCACAGGCCGCCGCTGCCCTCCGGGCAGGCATCACACCGATCATCTGTGTCGGCGAAACGGCCGCTGAACGTGACAGCGGTAAGGCGCTTGAAGTCGTCACCGGTATGCTGCGCGCGTCTCTTCCGGAAGGAGCGTCGGCCGAAAATGTCGTCATTGCCTATGAGCCAGTTTGGGCAATCGGGACGGGGAATGTCGCAACGGTCGAAGCAGTCGATGAAATGCACAATGCTCTGCGAAGCTGCCTGACGGACGCTTATGGCACGGGCGCCGACCTGATTCCAATCCTGTATGGTGGCAGCATGAAACCGGATAATGCTGGCGATCTTCTGGCGGTAAAGAACGTCAATGGCGGTTTGATTGGCGGCGCAAGCTTGAAGGCGGCGGATTTTCTCGCCATTTACGCCAAAGCCTGATTCACCATTCTGACTGAAGGCAGCACTTGGCCTGCGCGCGCATTCCCTATATGCGGGCGCCTTGGACGAAACGTATCGGATTTGTCATGCAGAACGTTATCCTCGTGATCCACATCCTCGCCAGCCTGGTTATGATCGGGCTGGTGCTGGTCCAGAAGTCTGAAGGCGGCGGTCTTGGGATCGGCGGAGGTGGTGGTGGCTCGAATTCCCTGCTGTCAGGCCGTGGGGCTGCCGGGGCTGTCGTGCGTTCGACAATTATTTTCGGGGCAATCTTCTTCGTGACCAGCCTGGCGCTGACCACACTGGCCAATCGCACCAGTGACAACCGGTCGGATATCGAGCGCGTGCTGGCGCCAGAGGATTCTGCTCCATCTCCAGGTGCTCCTGCAGATCTGTTCGATCCGTCGGCGCCGCTCCTCTCCGGGCAGGCGGGTCTGTCGGATGACAGCGTGGCCGCGCCGGAAACGGCTCCGGACACAGCAGAAAGCGACGGCGATGCTGCAGCTGAGGCGGAAACGCCTGCGCCTGAAAGCAGCAATCCCCAGTAATTCTCGTTTGCGCCTGTTTTTGGCGTGCCAGGCAAAACCGAATCACGGCATCAGGGTGCTCCCATGATCCGCTATATTTTCATTACAGGCGGCGTGGTGTCCTCCCTTGGAAAGGGTATCGCTTCCGCCGCTCTCGGTGCATTGCTGCAATCTCGCGGCTATGGCGTCCGTTTGCGCAAACTCGACCCGTATCTGAACGTCGATCCCGGCACGATGAGCCCACGCCAGCATGGCGAGGTGTTTGTGACCGATGATGGCGCAGAAACAGATCTCGACCTCGGTCACTATGAACGCTTTACTGGTGTGTCTGCCCGTCAGTCGGACAACATCACCACCGGGCGGATCTACAAGCATATCATCGAGAAAGAGCGCCGCGGCGATTATCTCGGTGCGACGATCCAGGTCATTCCGCACGTCACAAACGAGATCAAGGACTTTGTCCTTTCCGATCCGGGGGAAGGCGTTGACTTCGTGCTCTGTGAAATTGGTGGGACCGTTGGTGACATCGAAGGCCTGCCCTTCTTTGAGGCTATCCGCCAGCTCGGCCAGGAATTGGGGCCGGACCGCGCCTGCTTCATTCACCTGACGCTGCTGCCCTATATTCCGGCCGCCGGCGAAATGAAGACCAAGCCGACCCAACACTCGGTGAAAGAACTCCGCTCCATCGGTATCCAGCCGCAGGTCCTGCTTTGTCGCTGTGACCGCCCGATTCCGGAGAACGAGAAGGGCAAGATCGCCAGCTTCTGTAACGTCCGCCCATCCAGTGTGATTGAGGCGCGTGATGTACGTCACATCTATGATGTGCCCGAAGCCTATCATGAGCAGGGGCTCGACCAGGAAGTGCTGGCGCATTTCCGGATCGATGATGCACCACAGCCAGATCTTTCAGGCTGGCAAAAGATCGCGACCACAATCCACAATCCCGATGGTGAAGTCTGTATCGGCCTTGTCGGGAAATACACCGATGTTCCGGACGCTTATAAGTCCGTCGCCGAGGCCCTCAGCCATGGCGGCTTGGCCAATAACGTTAAGGTCTCCGTCAAACTCATCAACTCCGAAGAGTTTGACGATGAGCATCGTCCGCTGGACATTCTGGAAGGCGTACACGGCATTATCCTGCCGGGCGGTTTCGGTGAACGCGGTGCGCACGGCAAGATGCGGGCAGCTCGTTTCGCTCGGGAGCGGAAGGTGCCGTGTTTCGGCATCTGCTATGGCATGCAGATGTCCGTCATCGAGGCGGCCCGCCATATGGCTGGTATTGAAGACGCAAACACAACCGAGAACGAACCCAAGACGAAATCCCCGTTGGTTGGCCTCATGGAGGAGTGGACCAAGGGCAACGAAAAAGTGACGCGCGACGAGAATACCGACAAGGGTGGCACGATGCGCCTTGGCGCTTACCCGGCCCGCCTGACGGAGGGCAGCAAGGTTGCGGGGATCTATGGAACTCTGGATATATCCGAACGCCACCGTCACCGGTATGAGGTCAACGCAGCCTATATGGATGCGCTGGAAAAGGCTGGTGGCCTGTTCTCTGGAAAGTCACCCGATGGCACGTTGCCGGAGATATTCGAAATCCCGGCGCATCCCTGGTTCATCGGGGTTCAGTACCATCCGGAACTGAAATCCCGCCCGTTCCAGCCGCACCCTCTGTTCGCAAGCTTCATTGAGGCGGCCGTCAAGCAGAGCCGTCTGGTCTGATCAGGTCTTCGACAGCTGGAACTGGCCGACATTGATGCGGCCATCCGCGAAACCCGCTTCGCAATAGGCGAGATAGAAATTCCACATGCGCCGGAACGGTTCGTCGAAGCCGAGTTTAGAGATCTGCTCCCAGGCCCCGTTGAAAGCACGAGACCACTCACGGCAAGTGCGGGCGTAGTCCTGTCCGAAATAAGTTACGCCGTCATGGCGCAGGCCGGCCAGTTGGACCTGTTCCTTGAGCGCTTTCTCACTCGGCAACATGCCACCGGGGAAGATGTGGCGCTGGATAAAGTCGACGCGCTTTCGGTATCGGGGGAACAGGTCGTCATCGATAGTGATGATCTGTAACGCGGCCTTGCCGCTGTCTTTCAGTGTTTCAAAAATCTTCGCGAAATAGCTGGGCCAGTAGGATTCGCCGACAGCTTCGAACATTTCGATGGATGCAACGCCGTCATATTTTCCGGCATGATCCCGGTAATCCTCCAGCCGGATTTCGACCCGCTCGTTGAGGCCTTCGCGTTGCATTCTTTTCATCGCATAATCGCGTTGGGACGGAGAAATCGTGAGACATGTGACTTTCGATCCGCGTTGCTTGGCAGCGAATTCTGCAAACCCGCCCCAGCCGCATCCGATCTCCAGGATTTCGCTTGTCGGGCCGGCACCAATCCGGTCACAGATGTTTCGATACTTGGAATACTGGCCCTGTTCCAGAGTCATGTTCGGGTTTTCAAAAACCGCAGATGAATATGTCATGGAGGGATCGAGCCACAAGGAGTAGAAATCGTTTCCCAGATCGTAGTGGGCTTCGATGTTCTTCTTTGCACCTTCGCGCGTGTTCCGGCTTGAGAAAACATGGCGGATCATATTGACCCAACGCACAACTGCGCCGCCGACAGCCAGCTTGCCTGTCGCTTCAAAATTGGCCGAGAAGAAACGAAGGACTTCCGTCAGATCCGGCGTAGACCATTCACCGTCCATGTAAGCTTCTGCAAAGCCGACATCACCGCCCGCCATCGCCCGCTTCACAAAGTTAAAGTCGTGTACGGATATCACGGCATGCGGGCCTGGCTGACTGTTCCGGAACACCAGCCGGCGTTCGTCTGGCAAACAAAATTCCAACGTGCCGTGTTGCGTATTGAGAAGGGCCAGGCAGGCAATTCTGAAGCTGGCCGGAACATCACTCAGGGTCCGGATCGCGTTGGGTGAAGCTGTAATTATCCCGGTCATTGCATCTCCCTCTTCCAGCAGGGACTGGGGCTCACCTTGCCAGAACGCCCCTTTGAATCCAACCGTTTCCGGAAATTCCTGCTTCATTGTGGTTCAGCCTTAAGCATTTGTGCGTTGAGATTTCAGGGTTTCATAGGCTTCAAGGGCCCGTTCGCGCGCGGATTTGTGATCCACAAGCGGCCAGGGATAGTCTACCCCGAGCTTGATGCCTGCGCGGGACAAGGTTTCCTTGTCTGCAGTCCACGGGGCATGAAGGTACTTGTCGGGCAGCCCCGTAATTTCCGGACACCAACGCCGCACATAGGCGCCATCGGCGTCAAATTTCTGTCCCTGGGTGATCGGATTGAAGACGCGAAAATAGGGGGCGGCATCGGCGCCGGATCCAGCCGTCCACTGCCAACTCGCCGGATTTGATGCCGGGTCGGCATCCACGAGAGTGTCCCAGAACCATGTTTCACCGTTCTGCCAGTGCAGCAAGAGGTGTTTGGTAAGGAAGGAGGCGACAATCATCCGGACACGGTTGTGCATCCAGCCGGTCTCCCACAATTGCCGCATACCCGCATCGACGATTGGATAGCCGGTCTGTCCCGTCTGCCACGCTTTCAGTGCGGGTTCGTCGGTGCGCCACGGCATGTGATCGAAATCTAAATTGTAATTCTCCTCGGCAAGGTCTGGCCGGTGGTAGAGCAGCACGTAGGAGAATTCGCGCCAGGTGATTTCGGACAGGAATTTCCAGCCGCCGTCCTCACTGATCCGTCCGGTTTCCATGGCCGATGTGACGGCGCGCCAGATCTGTGCGGGGCCAATTTCTCCGAACCTTAAATGGGGCGACAAACCGGATGTGCCATCTTCCTTGCCGGGATGGTCGCGCCCGTCCGGGTAGGTATCGACCGGCCCGTCCAGAAAGGCGTTCAGGCGGTCCAGCGCGCCGGTTTCGCCCGGAGACCAGATCGCGTCGAACCCTGTCGACCAATCAGGCTTTTCAGGGTGCAGGCCGAGATCATCTATCGCGAGCGTTTCCGGTGCCGGGCCTGTCAGGCGCTTCGGTCGCGGAAGCAATGCCGGCGCTACGTAGCAGGCGCGCAGCGCTTTCCAGAAGGGGGTGAAGACTTTGTAGAAACCGCCCGAACCAGTCTTCAAAACCCAGGGTTCGACCAGCAGGCGGGCGTTGAAGCTTTCGGCAAGAATGCCCTTATCCTTGAGGTGAGCTTTGATTTCGGCATCCGTATCGCGTTCTGCGGCGCCATAACGCCGGTTCCAGTAGACCGTATCGGCCCCGGTTTCATCGATCATTTTGTCCAGGCAAGCGCTGCCATCGCCCGCCTGGACGGTCAGCTGTCCACCCAGCTGTTTGATATCGCGTGCAAATGCTCTCAAGGATTTGTCGAGCCACCACCGGGAGGCGCCCCCCAACGGGCGGCCCGTGCGTCCGCCATCCGTGTGTATGTACAGGCAGACGACCGGGCGGTCCTGCTTGACGGCGGCATGCAGGGCCGGGTTGTCGGAAAGCCTAAGGTCTTCCCGAAACCAGACAATTATGGGGGTGGCAGAAGCGGGCAGGGCAACTTTCCTGATGTTTCCTGTGTCAGGAAACATACGTGCCACGCACAGGTTTGGATCCATCCGGCATGCGGCTTCACCTTTTACGTGACCACGCCAGCGGCTATATCCTCAGAAAAACCGGAGTAGAGCATGACCGATTCCCTTCTGGCGGGCACGGCGCACCGCTGATGGCACGCGCATCCCTCATTGACCTGATCGCATCTGCGGCAGGGCGGAAAATAGTCTGCGTCGGCGACGTCATGCTTGATCGCTTTGTTTATGGCGAAGTCTCTCGCATTTCGCCGGAAGCGCCCGTTCCGATCATGCGCCGCACGCGGGAAGCCTCCATGCCGGGCGGCGCAGGAAATGTTGCACGCAATCTTGCCTCGCTCGGGCTGCATACCGCCCTGATCGGCGTGGTTGGGGACGACGCCGAAGGCCGGGAACTCGCCGCCTTGCTGGGTAAACTGCCGAATGTCGAAGCGGACCTCATCGCCATGCGCGGCCGGCCGACCACACTCAAAACCCGCTTTGTTGCCGGGGCTCAGCAATTGTTGCGGGTCGATGCTGAGGAAGTCGCCGGAATCGAGAACGATATCGACTCCGAACTCGTCTCCGCAATTCACCAGGTGGCGGCGGATGCGGCCCTCATCATCCTGTCAGACTACGCAAAGGGTGCGGTAACAGACCGCGTCATCAAGGCCGCACTGCAGGCGGGAGAGGCTTTCGGCATTCCGGTCATCGCCGACCCCAAAGGACGAGACTTCCGGCGCTATGGCGCGGTCGATCTGCTCAAACCCAACGGCCACGAACTGGCGCATGCGTTCGGCATGCCCACCGAAACCGACCAGGATGCCGCTGCCGCGCTGGCCGCCGCCGCGAAGACACTGCCTGCGAAAGCCGTGGTCGTCACCCGTGCAGCCAAAGGCATGTCATTCATCACCCCAGACAGTGAGGTTACCCATAAGGCCGGAAAGGCGCGGGAAGTTTATGATGTGTCCGGGGCAGGGGATACGTCCATTGCCGCACTGGCGCTGGGGCTTGCGGGCGGCGGCACGCTTGGACAGGCCGTAGATCTTGCGATCGCGGCATCCGGTATCGCGGTTGGAAAATCGGGCACGGCCACCGTGTCAGCTGACGAATTGCGCGGCGCCCTTGAAATGGGGCTCGACCATGGTGGTGTCAGCCATATCCCGCTTGAAACGGCCATCTCACAGGTCTCGATCTGGCGTGACGCGGGCCTCACGGTTGGCTTCACCAATGGCTGTTTCGATATCCTTCATCCCGGGCATCTGAAGGTTCTGGAGGAGGCCAAGAGCCGCTGCGGGCGTCTGATCGTCGGTCTGAACTCCGATGCGTCGGTCCGGCGGCTGAAGGGGCCGACACGTCCGGTAAACGACGCCGAGTCCCGTGCACGTGTGCTCTCGGGCCTTACCGCCGTCGACGCCGTGGTCGTCTTCGAAGACGATACGCCCGCAGCGTTGATCGAAGCCCTGCAACCGGATCTGCTCGTGAAAGGCGGCGATTATACGCTGGACACGATTATCGGCGCGGATGTGGTGCTCGCGCGCGGCGGAACCGTTCACATCGTGCCAACGCTTGATGGCCAGTCCACAACAGCGGCGATTGCCCGGGTCAAGGCAGGCGAAGCATAAGCGACGCCTAGTTGGCGACGCCTTTTTTCAGCTCATAGGTTCCGAGCGACGTTACATTGAACCATTCTTGGATGTCGGGATGGCTCAGCGGTTGTTCAGAATCGTCCGGCACAAGGTTTTGCTCAGACACGTAGGCGATATAGTGGGTGCGCTCGTTCTCGGCGAACAGGTGGTAGAAGGGCTGGTCCTTGCGGGGGCGCACCTCTTCCGGGATGGCTTCATACCATTCATCCGTGTTCGCGAATTGCGGATCCACATCGAAAATGATGCCACGGAACGGGAAATGACGGTGCCGAACGACCTGACCAATCTGATATTTCGCCGTGAACGTGGAAACCGCGTTGTAGCTGACATTCCGGTCTACCGGACGGTCCAGCACATATGGCGCTTCGGCGGACTGCCTGCGTTTGCGGCTACGCCCTCCGGTCAACCACCCAAACAGCCCACGTCTACTGGTCATTTACGTCTCCTGTGATAGAGATTGCCTCAAGATTTCAGTTTGGGCCACATCATGGCTGACAAAAAAGCGGCGAACCGCCGGGGAAACCGGCGAGGTTCGCGCAAAGGGCGCAATGGACCGCTTTATGCGGCTGTTGACCTTGGAACCAATAATTGCCGCCTGCTTGTGGCGGAGCCGTGGGGGAAATCCTTCCGCGTCGTTGATTCACATTCACAGATCGCGCGTCTGGGCGAGGGGCTTCACGAAACCGGCCGGCTGTCAGACGCCTCGATCGAGCGGGCACTTGATGCCCTGAAGGCGATCCGCCGAAAAATAAAAAACCATGGTGTCGGCCGGGTTCGCTGCATCGCGACGGAAGCCTGCCGCCAGGCTGTGAACGGGGCTGATTTTATCCGCCGCGTGCATGAAGAAACCGGCCTGACCTTCAAGATCATTAACGCCAAGGAAGAGGCCCGCCTCGCCACCATCGGTTGTCACGACCTGATGGGCGAGGACGCCAAGACGGTGTTGGTCATCGATATTGGTGGCGGCTCGACAGAACTGTCCTGGGTGAACGCCAAAGTAGCCCGGGAGGGTGGGTCGCACGGGCTCGTCAAACGCGCGCCAATTCAGGACTGGACCAGCCTGCCATTGGGCGTCGTGACCCTTCATGAGCGGTTCGGGCACCTGCCGGAAGAAGACGCTTTCCCCGCCATGGTAGATTATTGTGGCGAAGTGATTGGCGCCTGGAAAGGCACAGAGCGCGTCAGCCGTGCCATGACGCAAAAAGGCTCTCATCTGATCGGCACTTCCGGGACGGTCACCTGCCTCGCAGGGGTTCACCTGAAGCTTGAGCGCTACCGGCGCGACAAGGTCGATGGCAGTTGGATGAGCCGGGAAGAGGCGGACGCCGCGGTCAAATTGTTGCGCGATCTCGGCCTGGATGGACGGGCAACCCTGCCCACCATCGGAGAAGAGCGGGCGAGCCTGATGCTGTCCGGCTGCGCCATAATGCAATCCATCTGGGATGCCTTTCCCGGGGATCGCATGCGCGTCGGCGACCGCGGGCTGCGTGAGGGGCTCCTGCTGTCGATGATGTATGGTGGCAAGAGCCCGCGGAAACGCAGCAATCGCCGCCGCACAGGCCGGAACAAATCCACGGACGCCGGACCGGGCGCCGCAGAAGACCGCAATTCCCCCACCGCAGAGGTCTCCCCATGACGGACGACGAAAAACGCCGCTGGAAAGGCCCGTCCGACAAGCGCGGTACATCCGGTCGGCGGATGGGCGAGCGCAAGATCATTGCGCACAGGGCAAAAAACGAAAGCTCCAAACGCTGGATCGAGCGGCAACTTCAGGATCCCTACGTCCAGAAAGCCAAATCGGAAGGCTATCGCGCCCGTGCGGCTTATAAGCTGCTGGAGATTGACGAGAAACTGCATCTGTTCCGGCGTGGCCAGCGCGTTGTCGATCTGGGATGCGCTCCCGGCGGGTGGCTGCAGGTGGCCGGGACAAAAGGGGCCAGCGAGATTGCCGGGATCGACCTCCTGCCAGTCGAGCCCCTGGCCGGCGTGCACATTGTCCAGGGCGATATCAACGAACCGGGCGACGTGGCCGAACTTATGAAAGGTCTGACCGGTCCACCGGATCTTGTTCTGTCAGACATGGCGGCGAACACGACCGGGCACAAGCAAACCGATCACCTGCGCACGGTCACCCTCGTCGAAATGGCGGCGGCCTTCGCCGTCGAGCATCTCGCGCCGGGCGGCACCTTTTGTTCAAAGGTTTTTCAGGGCGGCGCGACCAAGGAAGTGCTGGACCTTCTGAAAGCCAATTTCACCAGTGTGAAACATATCAAGCCACCGGCCAGCCGGGCTGGTAGTCCGGAAATCTTCGTCGTGGCGAAGGGGTTTCGCGGATCGCGCAAGGCGGGCTGAGCCGGGTCAGCCTGATCCGGAGCAATCTTTCCCGAGCGGGGAGGGAAGTGCCTGAAAGTATCCATTGTCCGGGAACAGGTCTTTTGAAACCGATTTGATGCAATCGATCTCGGCATGCGTCAGGCGGTTTTGCCAGTCGTTCAGGCGCTCTGTGACCGTCAGGCTTTCCCGGCCGGAATTGGTCACCGGGCTCGCCGCGTCATTGGACGCGATGTTCACGGACGCGATATTCAGGCGGTTCAGAATACCGGGCCCTTGTCCTACGATGTCTTCATACCGGACGAGGTGTGCCTTGCCTGAAATGATACTTTGTTGTGTGGCCCGCTCGCTGAGGCTCCACAAAGCGGCTAGGCGGTGCACCGGGGATGTGTCGAACCGGAGCAGGGTGTCCGCGCGTTCGTATTCCGTGGTGCCTTTGGTGAAGTCCTGGAGGCTGTAAGTCTGGAAGAAACGCACATCCTCGAACCGCCACGACCAGTCCGTTTCCTTGAAGCTGGCATAAATTGCCGCCGGATTTCTCCGGATGTGAATGATCGGGACGCGATGATTGTCAGCCACCTCATCCAGGACGAAGCCCAATTGAGTAAACTTCACCACCAATTGGCGAGACCAGGCCCGGGAGCCTGAACGCCTCAGAAAATGGGTGTAGCCATGCGTGCCGACACCCCTCAAAGCGAGGTGCAGTTTGATCCGGTCCCGCGGCGTCAGACAGTTGGCTGACAGGGGCATATAGACATTACGGCTCGCTTCGGAGCCCCGGCGGCTTAACTGGTCCCATTGATGTCCGGCTGCAGGGGAAAACGGTTCAAAGAGCGACTTGGCATCCAGCGCATCGACAAGCGTCTGCTGCAGCCATGTGGTGCCACTGCGCCAGAAACCGTTGACCAACAGGGTATTCTTCAGGTTCGGCGCGCTGACATAGTCCATCAGCCCGATAGAAGTGAGTTTTAGACGACCAAAGCCTCGCACGTTTTTTAACCTACCCTGGATTCCACACGAATTGCTATTCTATTGGCAATTCCTGGACCAGACAGTGCTTTGAGCTCTCTGATACCCCGTATTCATTACAGAATCAGGATTTTTAGGTGTTGGGAGTTCCTACCGATAAGGATGAGTGGCTCTAACCGGAGTTTTGGGTATCCAATTGTGGTACACCCCTGAACCAGGCGACCGTACAGACCGGCGCCCCTAAATCAAAGACGTGCTTCGATGGTGTGGTGACTGCCCGGGCGTCGTTTTCCGCCACAGGCGCGTTGAAAATAGAAGTCTTCAGCGTCCGCCGCCTTGCTGGCTGCCTCGTACCCCAGTTTCAGGGTCACCTGATAATGTGTCACCTGGCCATTTGAGATGAAGCCGCGCGCCGTGACGACATCGAACCAGTCGGGCTCTCCATAACCGTCTCGTGCCACCGTGAGCGTCCGGGCAATCGCGTCATCCACGGACACATCTGACGTCCCGGTGATCGTGCGGTTAAAAGAACTGGCGGCAGGCATAGGTGGAGGGTTTTCCGTTCGTTTGCTTCAACTCCCTCCGCAATATTTATGCCCGATGGCCCTGTTTGGTTCCAATTAACTGTCGCTTGCGCGCCGCCGCGTGACGTTTCACAATGCTGGCAGCACATCGGGAGGATACGACATGACGACGACTGGCGGCTGCTACTGCGGCGAAATCCGATACGAGGCGGAAGGCGAGCCTGTTATGAAAGGCGAATGCCATTGCCGCGAATGCCAGTACATTACAGGCGGACAAGCGAACGATTTCATGGCCATGCCAACGGCCGGATTCCGCTATACCAAGGGAGAGCCGAAGAAATTCAAGCGCAGTGACATCGAACATTCCGTCACCCGGGAGTTCTGCGGGAATTGCGGGACACATATCCTGACCCGGTCGCTCGCCCTGCCGGATGCGGTGATCCTCAAAGTTGGAACGCTCGACGATACGAGCCTCTTCGGCCAGCCGCACGTTGTGATGCAAACGGCCGACGCGCCAAGCTTCCATCACATCCCCGAGGGCATCCCGTCTTTTGAGAAGTTTCCCGGATGAAGCCTGAACGGCTGATCTTTATCGGGGCGGCGATCGCGACGATCGCCGCCTGTGGTGCAATTCGGGACTATCATGCGGCCAATCCGGACTTTGGCAGCTCCATGCCGCCTTATGAGCGCATCCAGTTTGCCTCGCAGTTTGCGACACCGGACGAACGGGCCAGATGTGAAGCAGCCGGCGGCGTGGTTCAGCGAGCGGGTATGCTCGGCTGGCAGCACTGTATCCAGACGTATCCGGATGCCGGGCAGGCGTGCCACGGCAGCGAAGACTGTCTCGGCCAATGCAGGCTGGATGAAACGGCAGGCCCCGTTGAGGCCGGCGCACCAGCGCAAGGTATCTGCCAGGCCAGTGACGACCCCTTCGGCTGCTACACCCGCGTCGAAGACGGTAAGGCCGCCCAGACGATTTGCGTCGACTAGCGCTTAGATCCGATACCCCGCCTGTGTGCCGGAAGGCTATTCAGGCGCGTCTTCCTGAACCACCGGGTTGGAGGGGAAATAGTCGGTGAACAGGGCATGATAGACGTCGTTCATCGCTGTCTTCCGCGGCATCACCGGATTGGCAGACAGGTTCTGAACCATGCCGATGAAGATGATGTTGTGATAAGGGTCGATCCAGAACCATGTGCCGGCCGCGCCATCCCAGAAGTAAGTGCCTTCGGGCGCGCCGAGGCCCGATCGGATGGTATTGGTGACAACTGCAACGCCGAAGCCGAAACCTGTGCCGTGGAACGGCTCATACGCCGGAAGGCCTGTCTCGGGGTCCTTGAAATCCGTCTCGCTTGTGCGGAGCAGGCTGACCGATTCCGGGCTCAGCAGAGTCTTGCCATCCAGCGTGCCATCATGAAGCAGCATCGCCGCAAAACGCTGATAGTCGGCGATGGTCGAGACAAGACCGTGCCTGGCTGCATCCATGTCCTGCATGGGACCTTCAGCTTTTGCGAGGGGGTGTCCCGGGTTCCAGGCAGTGATGTCAGTCAGCCGGTCGCGCTGGGCCTTGCTGACTGAGAAGCCGGTATCGACCATGCCCAGCGGATCAAAAATGCGGCGCTTCATGAACGCGCCGAGACGCTCGCCCGTAATGCGCTCAATGATGATGCCTTGCAGATTCGATGCGGCTGAATAGGACCAGGCCGTTCCCGGCTGATACATCAGGGGCACTTTGGAAATACGTTTCAGGTATTCTTCATTGGTTGTCGCCCCATCGACATCTCTCTGCTGGAATACCCGGTTGGCATAACCGGGCTGGCCGCCGCCATAGGCGAAACCTGCGGTGTGGGTCAGCAGTTCCCGCATGGTCGGTGCGCGGTTTGCCGGACGCATCCCTGCGGCGCTCCCAGACTCGAAAGACCTGGTGAACTGCAAATCATTCAATTCTGGCAGGAAACGGGTGATCGGATCGTCCAGGCTGAATTTGCCTTCCTCCATCAGCATGAGAAGGGATACCGCCGTGACCGCCCTGGTCATCGAGTAGACGCGATAGATCGTGTGGTCGTTGACCGGGTCGGACCCGCCCAGAGTGCGGGTTCCGAAATATCCGGATTGAACCTGTTCTCCGTCCTTGGTCAGGACGTAGGCGAGGTTCAGGACTTTTCCACTCTGTACATATTGCTGCATATCCTCGTTAAGGCGTTCCAGTATCGGACCATAGAAGGATTCAATTGCCGGGGCTTTCCCAATCATCGGTGAGGCGAGGGCTGACTCGTCAGCTGAGTTAGCTTGTGTCGCGGCCTGCTTTGCGCCGCACGACGCAAGGAACAGGGTCAACGCAACAGCAACTGCGCCCTTCACCAGCAGGCAATTTTTCACGGAAAACTTCTCCATAAAGTGGATGTCTGTGCATTAGAGACAGGCTACCCCCTTTTCAAGCCCGCGCGACTCCCTTATGGGGCCGAAAAGGGAGCTCCCCACATGAAAATCCGACAAGCGATCACCTTTGACGACGTGCTTCTCCAGCCCGGCGCGAGCGAGGTCCTTCCCGCCGACGTCAACGTCTCAACCTTTCTGACAAAAACCATTCCGCTCAACATTCCGCTGATCTCGGCGGCGATGGACACGGTCACCGAGGCCCGCCTCGCCATTGCAATGGCCCAGTCCGGCGGCATCGGCGTTATTCACCGCAACCTCTCCATTGAGGAGCAGGCCGGCGAAGTGGCCATGGTCAAAAAGTACGAGAGCGGCGTGGTGATGAACCCGATCACCATCGCACCGACCGCATCGCTGGGCCAGTTGAACGAACTCAAGCAGCGCACCGGCTTCTCCGGCATTCCGGTTGTTGAGGACAATGGCAAGGTCGTCGGCATCATCACCAACCGTGACACGCGCTTCGCCGAAGACATGAACGAGAAGGTCGCCAACCTGATGACGCGCAATGTCGTCACAGTGGAAATGGAGACCACGCCCGAAGAAGCCCGGCGCCTGCTGCACAAGCACCGGATCGAGCGCCTCGTCATCGTCGACAAGGACAGCAAATGCCTCGGCCTCCTGACCGTGAAGGACATGGACAAGGCCGCCGTGAACCCGAACGCCGCGAAGGATGGCGCTGGCCGCCTGCGCGTTGCCGCTGCGTCCACAGTTGGCGATGCAGGCTTTGAGCGGACCGCCGCGCTGATCGAGGCTGGCGCCGATGCTGTGATCATCGACACCGCCCACGGCCACTCCAAGTCAGTTGCCGAGGCTGTGACCCGCGCCAAGAAGATTTCCAATGCCGTTCAGATCATTGCTGGCAACGTCGCGACCAGCGAAGCCACCAAAGCGCTGATCGATGCCGGCGCGGATGCCGTGAAAGTCGGCATCGGCCCGGGCTCCATCTGCACCACGCGCATCGTCGCGGGCGTCGGCGTGCCCCAGCTGACAGCCATCGAGGCCTGCGCGAATGCGGCTCAGGCGAGCGGTATACCGGTCATCGCGGATGGCGGGATCAAATTCTCAGGCGATTTCGCAAAGGCCCTCGCGGCCGGGGCGGCGACCGCCATGATGGGCTCCATGTTCGCCGGCACCGAAGAGGCGCCGGGCGAGGTGTTCCTGTATCAGGGCCGTTCGTACAAGGCCTATCGCGGCATGGGCAGCCTCGGCGCCATGGCCCGTGGCTCGGCCGACCGGTACTTCCAGAAGGATGCCGCCGCTGACAAGCTGGTACCGGAAGGCATCGAAGGCCAGGTGCCGTACAAAGGGTCGCTCGTGCCGATCATCCACCAGATGGTGGGCGGCCTGCGCGCGGCGATGGGCTATGTCGGCGCCAAGGACATCGACGAGCTGCACAAGAAAGCCGAGTTCGTGCAGATCACCGGCGCCGGCCTCCAGGAAAGCCACGTCCACGACGTCCAGATGACTCGCGAAAGCCCGAACTACTCGCTGTCGCGGGGGTAGAGGCGGCATTCGGTCAGGTGGCATTGTCAAAATGTGTGCCGCAGCTTAGCAGAATTGAATGATTGCGGCTGTCCTGTTCGATCTTGACGATACGCTCCTTGATCGAACGGGATCGCTCCGATCGTTCCTGGAAGACCAATACAGAAGATTTGCACCCCGGCTGGGTTCCGCCTCCTTGCAACAATGGCAGGCGCGTTTTCTTGAATTGGATCAGCGAGGTTATGTCCCCAAGTCTGAGGTCTACCCGCAAATCCTGAAAGCGTTTGACGGCGACCTCTCAAGTGTTGAGCTTTTGCTTTCAGACTATAATGAGCGATGTTGCGAACACGCCCGCGGGTTTCCTCATATGAGAGAAACACTACAGCAATTGCGAAGCGAAGGCCTTAAACTTGGTATTGTCTCCAATGGTTGGACGCGCTTCCAGACGCGGCACATCAATGCCCTTGGATTAGAAGACCTGGTGGATGCCTGCCTCATTTCCGAAGCAGAGCAATTGCGCAAACCGGATGCCAGACTATTTGCGCGTGCCGCATCGCGAGTAGGGGCCTCTCTTCAGGATTGCCTGTTTATCGGAGATAACCCTGTCGCCGATATTTTGGGTGCGCATGGTGCAGGCATGCAAACAGCCTGGATTCCGCGAGGCCTGGATTGGCCTGACGATGCCGCCTCAAACCCAGGGCATACACTCCAGGATCTTTCTGAGGTTATCGAACTGGTGCAAGCCTCACGAGAGGCGGGCCTTTAAAGCTCAGCAAGGTGGCTTATCCACCACCCAATCCAACCGGATACGCCCGTGCGCCATATTCTGCGCATGAACACCGAATACATCACCTTCGCCCTGCAACAGGTTCGCGTCAGCCTGGCAAAGGCCACATATGATGCCGGGCTGATCCGGTCTACGGATACCGTTCCGCAATCTGCGGCGCGGTGGTGGCGGACGCGCGTCAAAACGCTGGTGATCATCCTCCGCCGTCTGATCATGCTGATGGCCCTCGACCTGACGCTTGATCCAGTAAAACCGCGTGCCGCGAAGTCTACGGCGCCGGAAGAAGAGCCTGTGCACACCAAGGCCCAGATTCAATACAGCATTGCGCTCAGCGGCCAGACACACGTCTACACTCTGGAAGGGCAGGACTTTCCCGAAGGTTTGCGCGGCGCATCAGGTCCGGTGCCGGTCGCCACACTCATGCGTCGCTTCGAAGCACTCGCTCGTATCCTGCGCAATCCGGAAAAATATGCCGTATGCGTCGCCCGCATCATGGAGCGCCAGCGCAGGGCAGGGTCGCCGCGCCCGCTCTGCCTGCCGATTGCCATGCATAAACTGACACCTGAACTCGGGGCAGCGGCCGCCGGTCTGCCCATGCTGCTGGCCGTGGCCTTCGACCGGTGGAACGACAGCAGCTGATCCCACACCTTATCCAACACTTTTTGCCGGACGGGCTGAGGCCCTCGCCGGTCACACGTGCTGGATGTCACGTGGTTCGCGCCACATTGCTTCCATCGGTGGGACGCCGGGGCCGACTTTGAACAGTTTCGCTGTTCTCCGTAGGTTCGACGAAGGTCGAGTGCCCTTAAGAAATACCATGTGCACGACCTGCAGATGAGGCGCGAGGCGCCGAATTATTCGCTTACCCGGGGGTAGATAAGGTTCGATTGACCGCATCTGACAGGTGACTATCCTGAGCAGGCAGCAATTGCTTCAAGGGGACCATCCAATGAAATTCTCTTCTTATCTCGCGCTTGCCGCGCTGAGCGTGGCCGTCTGCGGACAGCCTGCTATCGCCCAGTCTCCGGGCAACTTCGGCACAGGCGCGTGGACCGACACGTCCTTCGTCAGGCAGACAATGCCGGACGGCACAGAGACCGAGCAACAGAGCAGCAGCGGATCGGTTTGTATTGATGCCGGAAACAACACGTTGAGCGCGGTGGATCAGACTTTCCTCAAGACATATGCAGATCGCCAGTGCGTGATCTCGGAAGAGAATTACAGTTCCACGGGTGATCTGACCACAATGGATGCGCATATCATTTGCGGGCCGCTAAGCGGCAATCTGCGCGTTCACTACGCCTTCAACCTTGTGCGGGTCTCTAGCAGCTTCGAAGTTGAAACCGGCGCGGGCATCACCACCATTTTCAATTCCTCAAGATGGCAACGCAGTGGCGACGGCTGCTAGCAGGCCTGCGCGCTAGGTCTTTGCTTCCCGCCACATCGCTTCCATGGGTGGGGCGCCGGGGCCGACTTCGAACAGTTTCATCCGCTCGAAACCGTGGCTCATGTAGAAGCCGGTATTCTGCGGGTTCGAGTTTTCAAGATAGCAGGGCAGGCGAGCCTTGTCGGCGGCGGCCGTCATGGGAGCCATCATCAGCTTGCCGAGCCCCGTTCCGCGCGCGGCTTTGCGCGTGCCGATCGTGAAGAGGTAGAGGTGCGGGTCTTTCGGGTGGTGCTCGTCCATCACCTTGCCGGCCTTGAGCGCCCGGAAGATGGAGCCCTGCGTGCCTTTGAAAATCATGGTCGGCAACAGACTCAACGTTGGGATCAGGCCAAGTTCCCGCCGGTTCTGAGACTCAATCCACATCGTCGCGCCGCCATCGCCGGCGATGTGACAAATGCCATGTTTCAGATAAATCGACCGTGCGAGCTCAGCGAATGTCGGCTGCAGGGCGTGCGAGTGGCCAAAAATCCAGAGCAACACCGGATCGGTCTCAAATGCTTCCCCCGTAATGTCGCCCATCAAACGCCAATCGGCGGGCCCGGCAGCGCGGAGCCCGGCAGGTAAATCGATGTCCATGGCGTCAATCCTTCAGTTTTCGACGTCTTGCCAGCCTTTAATAAGGGCAATCTCGGCTGTTGCGGACGCATAGCGATGCTTCACCAGGTCCTTGTATTCCTGGGAATTATACCAGGTCTGCATGTCTGCCTGGGTGGGAAACTCCAGCAGAACGGTGCGATCGTGGGGCCATTCCCCTTCGATCACTTCGGCGCCGTCGTCTACAGACAAAAGCTTTCCGCCATACCGGGTGAGGATATCCATGAAACCGTCGCTGTATTTGGCGTAGGTCTCGCGGTCTTTGATCTTCAATTTCGCGACTACGTACACAGTCATCTTTACGTCCTCCCTCCAGACACGACTGTAAATGCCTCAGAGTTCCGGAGTCTATCTGTTTCAATGGACCGCCGCTCCGGCTAAGCCGTTCTGAAACTCGACGTATAAAGGTGTTTCATGCGCAACGGCGGAAAGATTTCTGCATCCATCGACGTCCTCACAGACGTCCTGAACCGCCACCAGCCGGTGAAGTCCGCAGCCCGCGACTGGGGCAAGCGCGCCCGTTATGCCGGCGCAAAGGACCGCGCCTGGGTTTCAGGTCTCGTGCTGGATGCCTTGCGCAAGCGCAACTCCATCGCCCACGCCATGGGTGACGGCAGTCCCCGCGGCCTGATCCTTGGCGCACTGGCCCATGCCTGGGGCTGGAATATCCGCGAGATCGACGCGGCGATGGACGAGGAGCATGCGCCTGAAAAGCTGACACTGCAGGAACGCGAACGCCTCGTCATGGCGCCGGATCCGACGGCGCCGCCTCATGCGCAAGGCGACTATCCGGAATGGCTGGCGCCGCACCTTGCTCGCGTCTTCGGCGAAGAAGCTGTCGTCGAAGCGCAGGTCATGGCCGTCCGCGCGGATGTCGACCTGCGCGTCAACACGCTGAAAGTGGATGCGGAGAAGGCGGCGGCCCCGCTGAAAAGCGCCAAGGCGGAACCGTCGAAATTACTCCACAATGCCTATCATATTCCTGCCCGGGACCCATCGCAGCGCGAAGCGAGCCTCGAAAGCATTCCGGCCTATTCTAAAGGCTGGGTCGAAGTGCAGGACGCCGGCTCACAAATCGCGGCGGCGGCCGGGAACGCTCAGCCCGGCGAACAGGTGCTGGACTATTGTGCCGGCGGCGGGGGCAAGACGCTTGCTTTGGCCTGTCAGATGCAGGGGAAGGGGCAGATCTTCGCTTACGACATCGACGGCCGGAGGCTGTCTGCGCTGATCCCGCGCCTCAAGCGTTCTGGCGGCCACAATGTGCAGCTCGTCCATCCATCGGAACAGACCCAGCTGGAAGATCTGACCGGCCAGATGGACCTCGTCTTTGTTGATGCGCCCTGCACGGGGACCGGCACCTGGCGCCGCCGTCCGGACGCCAAATGGCGCCTGAAACCGGGACAGTTGGCCAAGCGCCAGCAAGAGCAGACGGACATTCTTGCGAACGCCAGCACATTCGTGAAGCCGGGCGGGCGGCTCGTCTACGCCACCTGCAGCTTCCTGATGGAAGAAGATGAAGACCGCGTGACGGAATTCCTGTCAGGCCATGCCGAGTTTACCGAGGAAGATGCCGCTGAAGCAGCGATCGCTTCCGGCTTGCTGACAGATGATGGTGCAGCAATGGTCCGCAACTATCGCGGTCCGTCCGGGTCGGTCCGCCTGACACCGCGCCGGGCTGGCACGGATGGTTTCTTCTTTGCTGTTCTGCGGAAGGCTTAAGCCCCGCTGGCATAGCGGCAGCAACTTGATATGGACGAATCTCTCATCCTCAGCTAAGCGGCGCCATGACTGACCAGAGACACGAACGCGCCCTTATCGTCGACTTTGGAAGCCAGGTGACTCAGCTGATCGCCCGGCGGCTCCGAGAGAGCGGCGTCTACTGCGAAATCCATCCGTTCAACAAGGTCGATGCCGCCTTCCTGGCGGAGTACGATCCAAAGGCCGTCATCCTGTCCGGCGGCCCTTCGAGTGTCACCTGGGAGGATAGCCCGCGGGCCGACGACGCAGTCTTTTCCCTCGGCGTTCCGGTGCTGGGCATCTGCTATGGCCAGCAGGTCATGATGGAGCAACTCGGCGGTAAAGTGGAAAGCGGTACCAGCCGTGAATTCGGGCGCGCGTTTATCGAGAAGGTTGTCGACGACCCAATCCTCGAAGGCCTTTTCCACGCAGGCGACCATGAGCAGGTCTGGATGAGCCACGGCGATCATGTCGCCGACATGGCCTCCGGCTTTGGTGTGATAGCCAAATCCCCCGGCGCGCCATTCGCGATCATCGCCGATCCAGAGCGCCGGTTCTATGGCACCCAGTTTCACCCGGAAGTCGTCCATACGACGCATGGACGTCAGCTGCTCCGCAATTTCACGCACGGTGTTGCCGGACTGAAAGGCGACTGGACGATGGCAGCCTACCGGGCTGAGGCGGTTCAGAAGATCCGCGAACAGGTCGGCGACGGGCGCGTGATTTGCGGATTGTCCGGCGGGGTCGATTCTTCCGTGGCCGCGGTCTTGATCCATGAAGCAATCGGCGCTCAGCTGACCTGCGTCTATGTCGATCACGGTCTTATGCGCGCTGGGGAAAGCGATCAGGTCGTGAACATGTTCCGCGAGCACTACAATATCCCATTGGTCCATGTGGACGCATCCGAACTGTTCCTCGGCAAGCTGGAGGGCATCACCGACCCGGAACGCAAGCGCAAGATCATTGGCGGTCTCTTCATCGACGTCTTCGAAGATGAAGCAAAGAAGATCGGCGGGGCGGATTTCCTGGCTCAGGGCACGCTTTATCCTGACGTGATCGAAAGTGTCTCCGCGCTTGGCGGCCCCTCCGTCACGATCAAGAGTCACCATAATGTGGGTGGCCTGCCAGAACGCATGAACATGAAGCTGGTCGAACCGCTTCGGGAGCTTTTCAAGGATGAAGTCCGCGCCCTCGGCCGGGAACTTGGCCTGACCGACGCTTTCGTGGACCGCCACCCATTTCCGGGCCCCGGCCTTGCCATCCGGATCCCGGGGGCAATTACCCGGGAGAAGGCGGATACACTCCGCAAGGCCGACGCAATCTACATCGACGAGATCCGTAAGGCGGGCCTCTACAATGAAATCTGGCAGGCTTTCAGCGTGCTGTTGCCGGTAAACACCGTTGGCGTGATGGGAGATGAGCGCACCTATGAAGCTGTTCTCGCACTCCGGGCGGTGACATCCACAGATGGTATGACGGCGGACTATTACCCATTCGAGCACGAATTCCTCGGCCGGGTCGCCACCCGCATTATCAATGAAGTGAAGGGCGTGAACCGCGTCGTCTATGATGTGACGTCAAAACCCCCCGGCACAATCGAATGGGAATGAGGGAAGCTGACTGGCCATGACTGACAACAAACGGATCGTCCTTTCCAGTGATCATGCCGCGATAGATATGCGCCGGGCCATCGCCGATCACATCACAGCCCAGGGATGGACCGCGGTCGACATCGGCCCGACCACGCCGGAGAGCACGCATTACCCGAAACACGGAGAGGCAGCCGCCCGGCGCGTTGCTTCGGGCGATTGCCAGTTCGGAATTATCCTGTGCGGTACGGGGCAGGGGATCATGATGTCGGCCAGCAAGGTGAAGGGGATCCGGTGCGGCGTCTGCAGTGAAGCCTTTTCGGCGCGCATGATCCGCCAGCACAATGATGCGAATATGTTGTCTATCGGTGCGCGCGTTGTGGGTGAGGGACTCGCACTCGATATTGTCGATGCATTTCTCTCAGCCCGTTTTGAAGGCGGCCGTCACGCAACCCGCGTGGAGATGATGGAGGCAATCGAAGGATAAGTCCGGTCCGGAGGGGCGCGGGGCCTTGTCAGGGTAGCTCCTGTGGATCACATACTGCCGAAGATCATTACCTGTATTTCCTCGGTTTGCAGCGCGTCATCTGCTTTCATGCCTGCGAGCAGCAAACCTCATTCTGTTCCTTTCCGGAGGCTATCATGACACTTCCCCGCCACCTTCTTTTTGCATCCTCTATCCTGGGGTTGGCCGCATGTTCGCAACCGGCGGCCAAAGCGCCAGAGACAACGCCTCTCAGCGGGGACTGGGTCGTCAATAGCGATGGTTCGCATGTCTCCTTCGTGTCCATCAAATCAGGCGACATCGCGGAGGCGCACACATTCGGCGAGATCGATGGAACAGTTCTTGCCGACGGCAGTGCGACAATTGAAATCCCGCTGGAAACTGTTCAAACAAATATCGATCTACGTGATGAGCGGATGCGGGATTTCCTCTTCGAGACAGACACCTATCCCACGGCGAACGTCACGGCGAAGCTTGATCCGGCTGTATTTTCCGGGCTTGGAAT
Source organism: uncultured Hyphomonas sp. (assembly GCF_963677035.1). Lineage (NCBI taxonomy): Bacteria > Pseudomonadati > Pseudomonadota > Alphaproteobacteria > Hyphomonadales > Hyphomonadaceae > Hyphomonas > uncultured Hyphomonas sp. The sequence goes on from NZ_OY781472.1 coordinate 3,059,729, forward strand.
CGGAGACAGCACTGTCATTCCTGTGACGGCGCAGCTGGATCTTCATGGCCAGACAAACGAAATCGATACCAACCTTCAGGTGACACGGATTGCAGCGGACAAGGTGCTCGTCACAACAGTCACGCCGATCTTTATCGACACCGCAGATTTCGCTCTCAGTGACGGCGTGGAAAAGCTGCGTGAACTGGCCAACCTGCCGGCGATTACACCGGTTGTTCCAGTAGACTTCTCGATTCTCCTGACACACTAAACGCGGCGTCATATCTGGCCACATCTCTCCGTCTGGATCAAAATGGAGCCAGACGGAGGAAATGAATGGATCAGGCACAGGACTTTCTGGAAGAGAGCCGGGCTCTGTTCTCGCTGCTGGAGAAACAGAGTGCAGAACCTTACGAGACGGTGACTCAGTTCAAGGACTGGACGATTGGCGATGTCCTCCGGCACCTTCATTACTGGAACTGGATGGCCGAACTTCAGCTTGCCGACGAAGCCCGGCTGGAGACGGAACTGAAGGCCGTTGCCGGGAGCGGAATGCGGGTCCATGAGCAGCAACATGCCGCGGACCTCACCGGAAGCGCACTGCTGAATGCATGGTGGCGCCAGGCGCAAAGCACGGCGCAGGTGTTCGCAATTTCTGACCCCAAAGTCCGCCTGAAATGGGCCGGCCCGTCGATGAGCGCGCGCTCGTCAATCACTGCGCGCCTGATGGAAACCTGGGCGCACGGGCAGGAAGTTTACGACGTGCTGGGAGCCGAACGGGTTGATGAGGACCGGATCCGGAATATCGTTGTTCTGGGCGTGAACACCTACGGCTGGACCTATCAGGTCCGCAAGGAGGAGACGCCCGGGCAGATGCCTGTCATCGGTCTGACCGCGCCTTCCGGTGACGTGTGGACGTTTGGCGATGACGATGGCGAAAACTGTGTTGAAGGCCGCGCGACGGAATTCTGCCAGGTCGTCACGCAGACGCGGCATGTCAAAGACACGGCCTTGCGAGTGACTGGACCTGTTGCAGAAGACTGGATGTCGAAAGCACAGTGTTTTGCAGGCGGCCGGAACGATCCGCCTGCGCCAGGCACACGCTTTCGCAACCCAGTTACTGCCTGAGATGTCCGTTATGTGCCGCGTTCGCCGTTGGTCGCTTCTGGTTGGCTTCTTGGTGGCAACAGGCTGTTCCATGCCACCACATCAGACAACCGCAGCAACCGCCCCTGTTTGCGAGTCGCAGCGGCACACAGCACGGCTCACCAATTACGAGTCCTATCCGAAGCCGGGCAGCGAAGAGTGTATTGAAAATAGTGGTTGCACATGGGCCGGTCAGTTCTACGGCATATCTGGAAAGCAATCTGAAAACTGGGTGCGGGATCACAATATCGTCGCCGTTCATCTCAAGGACTGGGAGACACTTGGGATGAAGACTCTCCGGCTTCAGCAGGGTGAGCGGACCCTGATTGTGAAAGTCTATGACGCGTGTTCAGACGCTGACTGCAATGGGTGCTGCACGGCAAATCTCGGCGGCGACGGGTATCTTGTCGATATTGAAAAATACACCATGGAGCGCTTTGGATCGGGTGACGGACTGGTCACGTTTCAGGTCTGCCAATGATTATGGCACGCGTCGCGAGCGTAGACGCGCTAATCTGACACCACATCATCCCGGTGCAGGACATGGACAAGCCATGCGTTGGCTGTCAGTTCTGCGCCAGCATAATTGGAGGCAAACCGGATGTCGGTCATCAAACTCGAAAAACAGGGCCCAATCGTCGTCATGACACTCAACCGGCCGGACGCGATGAACGCGCTCGGCCAGGACGGTGACGGAAAGGCGATTGCAGCGGCCTGCGCAGAGATCACGGCTGATCCGGAAATCCGCTGCGCCATCCTCACAGGTGCCGGCCGGGCGTTCTCAGCTGGCGGTGATGTGAAAGCCATGCAGAACAAGACAGGGGCGTTTGGCGGCAAACCGCACGATATTCGCGACGGCTACCGCCGGAATATTCACGTCATCGTCCGCTCGCTCTACAATCTGGAAGTGCCGCTGATCTCGGCGATCAATGGCCCGGCAATTGGTCTCGGCTGCGACGTGGCCTGTATGGCCGATATTCGCATCGCCTCTGAGAAAGCGAAGATGGGCGTGACGTTCCTGAAGCTTGGCCTGATCCCGGGAGATGGGGGCGCCTGGTTATTGCCTCGCCTGATCGGCTCATCGCGCGCGGCGCAGCTTCTTTTTACCGGCGATGTCATCGATGCGCAGACCGCGTGCGAGTGGGGACTTGTCTCCCAGGTTGTGCCTACCGACCAGCTGATGGACGAAGCCATGGCTCTCGCAAAGCGGATTGCCGGACAGCCGCCGCAGGCCCTGCGTCTTGCGAAAACGCTGATGCGTCAGGGCGCCACAACCTCCTACGACACGATCATGGAAATGTCCGCTGCGGCTCAGGCGCTGATGCACGAAACGGACGACCATATGGAAGGCGTCAACGCAATCCTCGAAAAGCGCATGCCTGAGTTCAAAGGCGAGTAGCGCTACTTCACCACGCCATCGGCGTACAATGTGTCGATGTCTGCTGAGGGCAATCCAAGGCGCTCAAGCACGGCGCGTGTATGTTCTCCCAGTTTCGGTGATGGTCCCTTGGGGCCATCATCGGCGCCGGGAAAACGGACGGGGGACGCAGGAGAAGGGAAGGTCGACCCGTCTCCTTTACTGCTCGGCACCTGAACAATCGCACCGGCTGCCTTTGTCTGCGGGTCTTCCGCGACTTCCGCCAATGTCTGTACGGGCGCCCAGGCGATCGAATGTTCGTCGAGACGGGCCGAGATCTCGGCCTTGGTATATTTCGCAAACCCCTGGTCGATAATATTGACGAGGTCTGCGCCGTTTTGCCGGCGGCTTTTGGAACTGGCGAAGCGGGGGTCTTCCATCAGATCTTCGCGGCCGATCACCTTGCACATGGGCACCCAATCCACATCGCCCTGTCGCTGGACGACGCAAATCCAGCTGCCATCACTGGTCTTGAAGAAATTGGTCATGGGCACGTTCTGCTCGTGTCGGCTCTTCGTAGATGCAACGCGATTAAAGAAAAGCTGAATCGCAAAGTCGGACCCGAGCGCATAGAGACCCGCCCGGAAGAGGGAAGACTCAACCAGCCGTCCCTTGCCGGTCCGCGTCGCTTCCACGAGTGCAGCGCAAATACCTGCTGCCGTCGCCATGGACGTTGTGTGGTCCCCAAAAGCGGTCCGGAGCGGGAAGGGTTCCTGGCCTTTCGGAACGGTCAGGGCGCCGACACCCGTGCGGCTCCAGAAGCTAGCAACGTCAAACCCCGGCCGATCCGCATCCGGGCCTTCAAGGCCGTAACCGGTAAGAGAGCAATAAACGAGCTTCGGGTTGATCTTGCTGAGTTCCTCATAACTTAGGCCAGAACGTTCCAGTCCGCCGGGGCGCACATTCGTCAGAAAGACATCAGCTTCTTCCACCATTTTCCGGAGCAGTTTCTGGCCTTCCGGTTTCGACGTATCAATCGCAATCGATTTTTTGCCGCGATTGTCGAAATCGAACACGGGGTTGTCCTGGATATCCGTGCCGAGGGTCCGGAAGAAGATTCGGATCGGGTCGCCGCCGGGCGGCTCGACTTTCACAACATCAGCGCCCCAGTCGCTGAGGATGGATCCTGCGCCCGGTGCTGCCATATATGTTGCGTATTCGATGACCTTGATGCCCTCGAGCATGGGCTGACTCCTCCGTATTTTATGTCGTTATCCAAAGAACCTTCGGACAGTCCGGACCGAATATCCAGTCCTGCCGCGAAGAGAGCCGGGCAGTGAGCGCAGATCAGGGCTTGCCTGTCGGACCAGGATCGTGAAAAACGCCGGTTGCCGCGGAGGAGTGGCAGAGTGGTTGAATGCGGCGGTCTTGAAAACCGTTGAGCCTTTACGGGTTCCGGGGGTTCGAATCCCTCCTCCTCCGCCAGCACACACGATCTGGCCCTTTTTCTGGTCTGCCGATTTCACCAGCGGTTCCGGACTTCTTCGGCAAAGCCGGGCAGGGCCGCGATGTTCAGAACTGATCCATCATCGAGTTTCACTTGCCCGGAGAATGTGCCGAACACCTGGTCCTGGGTCGTTCTGAACACGCCGAGGTCTGTGGTGTGATGCCGATTGACGATAGGGTCGAAGCGCATTTCGAACCGATCATCATTGCTTATGAATCGCCAGGGCGCAGAATCTGGTGGTCCTTCTGGCATGTGGAACGTCACCTGATCGAGCTTGTGCGCCTTGCCATCCACAAAAACCATGTTTTCAGAAGCGGCTGAGGTGTCACCGAAGCCATAACCTATGTTGAGGCCGACACACCGGTCACCGCACATACCGGACGCCGATCCCCAATACCAGACATTGCTGTAGGTCCACACACCCCGCCCCCAATCCAGAACACCGAAAGCAGAATCGGGAGTGAATTGGTGGATGTCTGTTCCGACTCTGACTTCACCTGTGGCCGGCAGACAATTGATTTTCTGATTGTAATAGAAAGCCTTTGGCGCATTGGGGAACGGTGTCGCAATGACCATGCGATCCATAGGGCGCTGGGCGAGCCACAATTCTCCCTTTAATCCACGCCCGCCATCAAAACGCGGCGCATCAATAATCAGCCGCCGACCGCCATCCTCATGCAGAAAACTCAGCGACATATCTTTGTGTTTCTGGACGATGTCACCATGATTAGCGGACCCAGGCAGGCCCATCCGGCCCATAGGAAATGGGATGACTGCGCCATCATTCACTGCTGTCTGGCTTTTCAGATCCATCCAGGATGTGCCGAGGAAGCCAAGATACCCATTGTCTGCAACGGTCAGGGCGAGCCCGAAGTCAGGAGAAAGGATGCAGTAATAATCCCACTCCTTTATCCGAAGGCTGCTGGCCCGGATGGTTGACCTGTCATACTGGCGCACTTCCTCGATGGCCCAACCACGGTCGATCAACTGGCCGCGCGCATCGAGCAGGGGGCCTTCACCAAGTCTGTGTTGCATTCCGTTCGTTCCCCCTGAGTGTGCCGATAGCGGACTGTGCTCGCTCTGATTGACGTCTTATGTTTTCACCTGTGTTTCTGCGATGCGGCAAGGGCATGGCTTGAAAACACGTAAACAACCGGTAACCGTATTCTCCGGATCCTTCAGGTGAGGTTCATAAGGCCTGCACCAGACTATGCTACACAGGGTTCGCTGGAGGGCAGAAAAGCCATCCCGAAGGGTCATTAAATGACCCGCAGCTTCAGAATGAGGTGAACCTTGAATACCGCTTCTTCCGCACCGAAATCGCTGCATCTGTCGCCTCTGGTTCTGGCCAGCGCGATCGCAATTGCCGCCGCTGCGCCGGCTGAAGCCGACAAGCGCAACCCGGCCCCGATTGTCTATGCAACGGGAACCTCGCCGTATCCGGCAGGCAAGCCGCAATATATTGCGCCAAGCCGTACCCCGGAAGCGAAGCAGAAGACGCAGGCACGTATTCAATTCCGTTATCCCGGCTCCACGCAGCTGCCGCAAAGTGCTGCAACCAATACCGAGCAGGGGGCCCAATATTCAGAACCTACTGCCCGCGAATATGCGAGCACTGAAGCACCTGCACCGGCTACGACCGGCGTTGTCACGAGCAGCGCGAACAGTTTTGACGCCCGCGCGGCTGCTGCACGCATTGAGGCACAGCAGACCGTATCTGCTGTGCAAAGCGAAGCGCTTCCAACTCTTCAGCCGACCACTGCTCCGGCGCCTGTCCCTGCTGCACCTGTCGCCCCACCACAGGAATACCAGCCCGCTGCGCGCTCACTGACGCCCGCCCCATCCTACACGGTGGCCAGCGACCCCATTCCGGTGTTCGACGAAACCAGTGTCGCAATTGTCTACGGCGCGGAATTCAATGGCCTGCCGACAGCAAATGGTGAGACGTTCGATCCGAACGCCATGACGGCGGCCCATCCGACGCTGCCTCTGCCAGCCCTGATTCAGGTGGTGAATACAGAGACAGGCAAAGAAGTTGTGCTGCGCGTCAACGACCGCGGACCATTCGAAGATGGTGCGTCGCTTCAGGTTTCGCCGCGCGCTGCTGACGAACTGGGCATGAGCGGGGTAGGGAAGGCCACACTCCGCGTCCGGTATCTCGGCACGGCTCCTGCTCAAAGAGCACCAACGCTGCCCGCACCAGCTCCACAAATGAAGCCGGACATGACCTACGCGGATGCCAAACCTGCTGAAACACCTGCTGAATATGTTACTCCGGCTTCATACGAGCCGGCTCCACAACCTCTTCAGCCCCAGCCGACCTACTCTTACAACGCACCTGCGGCAGACGTTTCAAACGGTGATTATTTTGTCCAGATCGGGTCGTTCACCGACATTTCGAATGCTCAGATGCTCAGCAATCAGGTCCAGGCATCCCTGCCGGTTTCGATCGTACCAGCACGCGTTAACGGCGCTGACTATTTCCGCGTCCGCGTTGGACCACTCCTGAGCCGGTCCGAAGCCGAACAAGCCCGCGCAGATCTTTCCTATGCCGGGATCGCGCAAGGACGCATCATTGCTGGCGAATAACCACACGCCCCGCCATTGACCCAGACCACAAACCGGCCCTTTTTCCTGTTTAAACGGAATTGGGGCCGGATGTGATTCCGGCCTCCGAACAGAACGTTGGAGGCCCCTCCCATGAACTTGCCGCAGATCGCTCGGAATACTGTCGCTGCAGCAGCTTTTGCTATTGCAGGCATTGTAGGTTCCGCAAACGCTCAGATCCTGGACACCCCGGCGACCCACGCCGTCATCATGGATCATGAAACTGGTGCGATCCTCTTCTCCAAAGCTGGCGAAGAACCGATGGTCCCTGCTTCCATGACCAAGATGATGACCGCCTACACGGTGTTTGAAATGGTTCGTCGCGGCGAACTTTCGATGAGCGACAAATTCACTGTCAGCGAAAATGCCTGGCGCAAAGGCGGTTTCCCATCTGGAACGTCGACCATGGGCCTTGCCCCCGGTGATACACCCACCGTTGAAGAGCTACTCCATGGCATCATCATCATGTCCGGAAATGATGCCTGCATTACGCTGGCCGAAAACATCTCCGGGTCTGAAGAAGCGTTTGCGCGCAGGATGACCAACCTTGCCCACGAACTCGGGCTCAACTCGGCGAATTTCCTGAACGCAACAGGCCTTGAAGCTGTTGGACACGTCATATCTGCCGATGATCTCGCGAAGCTCGCAAAACTGACAATCGACAACTACCCGGAATACTATGCCTGGTATTCCTTGCCCTCCTACACATGGCGGGACTTTACCCAGGCCAACCGTAATCCGCTTCTGGAAATCCCCGGCGCAGACGGCGTGAAAACCGGCCATCTGGAAGTCTCTGGCTATGGTCTGACTGGCTCGGCCGTTCGGGACGGCATCCGCAGGACGATTGTCATCAACGGATTGCCTTCCATGGCTGCGCGCGCCGCTGAAGGTGAGCGTCTGATGCGGATCGCATTCAGCAGCTTCGACCTGAAAACCCTGACACCCGATTCCGTCGATCTTCCTGATGTTCCGGTCTGGCTTGGAGAAACCCAGAAGGTCCCCGTCAAACTATCGAACGACCTTCGCATCGCGGGTTACAAGGCCAGCATGGAAAAAGCCAAAGCCGAAATTGTCCTGCCGGGGCCGATAGAAGCCCCCGTCAGCAAGGGGGATGAACTCGGTAAGCTGGTTATCACGATCCCGGGGCAGAAACCGGTGGAAGCCCCGATTCTGGCCGACGCAGATGTTGCCAAGCTGGGCTTCTTCGGGCGTGCGATTGAAGGGCTCAGCCAGATGATCGGAGGCAGCGAGAGCCAGTCGTGAACCATGGACGCTTCATAACGCTTGAAGGGGGTGAAGGTACCGGCAAGTCCACCTTGCTTGAAGCATTGCGCGAGAGGCTGGAATTGGCAGGTCGGACCGTTGTGCTCACAAGGGAACCCGGCGGCACCGAACTGGCAGAAACAATCCGAAATCTTGTTCTGCATCCGCCGGAAGGCCAGGTGTGGTCGTCCATGGCAGAAGCACTTCTTATGAATGCAGCGCGCACGGACCATCTGGAGAAGAAAATTCGACCGGCTCTGGCGGCAGGCCACTGGGTTTTGTGTGACCGGTTTGCAGATTCCACGCGCGTTTATCAGAGTGTTCAGAACGGCGTTGGTGTCGATGTTCTCAGAATGCTGGAAAGCTCTGTGCTCGGTGATACGCGTCCCGATCTCACTCTCATTCTGGATGCGCCCGTTGAACAGGCTGCCCGTCGGCGGGCTGATCGTGGTGGCCATGCGGACACGTTCGAACTGCGCGACAAAGCGTTCCATGAAGATGTCCGCCGGGCCTTTATCGATGTTGCCAGGCGCGAACCGGAGCGCTGCGCGCTGCTGGATGCATCCCGGGAGGCCAATGAGGTTGCGCAAAATGCGTGGCACGAAGTCGAAAACCGGCTGCTCGAATTGAAGCAGGATTTGGCACCATGACGGCCGCCTTGCCCCTAATCGGTCATGCGGAAGCAGAAACAGCGTTTGAGTCTGCAGCGGCAAGCGGACGGATGCATCACGCATGGATGATTGAAGGGCCGTCCGGCATTGGCAAGGCACGGTTTGCCCTGCGATGCGCAGCCTGGCTTCTCGGTGCGCGCGGACCGGACAAAGCGTCCTTTGATGCACCATCGGACGATCCAGTCATGTCGCGGTGCCTTTCTGGAGGGCATCCGGATCTTCGCATTCTGACTCGTGAGCTAAATGACAAAGGAAAACTGAAGCAGGATATATCGATCGAACAGATTCGGACCTTCAATGAGTTTTTCACCTACCGTCCGGCCCTTGGCGGCTGGCGTGTCGGCATTGTCGACTCGCTCGATGAGCTGAACAGGAATTCGTCAAACGCGATCCTCAAGACTCTGGAAGAGCCTCCGAATGCAGCCATAATGTTTCTGATCAATCACGGGTCGCGGCCTGTGTTACCGACGATCCGTTCGCGCTGCCGAACACTCCGGCTTCATCCACTGAAACAGAGCGATATGGACGCGGTGCTCAAACTGGAAGGCTTTAGTGGTGACGCGTCGGAAATCGGCCACGGGCGTCCCGGGCTCTCGGTTGAGCGGTCTTCAGAAACCTGCCGTATCGCTACAAATGCAGCGCGCACACTTATGAAGGCTATGCCACGCCCAAGTGATGCTGTGGTGACGCGCGCGATACAGGCCGCGGGAGCGGATGCCGTTTCGTTTGCAGCATTCCGCGACGAAGTCTTATCTAGGCTCGCCGAGTCTGCGATCGAGGTGCCGCAACAATCCCGCACATGGCTGAACACGGTCAAACTTGTGGGGGAGACGGATGAATTGAATATGGATCCGGAACAAGCAGCCGCGAAACTGATCTCAGGCCTTTTGTCGGCGCCCAGCCGAACCTAGAGCGCACTTACATGTTTGATACACACGTCAATTTGCACGGCGAGCCATTTGCTGAAGATCTGGACGAGGTCCTGGATCGGGCGAGGGAGGCTGGCGTTCGCCGGTTTCTTGCGATCTGCGACCGGTTCGACAATTTCCAAGAAGTGCTATCTATAGCGGAGTCAAATGACGACATCTGGTGTTCAGTGGGCGTGCATCCACATCACGCCAAGGACTTTACAGATCTGACAGCGGATACGCTGATTGAGGCGGCATCCAACAAGAAGGTCGTGGCAATTGGGGAAACCGGTCTCGATTTCCACTACGGCTACAGCTCCGAACAAAATCAGGTGACGAGCCTTCGAAAACATATTTACGCTGCCCGCGAAACCCGCTTGCCGCTGATACTTCACACGCGTGAAGCCGACGATCTGATGGCTGATGTTCTGGAAGAGGAATACAAAAAGGGCGCATTCTCGCCTTTACTTCATTGCTACACAGGCGGCGCGGAGCTTGCCGGCCGCGCGCTCGCATTGGGCGCTTATGTGTCCGTATCAGGCATACTGTCCTTCAAGAGCGCGAGCGAAGTACGCACAGTCATCGCTGATGTGCCTATGGACCGGATCATACTGGAGACAGACTGCCCTTACCTTGCGCCAATCCCGATGCGCGGAAGACGGAATGAACCAGCATATCTTCAATACGTTGCAGACGCGCTCGCAAATCTGAAGGGGCTGCCAACTGAAGAGGTAAAGCGGATCACTGACGAAAACGCCGGGCGTCTGTTCAACAAGGTTGCCGCACCATGAGGATGAGTATGCGCTGTACATTGCTTGGCACAGGGTCATCTGGCGGAGTACCGCGCGTCGGAGGCGATTGGGGCGCTTGCGATCCGAATGAGCCCAAAAACCGCAGGCGCCGGTGTTGCGTTCTGATAGAGAAAGAAAGCCGGCCCGGTGGCCTGACATCGGTCTTGATCGATACGTCACCGGACCTGAGGGAACAGCTTCTGGACGCGGCGGTGACTGATCTCGACGCGCTGGTTTATACGCACGAGCACGCAGACCAGGTTCATGGCATCGACGACATACGCCCGCTGGTCATAAAACGCCGAGCGGCCCTGCCGACCTTTATGAATGCAGCAACCCGCGAAATCCTGACCCGGCGCTTCGATTACTGTTTCGAGGGCAAAGGCGGTTATCCGCCGATCCTGGACGTTCAGCCAGACATTGTTCCTGCAGTCCCATTCCGCATTGCAGGGGCTGGCGGTACAATAGAGATGCTTCCCATCGATATGGAGCACGGTCGCGTCAGGTGCCTTGGATTCAGAATTGACAATTTTGCTTACTGCAATGATGTGAGCGACCTTCCCGCATCGTCGAAGGCATTGCTGCAGGGGCTGGACACGCTGGTGATCGATGCGCTGCGCTACACAGACCACCCGACACACGCCAGCGTGTCTAAGGCGCTGGCTTGGATTTCAGAATTGAAACCCAACAAGGCTGTGCTGACCAACATGCATGTGGATCTCGACTACATGAAGCTGAAGAGGGAGCTGCCAGCCAACGTCGAACCTGGCTTTGATGGGATGGTGCTTGAGGTCAGATAAAGCCAGCCATCTCGGTATCATCATTATTTCCCATAATGATGATTATGCGACTTGGGGATATAAATCGGCGGGCATTACAGACACTTAGATAACCTTGGTATCGCACTGAATCGGCACTTGGAGCCGGTTCCTCTACCGGCCCCCAATCACAAACAATGATGGTCCAGACTTTTGCTGGACCATCATTGTTTGGCTCTGAAAGGAATTGTTAAGCTGCGCCTTTGGTTTTCGGGGTGCGACGGCGCACCCCTTCCCCGCCATGGGGCGGCCCAATGAGCGAGAACAGCGTGTGATCCAGCATTGGCTTGCGGATGAACGCAGCAAACCCCGCCTCGAGCGCCAGGCGCTCAAGACCGGACGTTTCCCAGCCCGACACCATCGCTGCCGGTGTCCCGATGCCCTCCCCCCGCAATTTGCGGAGAACATCTACACCCGACATTTCCTCCATCTTGTAATCAATCAGGAGGTAGTCAAACGACGCATGGAGCGGAGACTTGAGGAACTCCACGCCGCCCGCGAACCCCATGGCCGCATATCCGCGAGCTGTCAGCAGAACGCCCAAAGATCGGCGCACGGCTTCGTTGTCATCAATGACGGCAACATTTTTTGGTCTGTTCAGCAAAGCGTTCGACATGGCCACCCAACAACAGGAATATCGAGCCTGCATGTTGGCGGATGGTCTGATGGCTGTCTTTAGGTACTAGTCCGTAACTTTGCCATCGAATCCGATACCGGCCGCAAATGCGATCCTGAGCACACCGGAAAGGCTTGTTGCGCCCAACTTTTCCATCAGATTGGCCCTGTGGATTTCGACCGTTCTTGGTGAGATATCGAGCGAATCGGCGATCGACTTGTTCGTGTGGCCATCCACCAGGCCCTCCAGAACTTCTCGCTCACGCGGTGTCAGATGCTCGATTTTTCCTCGAGCTTCATCGACCAGAAGATCGCGCTGAGAGCGTTCCTCCAAGCGCTGGAAAGCACGATTAAGTGCCTCGACAAGTGTTTGTTTTTCATAAGGTTTTTCGACGAAATCGACAGCACCGGCCTTCATGGCTTTAACCGCCACATTCACATCGCCATGCCCTGTGAGAACGATCACAGGCATTGCAACGCCCCGCGCGTTCAGCTGTTCCTGAACTTCCAGTCCGTCCATTCGGGGCATCTGCACATCCAGCAGAATGCAGCCAGCTGACGCGTCCTCAACAACCTCAAGGAAAGCCACGCCATCTGTGTAGGTCTTCACCGCAAAACCAGCATGGCGCAACATGAAGCTGGCCGAATGCCGTACGGCATCGTCATCATCGACAAGATGGATCAGTTTTTGTTCGCTCATTCCGATGCACTAGCCGTATCACGCCTCAGTGTGAACCGAAAACACGTCCCACCACTGTCTGCCGGAATTGCTTCGATCTTGCCGCCGTGCGCCTCGACAATTGTCTGACAAATTGAAAGGCCAAGCCCCATGCCCTGTGATTTCGAGGTCATGAAAGGCTTGAACAGCGTTTTGCGAACATCTTCCGACATTCCCGGACCGTTATCGCTAACTTCAACTGTTACAAATGAATCCGGGCCTTTCCTGGCGACGACGCGCATGCGTGGAGCAGATTCGTTACTTAGCGCCTCAGCTGCGTTTCGCAGCAGGTTGATCGCGACCTGCTGAACCTGAATTGGGTCTGCCAGTACAGCTCCCAGATCTGGCGCAATATCCTTTTCGATCGGAATATCCGCCATATCTCCGGAGATCTTGGCGAGGGCGATCGAATCAATCAGCAGTGGCGCGAGTCGAACCGAGCGGGCGTCGATCTCTCCACGAGAGACATATCCGCGCAATTTCCGGACAATTTCACCAGCCCGGACAGCCTGCCGTGAGGCTTCGTCCAAGGCTTCGTGCAGGATTTCTTTTGCATCCTCAGAATCGGATTCCAGCAAATCCCGTGCTGCTTCGAGGTAGTTGGCCACAGCCGTCAGTGGTTGGTTCAGTTCGTGGGCCAGCGCCGACGCCATCGTTCCAACCGCGCTCATACGGGAGAAATGGACCAGTTCGGCCTGCATTTCCTGCATACGCAATTCGTTGCGCCGTTGCTCTGAGAGATCTCGTACAAAGGCGGTGAAGAGGTAATGGTCGCCGACCTTGGCTTCACCAATTTTCAGGTCGACCGGAAGGATCGTCCCGTCGGATCGCTTTGCTGATACGACGCGGCCGACACCGATAATGTGGCGCTTCCCGGTCTCCAGGTAGTTGTTGACGTAGGTCTGGTGGTTGGTTTCATCATGCCCGCCCATCAACAGGCTGACATCTTCGCCAATGACCTCTTCTGCCTTGTAAGAAAATAGCTTTTCAGCGGCGCTGGAGAACGCCAGAATCTTTCCTTTTTCATCGATAACGATCATCCCATCCGGCACCGATGCCAGGATGGATCTCAGATGAAGCTGAAGTACTTCCAGATCAGTCGATACTGCGTCGCCGGTGAGATCGCTCAAATTTCCACGTCCTGAAAACGGCTACAGAATGCGCCTGACACGGCACCAGCCTTGTTTACCGGCGAACCGGCAGGGCAGCACGACGAGACGATACCATGATCATAACAGCAGCATAGGCGATCATTGTCGCACCAGCGGCGGCAACCGGGCAGCCCCAGCAATGACCTGCGAAGGTCAGGAACGAATCGCCATGAGCCTCCGTCGCCGAGCCACACCGGAATGCGAGATAGTCCTGCAGTGTCAGAGGCGCATTGGTGTGCTGCCAGATCTTCAACAAGCCGGCCACGAGAAGAGCTGTTCCCGCCATGAGCCATTTTGTCATCTGTTTGCTCCTTTGAGTAGATCTGAATACGGTCCGTGAACTAGGCGGATGCGACAGCGAAGCCCATCCGTATTTTACCGTATACCGGTTCGAAGTCGACACCGGCATCTAGGCGGCAGAATTCCAACGACTCGCAGGGGGTCAATAACGTGAGCACGTTACTAAAAAGACAGTCCTCGGCATTCGCCAGCATCGGCAGTGTCGCGGCATTTACAAGCATCTTCGCCATACTGGCGTTGCTGATCGCCAGCCATGCTGCCGATCCACTTATGGGGGCGCACGCCTGGCTGTTCCTCGGCCTCGCCGTGGTCGGCCTTCTGGCTCTCGCGCTCTGGGCGGGCAGCCTGGGTGGACGCGACCCATTCGATCAGACGGTCTACGAAGACACGATCGTCAAATTCGGGGTTGCGATCGCCATGTTCTGGGGCATTGCCGGGTTCCTGGTCGGGCTGATTATCGCCCTCCAGCTGGCCTTCCCTAATATCTTCTATTTCGAACAGCTTGGCTGGACGAACTTCGGACGCCTTCGCCCGCTGCACACTTCGGCGGTGATTTTTGCGTTCGGCGGCAACGTTCTGATCGCGACCAGTTTCTACGTCGTCCAGCGCACCTGCCGGACGCGTCTGGCCGGGGGCATGTGGCCCTGGTTCGTTTTCTGGGGCTACAACCTCTTCATCGCGATTGCCGGCACCGGCTATCTGATGGGGGTTACCCAATCCAAGGAATACGCCGAGCCGGAATGGTATGCCGACCTCTGGCTGACCATTGTCTGGGTCGCTTACCTCTTGGTTTTCCTGGGCACGATATGGAAACGGAAAGAGCCCCACATCTACGTGGCGAACTGGTTCTACCTGTCCTTCATCGTGACAATCGCGATGCTGCACATCGTGAACAATCTGACCATCCCGGTCACGCTGACCGGCTCCAAGAGCTACCAGCTCTTCGGCGGGGTTCAGGATGCTCTGACGCAGTGGTGGTACGGCCACAATGCTGTGGGCTTCTTCCTGACGACAGGTTTCCTGGCCATTATGTACTACTTCATTCCGAAGCGGGTCCAGCGGCCGGTCTACTCCTACCGTCTGTCGATTGTGCACTTCTGGTCGCTGATCTTCATCTACATCTGGGCTGGTCCGCACCACCTGCACTACACGGCTCTGCCGCAGTGGGCGCAAACACTGGGCATGACCTTCTCGGTGATGCTGTGGATGCCCAGCTGGGGTGGCATGATCAACGGTGTGATGACGCTTTCAGGCGCCTGGGACCGTTTGCGGACTGATCCGGTTGTCCGGATGATGGTCGTCGCTCTTGCCTTCTACGGCATGTCGACCTTCGAAGGTCCGTTGATGAGTGTCCGGGCCGTCAACGCGCTGTCGCACTATACGGAATGGGGCATTGCCCACGTTCACTCCGGCTCAATGGGCTGGGTGGGCTTCATCTCCTTCGGTGCACTCTACTGTGCAACGCAGTGGCTCTGGAAACGTCCGTCTCTCTACTCGCTGAAGCTTGTTGAGTGGCACTTCTGGCTCGCGACCATCGGCATCCTGTTCTACATCGTCGCGATGTACTTCGCCGGGATCCTCGAAGGTCTGATGTGGCGTGCCTATAACGAGTACGGCTTCCTTGAGTACAGCTTCATCGAAACTGTCGAAGCGAAGCATATTCCGTACATCATCCGCGCTTTGGGCGGCGGCCTGTACCTCACGGGTGCGCTGATCATGGCCTACAACCTCGTCCGCACGGCTCTCGGCCACGGCGCTGCCGCTGAAGGCAACCGCCAGGTCGACGCACCGCCCGTTGCGACGCTTCAGCCCGCTGAATAGGAGACTTACTCATGGGCTTGATGAAAAAGCACGAAACGCTTGAGCGTCACTCTCTGGCTCTCACGCTTGGCATCCTGATCGTCGTTGCCATCGGCGGAATCGTGGAGATCGCACCCCTCTTCTATCTCGAAAACACGATCGAGAAAGTTGAAGGGATGCGTCCCTACACGCCGCTCGAACTGGCCGGCCGTAACATCTACATGCGAGAGGGCTGCTATGTCTGCCACTCCCAGATGATTCGGCCGCTCCGGGACGAGGTGGAACGGTACGGCCACTACTCGCTGGCTGCAGAAAGCATGTACGATCACCCGTTCCAGTGGGGCTCCAAACGGACAGGGCCTGACCTTGCCCGTGTCGGAGGCAAATATTCGGACTCCTGGCATGTGGATCACCTGAAAGATCCGCGGTCCATGGTGCCCGAGACGGTTATGCCTCCGTACGCCTTCCTGGCGGACAACACGCTCCACTTCGATACAATCGGCGACAGCCTCAAAACACTGCGCTTCGAAGGGGTTCCGTACACCGACGAAATGATCGAGAACGCACAGGCCGACCTGATCGCTCAAGCAGATCCCGATGCAGACTACGATGCGCAAGACGCACTCGTTGCCCGCTATGACGAGGCTGCAGATCGGGAAGGATCCGTCCGGATCGCTGACTATGACGGCAACCCGGAAAAGGTGACCGAGCTCGATGCGCTGATCGCTTACCTTCAGATGGTTGGCACACTGGTGGACTTCTCCGCCTATGAAGCCGACGACCTGGATAACCGCAGGTAAGGGGTAGGGCCATGCATGAGACTCTGTCAAAATTTGCCCAGACATGGGGCCTGGGCTTCTTCGTTCTGATGTTTGCCGTCGCTGTTGCTTACGCATTGTGGCCGTCAAACAAGGAAAAATTCCAAGCAGCGGCCCGTACGCCGCTCGATGAAGGGGAACCTGGAGATGAGTGAGACCGACAAGGAAGTTGATGTCCTGTCCGGCGTGGAAACAACCGGGCATTCCTGGGATGGCATCAAGGAGCTGAACAACCCCCTTCCCCGCTGGTGGCTGTATATCTGGTATGGCACGATCTTCTGGGCGATCCTCTACATGATCGCCATGCCAGCCTGGCCGTCGCTACCGGGTATGGGCGGGCGTAACACGCCTGGTATGCTCGGCATGTCTGACCGTGATGCGGTCGCAGAAAGCGTCGCGACGCTGCATGCTGAACGCAGTGCGGCATCGGCCCAGCTGCTGGATGCGTCTCTGCAGGACATTCAGAACAATCTGGACCTGCAGCAATTCGCCATGGCGATGGGAGAAAGTGCCTTTGGTGACAACTGTGCCACTTGCCACGGCTCAGGCGGCCGGGGTGCCAAAGGCTACCCGATGCTGGCCGACGACGTCTGGCTTTGGGACGGTACGCTCGATGGTATCGAGCAGACGGTGCGCCATGGCATTCGTCATGAGGAAGATCCGGAAACCCGGTTCTCCGCCATGCCAGCCTTTGGACATGATGGCCTGCTGACTTCGACGCAGATCGATGATCTGGTTCAATATGTTCTCAGCGTCAGCGGTCACGAAGCGAATGCAAGTGAAGCAATGCGTGGGAAAGAGCTGTTCCAGACGAACTGCGCTAGCTGCCATGGTATTGATGCCAAAGGCTCCCGCGATGTCGGCGCCCCGAACCTCACAGATGCCGATTGGCTCTATGGTTCGAGCCCGGACGACATCCGCGCCACCATCACGAATGCCCGTAACTCCCACATGCCGGCATGGCAGGGTCGTCTTGACGACGCCACCATCAAGGCGCTGGCCGTTTACGTGCACTCCCTCGGTGGCGGCGAGTAACACGAGTAATCGAAGTATATTGGTGCCCAGGTAATGACGACTGTCATAGATCACACGAAGTCCAACGAGACTCCCCCGTCCCTTTATGAAGGGCGGAAACAGATCTACCCGAAACTCGCCCATGGCAAGTTCCGGACGATCAAGTGGATCGTGATGGCCGTCACCCTGGGCATCTATTATATTCTGCCCTGGATCCGCTGGCCGCGTGGGCCAGGTATTCCCGACCAGGCCGTTCTGGCAGATTTCGAAGGTGAGAAATTCTACTTTTTCTGGTTCGAAATCTGGCCACAGGAATTGTACTACCTTGCCGGGCTGCTGATTATGGCAACGCTCGGTCTGTTTCTGGTGACGTCCCTCTTCGGCCGGGCCTGGTGTGGTTACACCTGCCCACAGACCGTTTGGACAGACCTCTACATCTGGGTCGAGCGCGCGTTCGAAGGAGACCGTGCTGCACGCATGCGTCTCGATGCTCAGCCCTGGTCATTCAACAAGGCCTGGCGGAAGCTGGGCAAACACCTGATCTGGCTTGTGATCGCATTCTGGACCGGGGGGGCCTTCATCCTTTACTGGCACGATGCGCCAACGGTTGCGAAGGGCTGGTTCACGGGTCAGGCGCCGCTGACGGCCTATTTCTTTGCAGGTATCCTGACGTTCACGACCTATTTTCTTGCGGGTTGGATGCGTGAGCAGGTCTGCACCTATATGTGCCCATGGCCTCGTATCCAGGGTGCCCTGACCGACGAGAACGCCCTCAATGTGACCTACAGGTTCGATCGCGGCGAACCCCGCGGCGCGCACCGCAAAGGTGAGAGCTGGGAAGGCCGCGGTGACTGCATCGATTGCAAACAATGCGTTCAGGTCTGCCCGATGGGCATCGACATTCGCGACGGAGCGCAACTCGAGTGCATCCACTGCGCATTGTGCATCGATGCATGCGACGACATGATGAAAAAGATCGGCCGCCCGACCGGATTGATCGCCTACGACACAGACGTCGCAGTTGCAGACCGGGCAGCTGGCCGGAAGCCGACTTATAAGATTCTGCGCCCGCGCACCCTGCTCTATGCTGCGCTGATGCTGATCATCGGCTCCATGGTCTCTTTCGGTTACTTCAACAAATCGTCCTTTGAAGTGAACGTTCTGAAGGACCGCTCTCCGCCGTTTGTTCGCCTGTCTGATGGCGATATCCGGAACGGTTACACATTGAAACTGGTCAACAAGGCAGCTTCGAAGCGCCATGTTGAGATCGAGATCAAAGGCCTTAACGGTGCCGAACTCCAGATGATCGGCCTGCCAACCGAAGAAGACGGCTCTGTGGAACTGGACCTGAATGGTCATGGCGTTTCCCGGTTCCGCATGCTGGTCACCCGGAGTTCTGACGACAAGACCCCACGGGTCGACTATACTGTGCTCGTTAAAGACACTGCGACTGGCGAAACAGAAGACGCCGCCGCCGTCTTTGTTCAGGGAGACAACTGATGCACGCGACAGCCACCAGAAAATCATTCCGCCTGAGCGGTTTGCATGTGTTCCTGCTTCTCTGCGCCTTCTTCGGGTTCATGTTTATCGTGAACGGCATCTTCCTTTGGGCGGCCTTGAGCTCCTTCCCCGGAGAGGACGAACACAAGTCTTACCTGCAAGGTCTTCACTACAATGAAGCGATCTCGGCGCGCCGGATCCAGGAACAACAGGGCTGGTCCGCCCAGATTGGCCTGACGCCGACCGAGACCGGGGATCGCCTTGTCGTCCGGCTTCTGGATCGCAATGGAACGCCATTGCCAACTCAGGACATTCAGGCGCAACTGCGTCGGACGGTGACCGGCGTGGAAGATGTGCCAATTGTCCTGCAACGCGGTCCTGACGGTGACTATTTCGCCGATATTACCCTGCTCGACAAAGGTGTCTGGGAAGCGCGCGTTCAGGCGGCTGTGCCCTACCGTACCGATGAGGTCGAGTTCGTCGCGAGCAAGAAACTGCTTATCCCATGAGCACGACGGACGTCCTCGCGCACACGCGTGACTGGTCCCTCGGCGACACACCAGATCAGGAGTCGCCCTTTGCGGGCCTCTCGGCGTTCGTGCAAAAAAGTGGCAAGCTCCAACACTTGGAGCTGCATGTATCAGGCGCAAAATGCGCCGGATGCCTTGCCAAGATCGAGAAATCAGTCAGCGCGCTGGAGGGTGTCTCCGAAGCGCGCCTGAACTTGTCCACCGGCAAGTTCATTGTCACTTGGCAAGGCCCCCTGCCCGCTTCACAGATTGCTGAAACGGTTTCCGGCCTCGGCTACGGCGTCAGCGCGGCCGCGGAAACAGACGCAGACGAAGTCCAGCGCAAGGAGGAGCGTGAGCTCCTGCTCTCCATGGGCGTCGCTGCATTTGCTGCTGCGAACATCATGCTGCTGTCGGTTTCTGTCTGGGCTGGCGCGGGTGAGATGGGCGCGAATACCAAACAGATCATGCACGCCATTTCCGGCGTAATTGCCCTGCCCGCGGTCGCCTTCTCAGGCCGGCCATTCTTCCGTTCCGCCTGGTCGGTACTGAAGCGCGGGCGAGCGAATATGGACGTGCCAATTTCTCTGGCCATCGTTCTGGCTTTTTCCGTCAGCGTCGTTGAAACGATCCGCGGCGGCGAGCACGCCTATTTCGATGCCGCCGCCATGTTGATCTTTTTCCTGCTTATCGGCCGGTTTCTGGACGCGCGCGTCAGGCGCCGGGCCTGCTCTGCAGCGAATGACCTTGCCGGCATGTCCAACCGGGCGGTCACAAGGATCGACTGCGATGGAAATGCCATCAAGGTGAACCCTGGCGTGGTTGCGCCGGGCGACAACATCCTGCTGGCTCAGGGTGAGCGGGCAGTCGTGGACATGGCCCTCTCTGACGAGTTTTGTGAACTCGACGAAAGTCTGGTCACCGGAGAGAGCGCGCCTCACGTCCTGTCAAAAGGCATGCGGATCTATGCAGGGGCCGTAAATCTTTCTGGCCCCATTCAGGCAAAAGCGCTTTCACGCGCGTCTGACTCCCTGCTCGCAGACATTGGCCGGATGCTCGAAGCGGGTGAGCAACGGCGGTCTGCGTATCGCAAAATCGCGGATAAGGCCGTCGCCTTGTATGTTCCGTTCGTACACTCGGCTGCCGCGCTGACCTTTATCGGGTGGATGCTGGCTGGTGCGGGCTTCCGCGAAGCCATTCTGATTGCGGTTTCAACGCTCATCATTACGTGCCCTTGCGCCCTCGCCCTGGCCGCTCCGGTCGCTCATGTGGTTGCTGCGGGCAAACTGTTTCAGCGCGGTATCTTTCTGAAATCGGGAGATGCCCTCGAACGCTTTGCATCGGTTGACCGGATCGTTCTGGACAAAACAGGCACGTTATCTCTTGGTGTTCCACAGCTGAGTGATGGGACGGACAAGGATATTATCGCCGATGCCGCCCTTCTGGCGCGTGCCAGCCGCCACCCGCTCTCACGCGCCATCTCTGACGCGGCAGGTCCGGGCCCGGTTGTTGCCAATGCGAAAGAGCTGCCCGGTTGCGGGCTGGAGGCGACCGTTGATGGCGAGCTCTGGCGTCTGGGATCCGGCCGCTGGATCGGGATAGACAACGGCAATTCCCATACCCGAAATCTTTATCTTCAACGCGGCGATCAGGATCCGGTCGCACTGGAGTTTTCAGATCGGCTGATCCCCGGTACCGAAGATGCGATCACCGCCCTTGAAAACGCCGGATACCAAACGGAGATCCTGTCCGGGGACACTGAAGAACGTGTCTCGGAAGTCGCGCGCGAACTTGGGGTTTCTAACTACAGATCCGCGGCATCCCCGCGTGACAAGGCCGCCTATCTGGAAACGCTACGCGATCAGGGGCACAAAGTCCTGATGGTCGGTGATGGCTTGAATGATGCTGGCGCGCTTTCTTTGGCACACGCATCGGTCACGCCCGGAACAGCCATCGACATTAGCCAGGCGGCCAGCGATGCGGTCTATTCGGGCGGCATTGCGTCGCTGCCTATGCTGTTGAAAGTTTCCAAGCGCACGCGGAGCGTGATGCTGGAAAACTTCACATTTGCAGCGCTCTACAACCTCGTGGCCATTCCTATTGCGGTGACTGGCCATGCCACACCGCTGGTGGCTGCGCTTGCAATGTCCTTTTCGTCTGTGGCTGTATCACTGAACGCGATCCGTCTCGCAGCATTTACCGAAGGAAAGTGACATGGCCGGAATTCTGTTTCTTATCCCGATCGCCCTCTTCATGGGCCTACTCGGACTGGGGGCATTCATCTGGTCCGTGCGCTCCGGTCAGTTCGATGATCCCGTTGGCTCAGCGAACCGTATTCTGATCGACGAAGACAAACCGCTTTAGAGCGATAAGTCAGGCAACCATTCCCGGAAATACGCCGTCTTGCGGCGCAGGTCCGTTGCCGCTTCGTCTGGTGTCCGCTTCAAAAAGTGAATGCGGTCGCCCGGCCGGATTTGCCCCAGCAAATGACGGTCTGCCCGGATCACCTGAAGGACGTGAGGATAACCGCCCGTTGTCTGGCAATCGGACAGAAGGACAAAGGCATTGCCCGACGGCGTGAGTTGTACGGTGCCAGGAAATACCGGCGCACTCGGTTTGAGGCCGGCATCTGACAGAGGCAGCCACGAGCCTGCAATTTCAACCCCGGTCCGGTCGGCACGCCGCGTCGCCTCATAGTTCTGCCCCGTCTCCCAACCTGGAATCAGATCGGCATCCGGTCCGTCAACACACCGCAATGCAAAGGCGTGCGTGACGGCCTGAATCATATTCACCGGGGTCTCCAGCTCATCAGAAAATGGCTCAGACTCTCCTGCACTGAGACGGTCGCCAGCCTGCAAAGCGCGGCCCTTCAGGCCGCCGGCCATCGCTGGCAAACAGGTTGATGTACTGCCCAGGAAATCGTCCGCCAGAAAACCACCTGAGACGGCCATATATATTCGGGCGCCGACATTTACCGCTCCAACCGAGACGGCCTCTCCAGCGCGGATGTTAAGTGTCCGGTGCATTGGCACTTTGTTGCCGGCGAGCTCAATTACAGTAGGCGCACCCGCAAAGGCGATGGTGCAATCGGCAGAGGCCTCCAGCGAAACAAGCCCAAAAGGCATTTCGATTGCGCACGCATCAGAGGGATTTCCCACAAGCCGGTTTGCAAGTGCCATGGAAAGACTGTCGGCAGGTCCGGATGCCGGCACGCCCAATTGCCGCGTCCCCGATCTGGGTGCGGCCTGTAGCGTGGCCTGCACGCCGGGTTTCAGAACCTTGAAGGACATCTCAGACGTCCACCAGATGAAGGCGCACAACCTGCCCTGCTTCGAGCAGGAAAGGAGCTGCTCGTTCAGGGTCGAAAAGCGTTTCCGTCAGCCGGCCAATGATGGGCCATCCCCCGGGTCCCGTCAGCCCGTACAATCCCAACTGACCGCTTACGAGCCCCACTGATCCAGCCGCGACCCGTTGCCGGGGCACAGCAAGGCGCTCCGCTTTCAATGTCGGATCAAGCCCCTCGACATAAGCGAAGCCCGGCGTGAACCCGAGCATATCAACAGCCAATTCGCTTCCGGTCACGCGCTCAAGCAACGCATCTGGCGACAGGCCATTTTGGTCGGCCAGTGTCTGAAGGTCCGGCGCATGAGTTGCTGAGCAATCAAGATGCAGATCGATTGGCTGGCCGGGTTCAAAAGCCGCCGCACGGAAGTTGGAAAGCCAGTCTTCAAGTTTGCCCATGGCCTCAGTCGGGCGAAGGGCAAGCGGGTCAAAATGTACTGAAACCACCTCCTTGCCGGGAACCGTATCGACCCATTGGCCAGAGTCCCGCAACGCTTTTGCAAGCGGGTGCCGCAGAGCCCGGTCGTCTGGCTGGACCGCCACCGCATCATCTCCCAGAAAAAATAGATGGAATGCTGGCATATCTCAGGCCGCGATCTCTATGCCGCGCGCGATCAGCGCTGTTTTCAACGCGAAGGCTGACTCAGCAGCCCCGGGGGTGTCACCGTGCAGGCAGATCGTTTGCGCCTGAAGCCGCACGCACTCGCCGGTTCGCGCAGAGACTTCTCCCGCAACAATGATAGACAAGGCCTGCGCCAGTTGTTTGTCCTCTTCGGTCATGACTGCGCCGGGCAGTGCGCGGGGGGTGAGGCTGCCATCCGCTTCATAGGACCGGTCGGCAAATGCTTCTGCGACGAAGACAAGCCCCACCTCTCCTGCTTTGTGCGCCAGAGCGGAGTCCGGCGGGCCGAGCAGTTCTGGAATGCCGCACAGCTGGCAGATGGAGACGACCTTTTCGGCCAGCCCCTCGTTCCTGGCTGCATCATTATAGAGCGAGCCATGTGGCTTCAGGTGCGCGATGGACGTGCCCTGCCCTTGGGCAATCGCCTTTAAGGTCCGCACCTGCAAAAGAAGTGACTGTTCCAGGGCCTCATCGCTGATATTCGGGCGCGTTCGGCCAAAACCTTCGCGATCTGGATAGGAAGGGTGTGCCCCGATCAGAACGCTTCGCGCGGTGGCAGCGTGGATCGTCGCCGCCATGCTCTCATCATCCCCGGCATGACCGCCGCAGGCGATGTTGCACCGGGTCACGACGTCCAGAATCGCACGGTCGAGCGCCCGGCCATTGTCACCGGGCAGCTCCCCCACATCGGCATTGAGGCAAATTCGGCTACTCATCGCCAGATGCCCACCGTCAGAATGACCACCCTGCTATCACTCGACCATACATACGCAGCCCTCAACCAGTTGCCTGCGTCTTTGGTAACAGGCGATGGGGCAGCACCGCAACAATGCCTCGGCCCGGCGCCCTAGAGATGCAGAACGCGGCCTTCCGCGTCGAGCACGGCCTCATGCATGGTTTCCGAAATCGTCGGGTGGGCGAACACGGTGTGCGCGAGATCCAGTTCCGTCAGCTCTCCCTGACGTGCGATCACATATCCCTGGATCAGCTCTGTCACTTCGGCACCGATCATGTGCGCGCCGAGCAGCTCCCCGGTCTTCTTGTCAAAGATAACCTTGGTCAGCCCATCCTGTTCGCCGAGCGCGATGGCTTTGCCATTCCCGATAAAGGAGAACCGGCCGACCTTGATGTCGTAGCCCTTTTCCTTTGCCGCCTTCTCCGTCAGGCCAACGCTGGCGACCTGCGGGTGGGCGTAAGTGCAGCCAGGGATATTTGACGTATCGAATGGCTCGGCATGGCCCTTCCCGGCTATGGCTTCCACGCATGAGACGCCTTCATGGCTCGCCTTGTGGGCCAGCCAGGGCGGGCCCGTGAGATCGCCGATGGCGTAGAGCCCCGGCACACCGGTCTTGCCGAAGCCATCGACCACGACGTGCGTCTTCTCTATTTTCGCACCGAGCGCTTCGAGGCCGAGGTTCTCGACATTGCCGACAATGCCGACAGCGAGGATGGCCCGGTCGAATTCCTGCGTGGCTTTCTTGCCGTTCTTGTCCGTGATGTCGGCGGTGACCGTAGACTTGCCGGCCTTGACGTTTTCCACCTTCGCCCCGGTGACGATGTTCAGCCCCTGCTTCTTGAATTCCTTTTCGGCGAGTTTCGAGATTTCCTCATCCTCGACCGGCAGGATGCGGTCCATGACTTCCACCACGGTCACGTCAGCGCCGAGTTCATTGTAGAAGCTGGCAAACTCGATCCCGATTGCCCCGGAACCGATGACGAGCAACCGCTTGGGCATGACGTCAGGCGTCATGGCTTCGCGATAGGTCCAGATCAATTTACCGTCCGCGACGAGGCCGGCCTGCGGGATATCGCGGGCGCGGGCGCCAGTGGCGAGGATCACGTGTTTGGACTGGTAGGACGCGTCCTTCCCGTCCTTGCCCTTCACGATGACTTTCGGCGCAGGTGTGCCTTTCTCAAGGCGCGCGGTACCTTCCAGAACGTCGATCTTGTTCTTCTTCATGAGGAACTTCACGCCATTCGACAGCTGGCTCGCCACGTTACGTGAGCGCTTCACGACGGCTTGCAGATCAAAGTCCGCCTTGTCGATGACGAGGCCGAAATCCTTGGCGTGCTTGGCGAGGTAGAGCACCTCGGCCGAACGCAGCAGCGCCTTGGTGGGGATACAGCCCCAGTTCAGGCAAATGCCGCCAAGCGCCTCGCGCTCCACGATGGCCGTCTTCAGGCCGAGCTGGCTTGCGCGGATGGCGGTCACATAGCCGCCAGGGCCGGAACCGATCACGATGAGGTCGTATTGGGTGCTCATGGGGGTTCCCTTCCGGCCTAGAGAAGCATCGCTTCGGGTGTTTCGACATAGCGCTTGAAGGCCTGGAGCCATTTGGCACCTTCTGCGCCGCCGACGACGCGGTGGTCGCAGGTGAGTGTGACGCTCATGATCGTGGCGACCTCGACATTGCCCTTGGCGTTGACCACGGCGCGCTTCTCGCCGGCGCCGACGGAGAGGATCATGCCTTCCGGCGGGTTGATGATCGAGGCGAAGGATTTGATGCCGAACATGCCAAGGTTCGAGATAGAGAACGTGCCGCCGGAATATTCCTGCGGCTTCAGTTTCCGGTCCCGCGCGCGCTCTGCCAGATCCTTCATTTCCTTGGAAATTTCGGAGAGGCCTTTCTCTTCCGCCTCAAAAATCACCGGCGTGATCAGGCCGCCATCAATGGCGACCGCGACCGAGACATTGGCATGCTTGTGATAGGCGATGCCCTTGTCGGTGTAGCTGGCATTGCAGTCCGGCTCGTCCATCAGGGCGAGGGCCGCGGCCTTGATCAGCATGTCGTTGACCGAGATCTTGATACCCTTCTCTGCTGCAGCATTTATTGCAGATCGCGAGGCGAGTAGCCGGTCGATATTGAGGTCCACATTGAGCGGGAAGTGCGGCACCTGCATGAAGCTTTCGGTCAGGCGGCGGGCCACCGTTTTGCGCATGCCGTCCAGCGGCTTCAGCTCATAGCTGTCCGGGGCGTAGATACGATCGTCGAGAACCTGCGGCAGGATCAGGCCATCCGGCTTCGGTGCTGTTGCAGATGCTGCAGAAGACACGGCGGCGGGCTTTGCGTTTTCCACATCGCGCTTGATGATGCGGCCGCGCGGGCCGGTGCCGGAAATGGCCGACAGGTCGATGCCTTTCATGTCGGCGATCCGGCGCGCCAGCGGGCTCGCCTTGATGCGGCCGTCGGCTGTGTTCGCGGACGGCAGCGGCGTGGTTGCGAGCTCAGTTTTGCCCTGACTAGCGCCGACTTTACCGGACTTATCCATGACCATATCGGACTTCGCCGTGCTCTTCTCTGACTTCGGCGTGTCTTCAGATGACTCTTTCTTTGCTTCTTTAGGCGGCTCTTTAGCAGGCTCCGGTGCGGCCTTCGCATCCGGCACTTCGACCGAGGCGGCATCCTCGCCCTCTTCCGCCAGGACGGCGATGACGGCGTTGACCTTCACACCTTCGGTTCCGGCATCGACCAGAAGTTTCGCGACGGTGCCTTCGTCCACGGCCTCGACTTCCATCGTCGCCTTGTCGGTCTCGATCTCGGCGATGACGTCACCGGAAGAGATCGTGTCCCCTTCCTTGACGAGCCATTTGGACAGCGTGCCTTCCTCCATCGTGGGAGAGAGCGCTGGCATGGTGATATTGATGGACATGTTTGCGTGTCCCCTTACTTCACGTAGCAGACTTTGAGCGCCGCCTCGACGATGTCGTCGGCGTTCGGCAGGCTCATGGCTTCGAGGTTGGCGGCGTAAGGCAGCGGCACGTCTTTCTGGTATACGCGCGCCGGCGGTGCATCGAGATAATCAAACGCTTCCTGTGTCACCGTCGCGGCAATTTCGGCGCCGACGCCCATGAAGCGCCAGCCTTCTTCGCAGCAGACGATCCGGTTTGTCTTCTTCACGCTCTCGACCACTGTCGCCGTATCCAGAGGACGAATGGTGCGCAGGTCAACGACTTCAGCATCAATTCCCTGCTCCGCCAGCGTCTCGGCGGCCTCCAGCGCGAAGCCGACCATACGGGAGTGCGCAACCAGCGTAACGTCCGTTCCCTGACGCTTGATGGCTGCCTTGCCGATCGGCAGAACGTGATCGTCGAGGTCTGGAACCGGGAAAGAGTTTCCGTAAAGCAATTCATGCTCAAGGAAGATCACCGGGTTCGGGTCGCGAATGGCGGCTTTGAGAAGCCCCTTTGCATCCGCGGCGTCATAAGGCGCAATCACTTTCAGACCCGGAATATGACCATACCAGGGGGCATAATCCTGGCTATGCTGGGCCCCGACGCGGGCGGCTGCCCCGTTCGGGCCACGGAAGACGATCGGGCACCCCATCTGCCCACCTGACATGTAGCGCGTCTTGGCGGCGGAGTTCACAATCTGGTCGATGGCCTGCATGGCGAAATTGAACGTCATGAATTCGACGATCGGCCTCAGACCAGCAAAGGCCGCACCGACGCCGAGACCGGCAAAACCATGTTCCGTGATCGGCGTATCCACCACGCGGCGGTCGCCGAATTCCTGCAGCAACTCACGGGAGACCTTATAGGCGCCCTGATACTGGGCGACTTCCTCACCCATGAGGAAGACATTCTCATCGCGGCGCATTTCTTCCGCCATCGCGTCGCGCAGAGCGTCCCGCACCGTGGTTTCCGTGAAGCTCGTGCCTTCCGGAATGGATGGGTCCGAAAGAACCTCCACGGCCGGCGCTTCCGGTGCATCCGCATCGTCTGACGCCGGGGCCTCTTCCTGCTTTTCAGGCGCAGGGGCCGGACTGTCATCACCGGATGTCTTCGCGGTGACGTTGCCGGCATCCTCGCCCTCTTCCGCCAGCACGGCGATCACCGCGTTGACCTTCACGCCCTCGGTGCCTTCCGGCACGAGGATTTTCGCGAGCGTGCCTTCATCAACGGCTTCGACTTCCATCGTCGCCTTGTCGGTTTCGATTTCGGCAATGACATCCCCGGAAGAGACGGTGTCGCCTTCCTTCTTCAGCCATTTGGAAAGTGTTCCCTCCTCCATCGTCGGTGACAGGGCGGGCATGAGAATATCAACGGACATCAAAGGGCTCCGGAGTAAAATTTGTCTTCTGTACGATCCGGCCCCTGGCAGCACATGCTGCCCCGGTGGCCAGACCTTCAGCAAGGTCTTCAGTCATCGCACGAAACCTCCACTGGCCCGAAAGGGCCTTAGAAATGAAATGCGCGGGGAACCGGCCAGTTCCAGTCTTCACGCGACCTCCGCATCTTTCAGAACGTCGGTCCACAGTTCGCTCGGGTCAGGTTCCGGGCTTTCCAGCGAGTAATCGGCGGCTTCCTTGACGATGGCCTTGATCTCGTTGTCGATCTTCTTGAGTTCGGCTTCATCGGCATGACCCGCTTCCAGGATGTGCTTTTTCAAGCCGTCAATCGGGTCGTGGTGGCTGCGCACATCATCGACTTCTTCCCGTTTGCGATATTTCGCCGGGTCGGACATGGAGTGGCCGCGATAGCGATAGGTCTTCATTTCGAGGATGTAAGGGCCTTTGCCGGACCGCGCATATTTCACGGCGCGTTCACCGGCTTCACGAACGGCCAGCACATCCATGCCGTCCACTTCCTCGCCCTCGATCTCGAACGAGATGCCCCGCTTATACAACTCTGTCTCGGCAGACGCGCGATCAACACTCGTCCCCATCGCATACATGTTGTTCTCAATCACATAGACGACCGGCAGATCCCAAAGGGAAGCCATGTTGAAAGATTCGTAGACCTGACCCTGGTTCGAAGCGCCGTCGCCAAAATAGGCGACTGAGACGTGGTCGTTTCCGCGATACTTGTTGGCGAAGCCGAGCCCTGTGCCAATCGGCACCTGCGCGCCGACGATGCCGTGACCGCCGAAGAAGTTCTTTTCCTTCGAGAACATGTGCATCGAGCCGCCCTTGCCTTTCGACAAGCCGCCGCTGCGCCCGGTCAATTCGGCCATGACGCCTTTGGGGTCCAACCCGCACGCCAGCATGTGGCCGTGGTCGCGATAGCCGGTGATAACCTGATCACCATCCTTGAGACAGGCCTGCACGCCGGTCACGACGGCTTCCTGTCCGATATAGAGGTGACAGAACCCCGCGACCTTGCCCATGCCGTAAAGCTGGCCGGCCTTTTCCTCGAAACGCCGGATGAGCAGCATGTCGCGGTAGTATTTCAGAAACTGGTCTTTACTCGCCTTAGCGGGTGCCTTTTTTGAACTCTTTGGTTTCGTAGCCATGGGTCCTCCTGCCTATGGCCGTTATGTGGGCACATTTCCGGTGGGGCAAGCCAATCCAGCTATGTCATTTTGCAGAGGTGGTGTCCGAAGCAAGCAGGACGACCTCGTCCGGATATACGAAAGCCAGCTTCTGGCGGGCCAATGCTTCCACATAATCGCGGTCAACCGAGCCAGGCGTGAGGCGCCGGATATCACTGCGCAAATGTTCGATTTCAGCGTTGATCTGGGCCAGTTCGGCCTTTCGGTCCTGCAATTCAAGCTGGGCATCAGTCCAACGCCCAAGCCCCTTCTCCCCCGCAAATGCGTGGTAGGCAAAGTAGAGAATCACAAGGCAAAGGCCCAAGGCCTCGAGTCGGGAGGTCATGGGTTAAAGCTTGGCGTGTTTTGGTTAAGAGAGGGTGAGGACAGCCCGGATGGGGCTGTCCTCAAACACCTTTATTCAGCGTTGATACGCGAACGGCCGGCATAGATGCCAACCTGGCCCAGCTCTTCCTCGATGCGGATCAGCTGATTGTATTTGGCAATCCGGTCAGACCGCGACAGCGACCCGGTCTTGATCTGCCCGCAATTGGTGGCAACGGCCAGATCCGCGATGGTCGAATCTTCGGTTTCGCCGGAACGGTGTGACATGACAGCGGTATAGCCATGCAAATGCGCCAGCTCGACGGCATCCAGCGTTTCCGACAGCGTGCCGATCTGGTTGACCTTCACCAGGATCGAATTGGCGGCGCCTTTCTGAAGGCCGGTCGACAAACGGTCCGGATTGGTCACGAACAGGTCGTCACCGACCAGCTGAACGCGGTCGCCGATCGCCTCTGTCAGGGCAACCCAGCCATCCCAGTCATCTTCTGCCATGCCGTCTTCGATCGAGATGATCGGGTACCGGGCACAGAGGTCGGCCAGGTAAGCCGCGAACTCGTCGGAGCCGAGCGACTTGCCTTCACCTGCCAGCTCGTACTTGTTATTCTTGAAGAATTCCGTGGAGGCGGCATCCAGCGCCAGGGCAATGTCCTTGCCCGGCGTGTAGCCTGCCTTTTCGATAGACTTCATGATGAAGCCGATCGCATCATCGGTGGAGGCGAGATTTGGCGCGAAACCGCCTTCATCGCCAACATTCGTGTTGTGGCCGGCATCCTGCAGCGTCTTCTTCAGCGCGTGGAAAACCTCGGCCCCCATGCGCACAGCATCGGACAGGCTATCGGCGCTGACCGGCATGATCATGAATTCCTGAATGTCGATCGGGTTATCGGCATGCGCGCCGCCATTGATGATGTTCATCATAGGGGTCGGCAGGACGCGTGCATTCGGACCGCCGATATAGCGGTAGAGCGGCATGGTGGAGTATTCCGCCGCAGCCTTCGCAACCGCCAGAGACACGCCCAGAATGGCATTGGCGCCCAGGCGGGACTTGTTGTCCGTGCCGTCGAGGTCGATCATCAGCATGTCGAGCATGCGCTGCTCGGTGGCGTCGAGGCCGGTCAGTTCGTTGCAGATCTCGCCGTTCACGGCATCAACGGCCTTGAGGACACCCTTGCCGAGGTAGCGGTCATTGTCCCCGTCGCGCTGCTCGTGGGCCTCATAGGCGCCGGTGGAGGCCCCCGACGGTACGGCGGCGCGGCCGGTGGAACCGTCGTCCAAGGTCACATCGACTTCGACGGTCGGATTGCCCCGGCTGTCGAGGATTTCGCGGGCGTGGATGTCAATGATCTCGCTCATGGATGTCAGGCTTTCCGTGTTATATCTGGCCAAAATGCAAGGCGCCCCCTACCCGCTGGCAGGAGGCGCCTGAAGCCTTAATCGGCTGCGCCAGAAAGCGCAACAGCCGGTAAATGCTAGATATCGTCGCGCGGCTCGAGGACCTGGCGTCCGCGATACTCACCCGACTTCAGGTCGATGTGGTGCGGACGGCGCAGCTCGCCGGAGTTCGCGTCTTCGATGTAGGTGTTCATCGCAAGACGGTCGTGCGCACGGCGCATGCCGCGGCGGGACTTGGATTTCTTACTCTTTGGGACTGCCATGACAGGTATCCGGAGTTGTTGCGCCAGATGGCACATGTGAATTGGAAACGCGCGTCTTACAGAGCCGAATCGGACTTTGCAAGGCTTGAGCGGCATCCGGCCGGGCTTTTCTTCATCCCGGCCGGTTCACCCTATTGCGTTGGTTCTTTCGCAGCTTCCGCCTGACGCATGACGCGCATCAGGTTCCCACCCCAGATCTTCTTCAGGTCTTCCTCGGTATAACCTTCATTGAGCAGGCGCTCGGTGACTTTCGGCAGGAAGGACACGTCTTCCATGCCCTCCACGCCGCCGCCGCCATCCCAGTCTGCCCCCATGCCGACATGATCCGGCCCAACGAGTTCCAGGGCGCGCAGCATGTGCTCCATGAACTTCTCGAACGTGGAACGTGGTGGCGGGAACTCAGCGTTGATGGCCTCCATACGCTCCATGTAGCGGGCTTTGGTCTCATCGTCGGCGGTGAACGGATTTACGCCGTCAAATTCCGTCTTGAGCTCCTCCAGCGCCGCCCGGCGTTCCGGCGAATCCTCAAGCTCTTCCAGGTAGCCGCTATAGGCGTTGATCTGAATGACGCCGCCCTGTGCAGCAATTTCCTTGAGGAAATCGTCGGGGATGTTCCGCGGATGGTCATAAACCGATTTCAGGCCCGTATGGGTCAGGATTACCGGAGTGGTCGAGATTTCCATCATGTCCCGCACCGATGCATCGGACGAGTGGGACCCGTCGACGACCAGACCCAGCCGGTTCGCTTCACGCACCAGGTCCTTGCCGAGATCGGTCAGCCCCTTGTCATCCGGGCTGGTAAAGTCGGTTGCGCTGCCGCCGAACTGATTGTCGCGGAAGTGAATCAGGCCCACCATCCGCAGACCTTTGTCATAGAAGGTCTTCAGATTGCTGACGTCGAGCTTCAGCGGATAGCTGTTTTCCATCGACTGCAGCACGACGATCTTGCCCGACGCCGCGATACGCTCTGCATCATCGGCGCTGTAGGCCAATTCGAAAGTATCGGGATGGTCGGCCACCATTTTCAGGATCTCATCCTGACGGGCCGTCGCAGCCTTGAATGCGGCCTCATAGGCTTCATCGGTCAACGGGCCCTGAGGCGTAAAGATCACCCAGAAGCCTCCATCGAGGCCCCCGCGGGTCATCTTCGGCACATCGACCTGTACAGCCCCCATCTTCGTCGGATTGTCCGCCATGATGTCAAAATCGGGATTTGACAGGTTTGCCGGCGTGTCCAGGTGCGAATCGAGCACCATCAGGTTTGCGTGAATCTCGGCAGGCGTTAACGCCTCAACCGCTTCCACGGGCGCGGCGGCTTCGGTTTCAGCGGCTTTCGGGGCGCAGGCACCCAGAAGTGCGAGGGCTGAAACAGCCAGGAGCATTTTGCGCATGTGAGTCTTTCCTTCCAATGCTGCGCGAACCGTAATGGTTCATGACAATGTGGCAAGAATCCCAACAGCATAAAAAGGCCGCTCCCGGGGGAGCGGCTAAAGTTTAGCAAGAAGGACGTCGACCTGATGCCTTTGCAAGCAGCTGAGGCTCCTAGCCGACATCGATAGTTCTAGCTTAACGAGTCTGAACGGGATGGCGGGCCTGCTGTTGTCTTCCATTCACCATTCGGGCGAGCGCGCCGGCTGGTATTACAACCCGTTCACGAATCCCCATCTGGCCGCGTAAAAATGGCTTCGACGCTTCGCAGGTTCATCCCGTTTTTCAGATAATTGGCGGGGGTCAGGTTGATCGCCTTGATCACGCCGCGTTCGATCCTGGTCCGGTTTCCGCTTTCATCCGGCACAAGATCGAAATCGATGATGTTGATACAGCCCGTGTCCTGCTCGAACCCGGCGCTGGCCCCCAACGGCGCCCCGATGACCGAAGCCAGCACCATCCGGTTCACGACCTCGTGGGCTACGACCAACGCGGTGGCCCAGTCCGGCCGCATGAGCAAATCAGACAACCCATCCATGATCCGGACCATCGCGTCCGAGAACTTTTCGCCGCCGGGCAGGAACTCGGCATCCGGCTCCCCCGCCTGTTCGAACATGAACGTCATGGTCGCCGCGAGATGCTCGGCCGATTCGAAATTGATATACTGGCCGGACCGCAACTCTTCGAACCGTGCCTCCACTTCCAGATCCGGCGCATCCGGATGTTCGGCCAGCACAAGCTCTGCGGTCTGCCGCGTCCGCTTGAGCCCGGAACAGATGGCAAGATCGAAATGAACTTCCGACAGAGCAGCGCCAGCGGCTCTCGCCTCTTCTTCTCCGGCAGGCGTCAGGCTGACAATTGACGGATCACGGGTCCGGCGCACTTCTTCCGATGTATAATCGACAAAGCCGTGCCGCATCAGATAGATGCGGCGCCGGCCTGTCGTCCCTGGAAGTGCACTCATCCTCGCGAAACGCCCCAATCCTTGAGGATTTCATCCGTGTGCTCACCAAGCCCCGCCGGACGGCGCTGGACACCGCCTGGCGTTTCGGAAAAACGCGGTGCGGGCGCCGGCTGCATCACGCCTTCGAGTTCGATGAATGTCTCGCGATCCGCATTGTGCTTGTAGCCAGGCGCTTCGGACATCGAAAGCACTGGGGCAAAGCAGATATCCGTGCCTTCCATGATCTCACACCATTCATCGCGCGTCTTCGTCTTGATGACGTCCATGATCTTCTGCTTCAGTTCCGGCCATTTCGAGGCGTCCATCTGGGCGTCGAACGCCGGATCGGTCAGGCCCGCCTTTTCGCGCAGGATGGCGTAGAATTGCGGCTCGATGGACCCGATTGAAACCCATTTGCCGTCGGCACATTCATACGTGTCGTAGAAGTGAGCGCCGCCGTCCAGCAGGTTGGCTTCACGGTTATCGGTCCAGATGCCGGCCGCTTTCATGCCGTAGAACATGGAGGCGAGTGACGCCGCGCCATCCGACATCGCCACATCGATGACCTGGCCTTTCCCGCCATTTTTCACATTCAGGATGCCGGCCAGGACACCCATGGCCAGATAAAGGGCACCGCCGCCATAATCGCCAACAAGGTTCAAAGGCGGGCGCGGGCGGCCATCGCCATCGCCCATCGCATGCAGCGCGCCTGTGATGGCAATATAGTTGAGGTCATGACCTGCGGCATGAGCGAGTGCGCCGGTCTGTCCCCATCCGGTCATCCGGCCGTAGACAAGTTTGGGATTGCGCGCGAGCACGACGTCCGGGCCGAGTCCGTTGCGTTCCATAACGCCCGGACGGTACCCTTCAATCAGCGCATCGGCCTGCTCAAGCAGTTTGAGCGCGACTTCAATATCCGCCGGATCTTTGAGATTGAGACCGATCGAGCGGCGCCCGCGCCCGGTCACATCTGCCGCCCGCCCCGGACGGCCGTCTCCCGGACGATCGATTCGAATCACGTCCGCGCCCATGTCTGAAAGGAGCATGCCGCAGAAGGGGCCAGGGCCAATTCCTGCAAACTCGACAATTTTTACTCCACTGAGAGGTCCCTGCGCCATCTCGATACTCCCTTACTAAGCGGTAATTCCGGAATTAGCAGATCATTAAGGCGACGCCCCTCAAAAGGAAGGGGTGCCCCCACGTCGGCTTGTCCCGACGATTCCAGAGTTGCGTATGTTTGATCTGTCTTTCCTCGATCCTCCTATAGAGGTCGCCGCGGCTGGCCCGCGTCTGGAGACGATTCTGTCCAGGCTTCGTGCGCACGGCATGCGAGCCTACCCGGCCAGCGATCCAATTGATTTCGACGCCACCGAACCGCTTCTGATCGATATGGAGAGCCTTCCGGTTGGCTTGCGTGAACGCGATATCCGGCTCAGCGAAGGGGCCGAACGGCGGCCGCTCGTCCTTTTGACGCCGGATACACAAATTGCAGACGGGGTCGATGCACTGATCGTCACCCAGGACAATGATCTGGATATGCTGAGGGCACGCCTGACATCGCTGGTCCGCCGGCAGGCCAGAACTGCAGAATTCCGGATTCGCATGGAGACCGCCGAAACCTTTGGGACCAGCGAGATCACCCCTGCTCCTGATGGCCGTCCGGAAGTGCTCTATCTGGGAGATGGCGGAGCTGGCTTTTTCTCGCTGCGTGCCGCCCTGAAGGGACATGACATTCCGGTCACAGCCGCCCTCACGCTCCGCACTGCCGCCGATTACCTGAAATCGGGACGCTTCGCCGCCGTCCTGGCGGACCTGACCCCAGGTGGCGGCGACGCTGCCAACCATGTCGACTGGAGCCGGGCGGAATCCCTGCTCACCGGGACACCGCTCTTCGTGCTGGCCCAGCCGGGCGCAGACCTCTCCGAAGCGCACCTTGAAGCGCTGATGCTCAGCACTGACCTGGTCGAGCAATCCGGAGACGCCGAGGCCCTTGCCGGCAGGCTTTCCCGCGCCATTACCGCCCATGCCGCATTTGCGCCGGTCCTGCCGGCCCAGCTGCAGGCGACCCCGTCCGTTGATCCCGTTACCGGCCTCTTCCATCGCGACTTCATCAAATCCCACCTCGACCGGCAGATCACGCTTTCATCTGAACGCGGAGAGCCGCTCTGTGTGCTGACGATCAAACTGGACGAGGAGTCATCTCCCCTTCTCCAGGAGTTTGCGAAAGTCATCCGGTCTTGCGTGAGAGATACCGACTGCCTCGCCCATTTCGGCAATGGCACAATCATCGTGTCCACACCCCTGACCCCTTATCGCGGCGCAGTCAGAGTGGCCGAGCGCCTCATGACACGGCTCGGCCGGGATCAGGATTTTGACGGATTGCGCCTCAGCTGGCGGGTTGTGGAAAAACGCTCATACCACACGGCAGGCACCCTGCTGGCCGAAGGCTTGTCCGGGCCATACACACGCGAATACGCCGCCTAGCTGCTCACCAGCCCGGCTGCCGCTTCCAGTTCTTTCAGGAACGCACGTACCCGGCCGAGGCGCGTAGGCGCATCTCCCCCTGTGAAGGAATGGACCAGCTTGGAGTCTGGCCGCAGGCGCAGCACATTCGGCCGGGACCGGACGATCTCCATCAGGCGGGCCGGATCGAGTACGGTGTCCTGCCGGAAGGCGAACACCGCCCCCTTGTCTCCCGCGTCGAGCTTTTCGATCCCCAGCGACTTGCACTGAACCTTGATGGCCGTCACGTCCAGAAGCTGTTTCGTGGCCTCCGGCAGCGGACCGAAACGGTCGATCAGTTCTGCAGCGAAGCCTTCCCGTTCCTGACTTGTCGATATTTCTGATAGGCGGCGGTAAAGCGACAAGCGGATCGACAGGTCTTCGACATAGTCTTCCGGTATCAGGACTGCGACGCCCATATTGATCTGTGGTGACCAATCGTCGGCGACATCGTCATCCCCCTGCGCGCCGGCTTTCAGGGCATTCACAGCATCTTCCAGCATGGACTGGTAGAGCTCGACCCCCACCTCGCGCACATGGCCCGACTGCTGATCTCCGAGCAGGTTGCCTGACCCGCGCATGTCGAGGTCATGACTGGCCAGCTGGAAGCCCGCCCCCAGACTGTCCAGCGACTGGAGGACACGCAGGCGGCGGTCTGCCGTCTCGGTGATGACCTTGTCCCGCGGTGTTGTGAAATAGGCATAGGCGCGTAGCTTGGACCTGCCGACCCGGCCGCGCAGCTGATAGAGTTGGGCCAGGCCGAACATATCCGCCCGGTGGATGATCAAAGTGTTCGCACGCGGAATGTCCAGTCCGCTTTCAACAATGGTCGTGGACAGCAGGACGTCATACTTGCCTTCGTAGAAGGCCGTCATGATGTCTTCCAGCTCTCCGGCCCCCATTTGTCCATGGGCGACGATGAATGACACTTCCGGCACATTTTCGGAAAGGAAGCGTTCAAGCTTGTCCAGATCCTGAATTCGCGGGGCAACGAAGAATGCCTGCCCGCCGCGATATTTTTCGCGCAGCAAGGCCTCGCGAAGGGTGACCGTGTCTTCTTCCGTGATGTAAGTCCGGACCGACAAGCGATCCACTGGTGGCGTTGCGATGATCGACAGATCACGGATACCTGTCAGTGCCATCTGAAGCGTCCGCGGAATCGGTGTGGCCGACAGGGTGAGCACGTGAACATCTGCCTTGAGTTCTTTCAGTCGTTCCTTGTGCTTCACACCAAAGCGCTGCTCTTCATCCACGATCAGCAGGCCCATCCGCTTGAACTCGATGCCCTTCGCCAGCAAGGCGTGTGTCCCGACCACGACATCCACACTGCCATCCGTGAGCCCCGCGCGGGTCTCCGACGCGTCTCTCGATCCAACGAGACGTGACAAGTGCCGGACCTTGAGCGGCCAGCCGGCAAAACGTTCCTCGAACGTCTTGAAGTGTTGGCGCGCCAGGAGTGTGGTCGGCGCAATGACAGCGACCTGCTTGCCGCTCATGGCTGCAACAAAGGCGGCGCGCAAAGCCACTTCGGTTTTCCCGAAGCCCACATCTCCGCAAACCAGGCGGTCCATTGGCCTGCCGGACCCAAGATCGCCGAGAACGTCTTCGATCGCGTTGAGCTGATCATCCGTTTCCTCATACGGGAAGCGGGCTGCGAACTCCTCATAGATTCCCTGCCCGGCATTGACCGCGTCGGCGCGCTTCAGTTCGCGCGCGGCCGCAATGGCCATGAGTTCGGCCGCCATCTCCAGAATGCGCTTCTTGGCCTTCGCCTTCCGGTTCTGCCAGCCTGCGCCGCCCAGCTTGTCGAGCTGGCTCTCCGCCTCTTCTGATCCGTAGCGCGAGATCAGGTCGATATTTTCGACGGGCAGGAAAATCGTGTCTCCGCCTGAATATTCCAGCTGAAGACAATCATGAGGCGCGCCTGTGACTTCGAGGGTCTTCAGGCCGACATACCGCCCGACGCCGTGATCGACGTGTACGACCAGGTCTCCCGCATTGAGAGTCGCTGCATCGGTGATGAAATTCGCGGTCTTCCGCTTGCGGCGCGGCGCGGCAAGGCGGTCGCCCAGAATGTCCGCTTCGGAAATGATGGCAAGGTCACGGCTGACCAGGCCCGTTTCAAGCGGGATCTCGACAACGGACAGCTCGGCCTTTCGAGCAGCTTCCAGCGAATGCACCTGAACAAGGTCTTCGAGGCCATGATCTGCGAGCACGTTGATCAGCCGGTCCGCCGATCCGGTGGACCAGGCGGCGAACACAACATGCCGTCCTGATTTCTGAAGGTCCTTTGTGTGCGCAATGGTTGCCTCGAAGATGTTCTCCTGGCTCATCATTCGCTCTGGCGCAAAGTCCCGGCCGCGGCGCACTTCCAGATCGTAGTGACCCGGTGCCGGTTCAGCCGGATTGAAGCGGACCACGGCTCGCGCACCCAGGTTTTGCTCCAACTCTGCCGGATCAAGATAGAGCTGTTCCGGCGCGAGAACCTTGGCGGCCTGCGCATCGCCTCCCCCCGCCTCAAGCCGCGCCTGATAATAGTCAGCCGCCTGTGCGAGACGTTCTGAGGCCGCTTCGCCGGACAGGTGCCCAAATCCGACAAGAGCATCGGTGCCGATATAGTCGAACAGCGTGTCCAGCGTTTCATGGAACAATGGCAGCCAGGCCTCGACGCCCTGCCGCCTGATCGATGCCCGTGCAGCCTCGTACATCGGATCGCCGGACGGAGGACCAAAGACATCGAGATATTTCTCGCGAAACCGGCTCAGGATATCATCGTCGAACAGGATCTCGCTGACCGGCGCGAATGCGACCGACTGTGTGTCTCCGGTGGACCGCTGAGTCTCCGTATCGAACGTGCGGATCGTCTCCAGCGTGTCACCGAAGAAATCAAGCCGCAGGGGCTCTCCGGCCGTCGGCGGAAAGATATCGATGATCCCGCCACGAATGGCGTACTCACCCTGCTCCCTGACGGTGCTGGCGCGCACATAACCATTCACCAGCAGGTATTCATTCAGCTCCTTCTGGCTGACGGCCTGGCCTGCGATCATCGAAAAGGACGAGCGCCGCATCGTCTCCAGCGGCGGAACGCGCTGGACGACCGCTGTGGCTGTGGTCACGACCAGCAACGGCCCCTGCCCGGCTTCATAGCGTGACAGGCGGGCAAGTCCTGCGCACCGCCGCGCCGCGACACTCGCCGTTGGGCTAACCCGGTCGTAGGGCAACGTATCCCAGCCCGGCAGGTCGACCTGATCGAGACGCGGGGCAATGAATTCGGCCAATCTCCGGGCGGTGGCTGCGGTCTTGTCGTCCCGGGCGACATACATCCCGATTCCGCCCCGCGCCTGCAGCGCCGGGATCAATACCATCAGGTCTGCACCAAACGGTGCGCCGCCCAGCGCAGCGGGACCACTCAGGGATTTCAGGAGTTCGACAGGTGTCATGCCAGACCTTCAGACGCAGTTAGGCCGTGAGCCCAGGCGCCGAAGCGTTCGCTCAACCGGCCTGCGCGGCGTACTTGAATGCGATCAATTGGTCCAGAACTGTGCTGCGCTGATCGTCCGGAACGTCGGCCTGGCCCACCAGCCAGGCATAAACTTCCCAGTCAGGCAGCTCCAGCAGCGCTTCAAACTGATCAAGTTCGGTTTCGCCATATGTATCGAGATGCTGATCCGCAAAACTGCCCATCAACAGATCCATTTCCCGGAATCCCCGGCGCCAGGCGCGGAATTTCAGCTTACGGCGGCGGGCATCCATGGGCGGCTCCTCAATCTGGGGAAAGACATAAGCCCTTTCCTCTCCGGGTCAAAGCGGCGTTGTGCCATCGAAGGGCTCAGCATAGGTTCGGCGGGATGCGAGACGAGCGACTCTTTCCCCTGTTTGAGCCTCTGGATTCCCTTTCGGGTGTCGGGCCGAAACTCAAGCCTGCGCTGGAGCGGCTGGCGGGCGGTGAACACGTCTGGGACTTGCTGCTCCACCTGCCCGAGCGCTGGCTCGACAGACGGGTCCGCCCCTCGATTGAGTCAACAGAATTCGGAGAGGTCGCGACGGTCAAAGGCGAGGTCCACGCCTATCACGCGCCCTATAACGAAAAGTCGCCTCACCGCGTACAGCTATATGACGGAACCGGCTTTCTGACGCTCGCCTTCTTCCGCGCCGATGGGCGCTGGCTGCAGGGCCAGTTCCCGATGGGCAAGGAGCGCGTCGTGTCCGGCCGGATCGAGGATTATCGCGGCGAACGGCAGATGACCCATCCCGACTACATCGTCGATCCCACGCGCGGCGCGTTACCGCCAGCTGTAGAACCGATCTACGGGCTGACGGCAGGCCTTACGAACAAACGGGTGCACGGCTTTGCCGAACAAGCCTTGCAGCGCGTTCCGGATGATCTTCCCGAATGGGCCGACACGGGGTTGGTAGAGGCCAAGCGCTGGCCTGCTTTCAAGGAGGCGCTGCAGTGGCTGCACACGCCTGACACCTACGACGAAGAGAAGTTTGCCCTGGCACGTGAGCGGCTTGCCTATGATGAGGCCCTGGCACGCGAGAGTGCCTTTGCCCTGGCCCGAATGGCACGCAAACGGCGCGCAGCCCCAAGCATACCCGCAGCCGAAGAACGCCTCGCCGGACTGCTGCGCGCCCTGCCCTTTGCACCAACCGGTGCGCAGTTGCGGGCATTCGATCAGATTTCAGAAGACATGTCAGGCACATCGCCTATGCGGCGCATGCTGCAGGGCGATGTGGGCGCCGGCAAAACGCTTGTTGGCGCAATGGCAGCCGTTCAGGCCGCCGCGGGTGGTTTCCAGTCTGCATTCATGGCGCCAACAGAAGTGCTTGCCCGGCAGCAATATGAGACACTGAACAAGCTCCTGTCTCCGCTCGGCTATTCGGTCGCCGCCTTGTCCGGTCGCGACAAGGGCACAGTGCGGGAAGCGACGCTCATGGGGCTCGCGGATGGGTCGATCCAGATCATTGCAGGCACACACGCCCTGTTTCAGGACGCCGTCAGATTCAGGAACCTGGGCCTCGTCATCGTGGATGAGCAACACCGCTTCGGCGTTGCCGACCGAATGAAACTGGCAGGCAAGGCCAAAAGCCCGCACATGCTGGTCATGAGTGCGACGCCCATTCCCCGGACGCTGGCACAGGCAGTCAACGGCGATCTGGATGTCTCTATCCTTGATGAGAAACCTGCCGGACGAAAACCCGTCGAAACACGCGCGATCCCCGACACGCGGATGGAAGAAGTCGTCGATGCCGTCGGACGCGCCATCAGCCGCGGCGAGCGGGTGTTCTGGGTCTGCCCGAAAGTGGACGTGGATGAGGACGATTCCACCGCAGTCGGCCGTCACGCCATGCTGTCGAAACAGCTGAACGTGCCCATTGGCCTTGTTCACGGCCGGCTGAAAGCGGCTGAAAAAGATTCGGCACTCGAGAACTTTCGTACCGGCGCCACCCGGGTCCT
Source organism: uncultured Hyphomonas sp. (assembly GCF_963677035.1). Lineage (NCBI taxonomy): Bacteria > Pseudomonadati > Pseudomonadota > Alphaproteobacteria > Hyphomonadales > Hyphomonadaceae > Hyphomonas > uncultured Hyphomonas sp. The sequence continues at coordinate 3,101,747 of NZ_OY781472.1, forward strand.
TGTTGCAACGACCGTAATCGAAGTGGGTGTCGACGTCCCGGAAGCGACCATCATGGTGATCGAACGCGCCGAGGGCTTTGGACTGGCCCAGCTCCACCAGTTGAGAGGGCGCGTTGGCCGCGGAGACAAGCCCTCCTATTGCCTACTGCTTTACCGTCCGCCCCTCGGCGATATGGCGCGGGAAAGAATTGAGACGCTTCGGCGAACAGATGACGGTTTCGAGATCGCCGAAGCGGATTTCAAGCTCCGTGGTCCGGGCGACATTCTGGGCCTTCGCCAGGCGGGGGCCACCGATTATCGTGTGATCGACCTGTCCGAAGACGCAGCGCTACTCGCCATTGCGGCGAAAGATGCCGAAGCGCTGGTTACTTCAGATCCGGATCTTGAGTCGGTTCGTGGCCGGGCTCTGCGTCTGGTTCGGGAGATGATGGTTCCCCGGCTTCTTTCTTAGGCTGCTTGTCATTTGCCGCGTCGATCGCGGCCTGCACATCCGGGTGCTCTGGCACCACAAGCCCTGCCGAAAGGATCATGCGCGCGCCTTCTTCGACGCTCATATGCAGCTTGATCGTGTTTTCAGCTTTCACAAACATGATGAAGCCGGACGTCGGGTTGGGGGTCGTGGGAACAAAGACACCAATATATTCTTCACTCAGATGCGATCTGACCTCACCGCGCGCCGGGGCCGCGACAAAGCCAAGGCACCAGCTGTCTTCTCTTGGAAACTGGATCAAAACGCATTCGCGAAACTGTTCTGTCGGATTGTTCGCAAAGACATCGACGAGTTGCTTGAACGAAGAATAGACGGTCCGCACGATCGGGATCTGGCTCAGCACGCGATCGGTAATGACAACGACTGACCGCCCCAGCAGGTTTGTCGTAATCGCGCCCAGGATTGTCAGAAACAGGACCAGCACAATCACGCCGAACCCGGGCACGGCATAATTCAGGTAAGTTTCCGGTCTCAAAGATTCCGGCAGGAATGGAACGACCCGCTGGTCGATATAATTTATGAAGAATTGCAGGATCGCGAAGGTCACAACGATCGGAAGCGCGATCACCATTCCGGCAAAGAAGCGCGCGCGCAGCCAGGCCCAGGCACTCACACGAGGCAGTTTTTCCACCTCAAGAATGCCCATGTCCTTTTTTGGCTTCTTGGCCATCTAGTGAAACTCCTTCCGGACAGCGCGTAATGCTCTCGCAGGGGAAGAGCTTGGCACGCTCTTTCTTCCCTGCAATTGTGGCGAAGATGGGAAGTAACGAACAGATCGCAAGCGCGCTAGAGGCCTGGGCCAAAACAAAGTTTGGTGCTGGCAGTTCAGTAAGCGACCTTAAACGCCTTTCCGGCGGCGCAAGCCAGGAAACGTGGGCCTTTCAAGTCTCGGGAAACGGCCAGGAAAACGCCCTGATTCTCAGGCGCGCGCCCGGCGGCGCTGAAGTGGCCCGCTCGTCCCAGGCGATCGGTCTGGCAATGGAAGCGACACTCCTGACCCACGCGGCAAAAGCCGGAGTTCCTGTACCACCGGTGCTCGGCGTCTTCGAGGACGATCCGCAACTCGGCCAGGCTTTTGTCATGGATCGTATTAGTGGGGAGACTCTTGGCCGAAAAATACTCCGCGACGATGAGTATTCAGGCGCGCGTAAAATTCTTGCCGGACAGTGCGGCGATGCCCTCGCCCGGATCCATTCCATTCCGACTGACACCCTGCCTGACCTGCCCGTCAGCGACGGGCTGAACCAACTGGCCAAGTATGAATCTATCTACCGGGCCTATGACCTGCCCCGCCCGGTGTTCGAACTCGCGATATCCTGGCTCAAGGCAAATGCGCCGGCGGCTCTGCCCGGTGTCCTGGTACATGGCGATTTCCGGCTCGGGAACCTGATGGTTTCCGAACAAGGACTCGCCTCCATACTCGACTGGGAACTCGCCCATATCGGAGACCCTCGCGAAGACATCGCCTGGCTTTGTGTCAATTCCTGGCGTTTTGGACATGCTGACAAGCGTGTTGGCGGGTTTGGCGACCTGCCGGACCTGCTGGAAGCTTACGCCGCCGCCGGTGGTCCGCCGATGGCGCCCCGCGATATCGATTGGTGGGAAATGCTGGGCAGCCTGAAATGGGGCATCATGTGTATGACAATGTACGAGGCCTTCCGGTCCGGCGCTGACCCAAGCGTCGAACGGGCGGCCATTGGCCGGCGCGTTTCGGAGACCGAGATAGATCTCGTGAACCTGCTGGAAGGAATGCGCGACCATGCATGACGCCCCCTCAACGGCTGAACTCGTCGAAGCGGTGAAGCGCTTTATCGATGATACAGCGTCGCCTCAACTCACAGGTCATGCGGCATTTCACGCCCGGGTCGCCTCCAATGTCCTGGCAACGATTCTTCGCGAACTGGAGCAGCGTCCGGAGGCGGAAGTAGAGGAAAAAGCGCGTTTGGCTGCGCTGCTGAACACCGATCCGAATACGCCGCTGGAAACCCTGAACCGCAATCTTTGCGATCGCATCAGGACCGGAAGCATGGACCTTTCCACAGACGGCCTGCTGGACCATCTAAAAACCACCACAATTGCGCAGTTGTCTGTCGACCAACCCCGCTATTCAGGGCTGGCTCTCGCGTTGCAAGCACACGGCTGAGCCGCCTATCGCAACCGGACACACCTCAATGAAGAAACCTGCTCTTTGGATCGCTTCGGCCCTTATCGCTGTCGGATTGGGCGTCTGGCTGTGGCGCACGGTCGTTTCGCCTCCGCCCTATATCGAGATGAGCCCCCTCGTTTACACCGACTATGCGAGCTGGGCCGTGATCCCGAAGCAAACTCCACCGGCTGTCTGGAAAGATGGCTGGGCCACTGATGTCTTCCTTGTGGATAGCGCCTCCGAATTGAAGGGTCGTTCCGGCAAGCAACTCGACAAGAAAGAACAAACGGCCCGCCTTCAGGGGCGCATGCTCGAAGATGGGCTCACAGCAATCGGCCCGGTCTATGCGCCCCTTTATCGCGCTGATGCGAAAGGAGACGATCTGGCCCGGGCTTTTCTGATCTATCTCAGGAAACACAATCGCGGCCGCGCTCTGGTCATTGCCGCCGACACGCCACTTCCGGATGCCCTTCTGGCCGAGATCGAACTTGAACCTGACCTGATGGAGCGCTTCGGCGGCTTTTACAGAATTGGTAAAAATCCTGAGTCGGTCACATTGATTGAAGACCCGGCAAAATCTGCGGATGCTTATTGTCCGGCCCATCTGGTCGACAGCGATACTTGTGTGAAAGATCTTTCAACGGTCCATGAGAATGGATTTTCACTGCTTGCGCCGGATTCAGGTGTTGGCGAATCGGCCGCGAAATTCAGCGAATGGCTCGACGCCAATGCCTCCCCAATGGCCGAGCCGCTCGGGGACCTGGAGGAAGTTGAAATTGTCGACATCCGGCGCCCGGGCGATACGGATGAACGCCGCAAGAAGAGCAACCGGAACTAGTCTGGCCTGTTGGCCTCGGGCGTTGCCTTCTGGAAGGCTTCCAGTTCAAGGCACAACGCATCCAGCGCAACAAGTGTTGGAAAGGCCGAAAGATCCATATCGAATCGCCGCGCATTGGCGATCTGCGGAACCAGCGTAATTTCTGCGACGGTCGGTGCGTCTCCAAACAGGAAGCGCGCTTGCCCCTGCCCGGCAGCAAACGCCTCCAGCGCCTCGAACCCGCGCCGGATCCAGTCATGATACCAGCGTATCACTGCGGCATCATGGGCCCCAAGCTCACTTCGGAGCGCAGACAATACGGAGAGATTGTTCAGCGGATGAATGTCACAGGCAATCGTGTCGGCGAACGAGCGGGCCTGCAACCGGGCCCATGGGTCTGCAGGGAGGATTGCCGGATCAGGATATGTTTCTTCCAGCCATTCAAAGATGGCGAGGGACTGTCCCACCCGCTGTCCATCGACCTCCATCGTAGGAACCCGCATCTGTGGGTTCACGGCCCGGTAGTCTTCTGATCTTTGTTGATCAGCACCCGGGGCGATATTCACGGGGACCTGCTGATAAGGGACACCTTTGAGATTCAGTGCGATACGTACGCGGTACGCTGCAGATGAACGCCAATAGTCATAAAGACGGATCATGCCAGTCCCTCCAGTTCGAGAACATCGAGTAAGGCCTCTCGCGCAATTCGGCACTCGTCCGCAAATGACAAATCCGCGAGATCCTCTGGCGCGAGCCGGTCGCGGTAAGCCGAACGGACGACAGCCTGCAAAGCGTCGATACGCTCTTCCGTCAGCAATACGGCCTGATGGCAGGCCGCGATTTCCGCCTCTGTCATCACGACCCTCAGGCGCAAGCAGGCAGGCCCTCCGCCATTTCGCATGGATTGCCGGACATCAACATAGTCGACCCGGCCAATCGGCCCGTTTCCACTGATGAGACGCTCGCAATAAGCACGCGTCGAGTCCGTATCCTGAACTTCACTCGGCGCAACAAGAACCAGACGGGACTCGCCGGGGATGACGAGCAATTGTGAATTGAACAGGTAAGATCGGATGGCGTCTTCCAGTGGCACTTCAGCCGCCGGGACCATGACCGGCTTCAGCTCAAACAATCCGTCGGCGGCCTTCCGTAGTTGTTCCAGAGTGGCCGCCGTATCTTCAAATGCAGCTTCATGGAAAAACAGGGTGTCAGCCGTCCCGACGCAAACCACGTCATTATGGAATGCGCCGGCATTGATTGCCTCCGCGGACTGCCGGGCAAAAACGGAACGTTCCGGCACCAGCCCATGACCACGCGATATGCTTTCTGAGGCAAGCCGTGTCTGCCTGGAGGGAAAACCTGCCACACTTTCTCCGGCATCGCGCCCATAGACGAACAGTTCCACACCAGGTCCGCCATGGCTCGCACACAACCGGACATGGTTCGCTGCGCCCTCATCCGCAAAATCGGCATGCATCGGCAAAGCGGCATGCACAGCAAAATGCCGATCATCGCCGAAGATCGCCTGCAGCGATGCCGTTGTATCCGGATGCTCAAGAGACCTGTGCAACATCGTCGAAAGATTGGCCGAAGTCAGGTGGAGACGTCCGTCCTGCGTGTCCGCCGAAGGCGATACTGTTGCAGCATTGGCAGTCCACATGCTGCTGGCGGAATAAGCAACTTTCAGGAGGCGCGGCGCCTGCGCCGCGGCTTGTTCTATAATTTGCCTGTCACTACCGCCGAAACCGGCTGAAACCAGAAGATCAAAATTCGGCCGCGGCAGTGGCGGCAGAACGCCTTGTGTCAGACCAGCCCTCAACAGGGTCCGCATTTTCTCCAGGCCCTGAAGGGCTGCCTCACGCGGATTGGAAACGTCACCGGCATTGCGGGAACTTGCGAGATTCCCGTCGGATAGTCCCCCATAATTGTGGCTTGGGCCGATAAGCCCATCGAAATTGACTTCTCTGGCGGTCACTTGGGAAATCCCTGCGCGCTCATGCGTTCTGCCTTGTCTGACACCTGGCTCGCCTGGGGCCAGGCACAATAGTCGGCCGCATAGTACGCACCCGGACGGAAGTTTCCGGAAAGCCCCGGGCCGCCGAACGGCATGGACCCGCTGGCGCCAGCTGTCGGCCTGTTACGGTTTAGAATGCCAGCTCGCATTTCATGGTGTGCTTTCACCCAAAGCCCATCATCATCGCTGACAAGTCCACCGGACAAGCCATAACGCGTTGCATTTGCGCGAACGATTGCCTGATCGAAATCTGGCACTCGGATGATCTGCATGACCGGACCGAACAATTCCTCATCCGGAATGTCCGTGGCGCCTGTCACGTCGATCACACCGGCGGAAACAAAGCCGCCTCCCCGCTCCAATTGTTCCAGTGGTTTCAATGCGCGGCCGCCACGGGCAAGCAACATGTTCTGGAATTCCACTGCGTTCACGGCAGCTTTCTCCGAGACCAGAGGCCCCATAAATGCACCGTCCTCATTCCACGCGCCGACGGCCAAACCTTCTGCCCGCGCAACGATCGCTTCGGTGACCTGATCCCCCCATGCCCCTTCGGGAAGGATCACACGGCGCGCACAGGAACAGCGCTGCCCCGTCGTCAGGAAAGCCGATTGCGCCGCAATGTCGGCGGCCGCGTCCACATCCGCAGGGTCCCAGATGATCAGCGGGTTATTCCCCCCCATTTCGAGGGCTAGGATTACTTCCGGGCGGCCAGCAAAATGCTTATGGAAGAAGACACCGGTTGCTGCAGAGCCTGTAAACAGAAGGCCGTTGATGTCGGCATTCAGCAACGCACCGCCCGTATCCCGGCCGCCATGAACAATATTGAGACATCCTTCCGGCAGTCCGGCTGCGGCAAACGCATCTGCCATATGAAAGGCCACTCCCGGCGCCAGTTCAGACGGCTTGAACACACACGTGTTTCCGGCGAGGAGCGCCGGAACGATATGGCCATTTGGCAAGTGACCGGGAAAATTGAATGGGCCGAACACGGCCATAACCCCATGCGGGCGATGGGTCAGGTGGGAAGATCCGAAATTGGCGGAACTGAACTTCGTTCCAGCCCGCTCAACCTGCGCGGCGATGGAAACACCCACTTTGGCCTTCATCGTCGCCGCTTCGGATTTCGACTCCCACAATGCCTTTCCCATATCCCGGCTGACCGTTTCCGCGATGGCATCCGTCCGCTTCGCAATCTCTTCCGCGTAGCGTTCCAGAATTTCAGTCCGGTCTCCCTGCGGCAGGCGGCTCCAATGCTGAAAAGCCTTCCGCGAAGACGCAACCGCCTCATGAACCTCTGAATCGTCTGCCCCGAGACCATCCCAGACGATATCTCCAGTGGCGGGGCAATGGTTCTGAACCGGCGCGCCGCTCCCTGCTCGCCAACGACCATCGATATATACACCGTCCATTGCTACTTACTCCGTTGCCACACACGTCCTTCAGCCCCCGGTTTCAACTTGAGAACCTCAAGCGTACCGGGGCTCACTACCGCTGTGTCCTGATCCGTCAGAATACTTTTCGCAAGAACCACCCTGAAGTCCGCGAGCATGTCGCTGGAGGCCAGGCCCTGAACAGCCGCTGGATCGGAAGCCACATCGCCTACTTCAAACCGAACACGCCGGCTTTCCTGGATCGTCCGGATATGCCGGCGCTGCGCTGTCACGAGAGGCCCGCCATCAAAGATGTCTACGGTGCGGTCGAACTCAAACCCTTCCCACTGGAGAAGTTTGTAAGCCCCTACACCGTCTGAATGGCACCGTCCGATCACTTCCCGCGCTTCCGGCGGCAACAAGTCCACATAGATTGGATACTTCGGCATCAGGTCCACAATAAACTGGTTGTCGGTGGTTGCAGAGAGCCGGTCAGCTTCCGTGAAATCCATCCGGAAGAAATGCCGTCCGAGGCATTCCCAGAAGGTCGAGCGCCCCGCATTATCGACAACACCTCTCAGTTCGGCGAGCACTTTGTCACCGAACCTGTCCGGAGCTGCCGCCATGAGCAGGTATCGCGATTGTGCAGCAAGCCGCCCTGCCCCGCCCCCACGGTGTTCGGGTTTCAGGAACAGCGTGCCGACTTCCGTATACCCCACATATTCATTCGTCAGGACAAGCGCGTCCATATCGAACCGAAGGTTTCCGGCCGCCTGACTGGCCTGGGCCAGTGTGATGACGCGATAGTTGAAGAAAGGCTGATCTATCCCTGTGCCCGCTTTGACAGCCGAGCATCCCACAACCTCACCCGTGTCGGCATTCTCCATCATCAGAAGATATTTGCCGTATTCTATTCGATGAAGACGGCCAAGAAAGGCGTCATCTGATTTCTGCAGCCGTTCCCGCAGAATCGGGACGTCAACGGGGAGACTGGTAAATCCGGGTCCGGACAGTTCAGCCAGTTCAATCAATGCCGGCAAATCGCTAAGCCGCGAAGGCCGCATCACATAGTTTTCTGCCATGGTCAGCTATCCATAAGTGCTTTGATGCCAGCGCCGTCCAACCTGCCATCTGCCAGCCTGTTAAGCAGCAACGCAGACAATGTTGCCCGTTCCGGAAAACTGTTCGTGAGAACGTATTCTTCATGGGAGTGAATGCGCCCCCCCATTACGCCGAGTGTATCGACGTTCGGCACGCCTGCCGCGAAGATGTTGTTTCCTTCGCAGACACCTCCGGTGTCCTCGAATACAAGGTCCAGACCGATCGCCTGACCGGTTGCCCGGACAGCATCGAACAAAGCCTGTTGCGCTGTGTTCCGCGGTTTGGGAGGGCGGTAAAAGCCGCCATGCAGGTGCCCGTGAATGCCATCGCGGGCTGTTGCGTGGGCGAACAGGCGCTGAACCTCAGCGGTTGCCCATGCCGCGGCATCTGCATCAGGGGCCCGGGCACCGAAGCGCACGATCGCCAGATCCGGAACGATATTCACCGGGCCACCTCCATCAATGGATCCGACGTTGATCGTCACGCCGTCGCGCTTCCCATTCAGTCCTTCCAGCCCCACCACGAGTTCGGCGGCAGCTTCCACAGCGCTGCGTCCTTCGTGCTTGGCGCGGCCAGCATGGGCCGCACGGCCACGTAGCACGATATCGAAAACCGCCGATCCTTTTCGTCCGCCGGACATGGCGCCTGTATCCATGCAGGGTTCGTACGTCATACCGATATGCGCCCCCGAACGTGCAGCCTCTGTCAGCGCACGGGAACTGGCAAAGTTACCGATTTCCTCGTCCGGTGTGATGACAATCTGGTAGCCGAGCCGGTCTTTCAGTGGGCCTGCTTCAAAGGCCAGCAGCGCTTCCCGCATAACACAGAGACCGCCTTTCATGTCGGCGAGTCCCGGCCCGTTCAGCCGATCGCCACCCAGATCGCGAATCGTATCAAACGTGCCTGGCGGAAAAACGGTGTCATAGTGACCGGACATGACCACCTGAACGGGTGCATCAGGCCGGGCCGAAACACGGATCACGGAAGACGTTTCTGTCGTCTCCGTTTCACCGGAATCGCTCACCGACTCAAACGGGTCCCCCGGATCAAGACGGACTTCGGCATCGAGTTCGGAAAAGGCGTCAGCCAGGATGGGCGCCAACTGGCGCAAGCCATCGATGTTCCAGCTGCCAGTGTTTATGGAAGCCCAATCGCGTGTCTGGGAAACCATATCGGTCGCGCGCGACATCAGGCGCTCTCGGGCTGCCTCATCGTCGTGGCTCAAAGTGCTCAGATCAATCATGGTTCTTGGTTTCACAGGAAACGATTTCCGGCAAGTCCTGCGATGAAAGGCAAAATAAAAACGGCCCGACACAAGGCCGGGCCGTTCTCAAATTCCTGCGTGGACCGTCTTACTTAACGGTGATCACGACTTCCGAACGACGGTTCAGCGGCTCACGAACACCGTCGCGAGTTGCTTTCGCCAGGTCGGTCTCGCCTTTGGCTTCTTCCGTGATCAGGGAAGCATTGATGCCACGGGCAACAAGCGCTTCTCCGACGACATCAGCGCGGCGCTGAGACAGACGTTTGTTGTAGGCGCTGGCACCCGACGTATCAGTGTGACCCGCAATGGTGACCGAGCTGGTTGCACAACCTGCTTCGGACTGGATGTTCGCCACAGCCTGATCGATCACGGCCGAAGCCTGGCTTGTCAGATCCGCACGATCCCACTCGAAGTACACCACGAAGCTCTGGCCAAGGTCCGAGCAGACCACTTCCGGACCGGTCGACACTTCAGTCGGAGGCGGCGGTGGCGGCGGCGGAGGTGGCGGAGGCGGCGGAGGTGGCGGCGGCGGAGGTGGCGGAGGCGGCGGCGGAGGTGGCGGCGGAGGCGGTGCGCCAAACGAGTAGCGCAGGCCTACAGTCGCCAGATGTTCCGACAGCGTCGCTTCGTAGTCTGTCCCACCGAGGGGGTTTCTATCGAAAGTCAGATCGTCAGCATAGAAATACTTGTAGCCAAGATCCAGGGTCAGACGATCAGACACTTTGAAGCCAAGGCCGAGCAGGCCCTGATATGCCATCGTTGTGTCGTCACCATTGAAGCCGTTTGCAGCGGCCAAATTACCGACGGTTCCGACGTTGAGGTTGCTGGCTTTCGCTTTAACGCGAGCAGCACCGACACCAAGGCCGACATACGGCTGAATCACACCAGCGCGATTGAAATCATAGATGGCGTTCAGCATCAGGTCTGCGACCTGAAGGTTGCCTTGCGGGTTCAGCGTGACACCGGTTACGCCGGGGCCAAAGGTCGCCGGCACGTCCAGATCACCACCACGGTAACCAAACGTTCCTTCGAAACGGAAACCATTGTCGTAAGCATAGCCGAGGCCAAGCTGACCACCGAGGTCTTCGTTTGCATCGGAGCTGCCCTCAAGCGAGCCAATGATGTTCTTGCGCTCAGGATCGTGATCCAGATCGCCGGAGAAACCATAAACGACGTCGCCGCGGCCATACCAGCCTTCATCCGCGTGAGCGGCGAGACCAGCAGTCGCGAACGCGGCCGCGGCTGTCGCGCACATAAGAGTTTTCTTCATACTCAATCCCCTTTTATGTGCCGAAAGACGGGATTGTCCTCGGCCGCAGGTTCATTCGGGCACATTACCCGATGATTCCTGATTAAACTCAATTTACTCTCGCTGCGAGCCCCTTTTGGGAGTGAAGCCCCCGAAACGGCAGGGATTTCCTTACCACCGCGGCCCTTTTGCAACAGATTGCATCAAGCGCGTCAAATTACGCCCGAGATAGAAATTTGTTCCCGCGAACCCGAAAAAAAGCACAGCTGATGCAGTAAAGTATCCAGAAGAGATGGTACCGCCTCCCCGGTTCGAACGGGGGACCTCTAGATCCACAATCTAGCGCTCTAACCGACTGAGCTAAGGCGGCACGTGGGTTGGCAAATACAACCCATGTTGTGAGGATTCAAGCGCGACCGGCAGACGTTCGCGGTTAAAACCTCGTGATTTGGTCAGACTTTGGTGACCTGCTCGAACTCCAGATCTACCGGAGTTCCGCGTCCGAAAATGGAAACAGTCACTTTGAGGCGGCCATTGGCCTCGTCGATCTCTTCGACCGCGCCCTCGAAGCCCTGGAACGGACCGTCATTGACCTGCACCTGCTCGCCAACTTCGAACGAGATTTTGGGGCGTGGCCGGTCAGCATCGGAATCGGTGGCCGTGCCGAGAATCCGGTCAACTTCACGCTGGCGAACCGGCAACGGCTTCTTGCCACCTTCAGCGCCCAGGAAGCCAGACACTTTCGGCGTGTCCTTTACCAGGTGGTACACATCGTCGGTCATGACGGTCTTCAGAAGGACGTAGCCCGGGAAGTGACGGCGCTCCACGGTCTTTTTCTTACCGCGCGCAACTTCGACCACTTCTTCGGTGGGAACCTGAATATCTTCGATCAGATCAGACAGCCCCTTGCGCTGGGCTTGTTCCAGAATCGTTGCCGCCACCTTCTTTTCGAAGTTGGAATAGGCATGGACGATGTACCATTTCGCTTCAGCCATGGGGCCAGCGCACTCCTTGAAATCGGTCCGTCACAAGCCTCACAGGCCGGTGATCGTTTTAACAAACAGGTTGATCAAGACATCGGCGCCAAAAAGGAAGAGCGCGATAAGGATCGACATTATGACAACGAAAATGGTTGCCTGAATCGTTTCCTGACGCGACGTCCAGGTCACCTTGTTCCCTTCCGCGCGCACCTGGCGCAGGAACGTGATGGGCCCGACCCGTTTCTTCTTCACCTTATCGGCCATTCCGACACTCTCTTGAAAAGCGGGGAGTTAGCGGTTTTGAGCCGCCACGTCCACGCCTAAACTACACCAATTTCAATGTGAAGGCATTTGAGGTGCCTGACAAACCTCCGCAAGCCCCCGTCTCAGGACTTTGGCACACCAAACTCGCGCGCCGGGAGCCCTGGCACATCAACCTGAACGGCAAACAGACTTCCGGACAATGGCCGGGCGTCCAATTGAGGGAAGCTCATCCCTGCCCTGGCCGTAGTGATGAACATCGTCCTCAGATCAGGACCACCGAACGCCACGCTAGTCGGGCGCGGTGCCGCAAGGATGATAATCTGATCGACTTCCCCGTCCGGCGTGTACCGGACGACCCTCGAAGCGCCCCAGAGACACGTCCAGAGGCATCCTTCCGAATCAATGACCGATCCCTCCGGAAAGCCACCGAATTCATACGTCGAGGCAAAAACCCGGCGGCCACTCAGCACACCGGACGCGGGATCAAAATCATAAGCAAGAATTTCCTGCTCAACGCTGTCACACGTATAGAAAGTACGACCGTCGGGAGAAAACTGCATCGAGTTGGTCGCCATGACAGATGGCAACCGCAACTGGGTGAGCGTCTTGTCGGTCCCGTACCGGAAATAGCTGCCACGCGCTTCTTTTTCCGAATCGTCCATGGTCCCGAACCAGAATGAGCCGTCTGGCGCCACACCGCCATCATTCGTCCGGTTTCCCTCTGGCTCACCTTCAATCTGGCAAATCCGGTCATACATTTCAGTAGACGGATCATAAACGCCTATTTCTCGGTCTCCCGCCAGGAGGAAATTACCATCATACAACGCAAAACAACTTGCGCGGAGCGGCAGGTCGTAACGGCGGGTATTGCCTGTTCTGGGATTATACCGGTGAAGCTTGGCGCGCTTGATATCGACCCACCAGAGAAACCCTTCCGTCTCGCTCCAAACCGGGCCCTTGCCCAGCACACACCCCGTTGGGGCGACGCATTCCGGCGCCAGCATCATCCGATTAGTCCCGCTTCTTCCGCCAGTCCGAACAGGCCATCCTGCGTGGCTTCTTCGGCCGACAATTCGTCAAATTCGGCGCCCAGAGTATCCAGCGCAAGCCGGTAGGATTCCAGGATCGCGCCATCGGCGACCAGGGTCAGTTCATCGCCCGGATCATAGTGCGCAGCGATATCAGCACCGATCAGCAATCCGGTAAGGGCCGCCTCATGATGCTTCGGGTCCAGCAATCCCGTCATACGCGCGGCACGCACCGCAAAAGGCGACGCCGCATCATCAGGGTCAAGTGAATACTCGACCCATTCGCGAAACACTGCCTCGCTGAATTCCTGTTCGACGTCTTGCGGAGTCTGCAGTCCGCCGTTTGCCAGCAGCAATGCACGTAGTTCGCCGGTCATCTCGGTGGTGAAGCCAAGAATGCGCCCATGTTCCACGGTTACATGCTTGGTGTGAGTGCCGGGGAAACAGACAGCACCGATTGCTTCATCCAGTGCAAACAGCTGCGTTTCTTCACCCCGCATGACATCAGGCGGTGAAGCCTGTTTCCGACCCGGCACAATGTGAACACCATGAGCCATCGCCAGATGTTTCGGAAGGTCCGCAATCATGGTCGGAACGGACCGATGGTCGATTTGCTGGATCCCTTGCGACCCGCCAATCCCTCCGCAGGCAATGATCGGAACCTGGGGCCACTCGCTCAGCCACTCATTGATGTGAAACTTCAGCCGGCCCAATGCATCACCGGAGTGGGTCAGGATGCCATCGGGCACGGAAATCCCGCCAATGACCTCACCTTCCTCGTCGAAGGCCCAGGCACGAAAGGTTGAGGCGCCCCAGTCAATGCCTACCAGGATCGTACGATCTTTCATGAACGGCGCCTCGCCTTTGGCTCAATGGAAGTGCAGAATACAAGTCTGTAGGCCTTCACGTCTCTTGCACCGCGGTTAAAGTCAATCCATTCCGGCTGTGTCGTCAACGCCATGCCCGTGGCAAAATCCCGCCTTACCGGTTCAGCCAGAACAACAGGCCAGCAAAACAACAGGAACGGCTTCATGGATCGATCCGCCCCGTCCCCCCATCAACGCGCAGCGGAAGAATTTGTGCGCCTGCTCGACATAATGGCCCGGCTTCGCAGCCCTGACGGTGGCTGCCCATGGGATCTGGAGCAAACCTTCCAATCCATTGCCCCCTACACAATTGAAGAAGCCTACGAAGTTGCTGACGCAATTGAACGCGGCAACATGAGCGACTTGCGGGAGGAGCTGGGAGACCTGCTGTTCCAGGTCGCGTTTCACAGCCAGATGGCGGCAGAAGACGGCATCTTCGATGCGGCGGATGTTGCCGCTGCAATCAACGAAAAGATGGTCCGCCGCCATCCTCATGTCTTTGAGACAAGCGACAATCGCTCTGCCGATGACCAGGTCGTCGCGTGGGAAGTCGTCAAGGCCGAGGAACGCGCGGCCAAAGCGCAGGGAGAAGCCGACGCAAGCGCACTGGAGGGCGTGGCACTCTCCCTGCCCGCATTGCTTCGCGCCGAGAAACTTCAGAAGCGCGCGGCCCGGACGGGCTTTGACTGGACCGAAGCCGAACAGATCTTCGACAAGCTGAACGAGGAAACAGCAGAAGTGAAGGAGGCGATCGCCAGCGGTGACGCAGATGCGATCATGGATGAAGTCGGTGACCTGCTGTTCGTCGCGGCAAACCTCGCCCGCCGTCTGAACATTGATCCTGAAGTGGCCCTGCGCCAAGCCAACGCAAAGTTCGAACGACGCTTCCGCGCCATGGAATCCCTGGCGGCCGACAGGGGAAAGGACTTTGCCTCGCTGGACCTCGATGCACAGGAAAACCTCTGGCAAGCGGTCAAGAAAACCGAGACGCCAGCCTAGTCAGCCGGCTCGATCTCTATGGACGGGAATTCTGCCTGAAACTGGCCAAGCCGGTCTGTTTTCAGCCGGACAATCATCTGGGATGTGGCATTATCCTGCATCTCATCGGTCAGAACTTCGCCATTCCGGTGGAGCCATGCCCGGCCCCGGCCATCCTCAGGCCGAAGAACGACCCTTACCTTTGTCGCACTGCGCAACAATCCCCGCTCGATAGCGGCAAACAGGGCGTTCACCCCTTTCCCGGTGACCGCAGACAGCAGGACGGCCGGGTGGGCCTCCTGCACCTCAGCTGACACAGCAAGCGCGTCGGCCCTGTCCGGGGGCAAAAGGTCCGCCTTGTTCCAGGCTTCAATCATCGGTGGCAAAGGCAGACCGGTTTCCTGTTCCAGGCGTTCCAGCACGCGCACAACATCCTCAGCCTGCTCCTGATCTGCCGGACTCGACCGGTCCCTCACATGAACCAGCAAGTCCGCCTGCATCGCCTCTTCGAGGGTTGCCTGGAAACTGTCGATCAGGTGCGTGGGCAGGTCGGTGATAAATCCGACCGTATCGATCAGCGCGGCCTCCCCCAGTGTGGGCAGATCGAGCCGGCGGATCGTCGGGTCCAGCGTTGCAAACGGCATGTCCTTGGCAAACACGTGCGCGCCTGTCAGCCGGTTGAAGAGCGTCGACTTGCCCGCATTTGTGTACCCGACAAGTGCGACAACCGGCTTGCCGGTACGCTGCCGGCCAGCGCGCTGAACGGCACGTGTGCGGCGCACATCGTCCAATTCGGACTTCAGACGTACAATCTTGTCGTCCAGCATTCGTCGGTCGGCTTCCAGCTGGCTCTCGCCGGGGCCGGACAGAAACCCGCCACCCCCACGCTGGCGCTCAAGGTGGGTCCATGTTCGCACAAGACGGGAGCGTTCGTACAGCAACCGCGCCAGTTCAACCTGCAAGCGGCCTTCCTTCGTCCGCGCGCGCAGTCCGAAGATCTCAAGTATGAGGCCCGTCCGGTCAATGACCTTCACACCCAGCTTTTTCTCGAGATTCCGTTGCTGCACCGGCGTCAGCGCGCCATCGACAACGACCAGACTGCAATCACTTGCTTCGAGGTCATCCGCGAGACGATTCAGGATGCCGCCAGACAGAAGCTGGGCCGAGTTGACCTGCCGCACATGTTCCGGACGCAGAAAAGCGAGGTCGCAGCCCAATGCCTGAATCAGGCCGGCCGTCTCTTCCAGCCGGTCTTCCGACGGTCGATTTGCTGGAGTGAACCAGGGAATGATCGCACCGGCAATTTCCGGTGCCGGGAGCCGATCGATCAGCTTGTCGCCCAAAAGGCTCTATTCCTTGTCGAGCTCTTCGTCGAAGAGCTGTACCGGTGAGCTTGGAGCGATCGTGGAAATGGCATGCTTGTAGACAAGCTGCGGTGGACGGCCATCGCCCCGCAGCAACACACAAAAGTTATCAAACCAAGTCACCACACCCTGCAGCTTTACACCGTTTACAAGAAACACCGTCAGCGGCGTACGCGATTTGCGGACGGCGTTAAGGAAAGCATCCTGAAGGTTCTGTTTTTTATCAGCCGACATAGCAGGTTAGTCCTGTTGTTCTTGTTATGATCGCGGGCTAACTGGATTGAGGGGCTTTCGCAAGGGGCAACCCCATCTACCCCCGCCAGAAACTGATAGAAATTGCAGGAATGATCGCCAGAATCTCCAGTCTGCCCAGAATCATCGAGAAAATGGCTAAAACAGAAGCAGCCTGATCCAACTGGGCAACATGGCCCACGACAAGACCGCCGGAATTGGTGAGGCAGCCAATCGCCAGCCGTATCGAGGTTTCAAGAGACAAACCGGTGAAGGCAAACCCAACCATGACCAGAAAGACCGACAGGATGTAGGCGATCAGGTAAACCCAGACGCCAATCACGCTTCGCTCATCCATTTTCCTGTCACGGAACCGGAATCCCAGAACGGACCGGCGGTAGCCAAGCTGCCGGAACTCGAGCCCGGCGCGCCGGGAAAGAACAATCAGCCTTGCGATCTTGACCCCGCCCGCTGCCGACAAGGCCGATCCGCCAATCAGCGCCGGAAGGACAAATACCGGCAGAGGGACCTTGTCCCAGGTGTCAGCGCTTCCCAGCGGTAAACCGGAGGTTGCCAATGCCGAAACCGACCAGCCGAGCGATTCAAAAATGCCAAGTCCGGACGCAACGGCCATCGCTGCGAAGAGGCAGACGAGCAGCACGAACACCTGCGTCTCCGGATCCGTCAGGGCCTGCAGCACGCGGCGTTCCCTGAGCGGGAGGGCCACGGCCAATCCCAATGCGCCGCCTGCCAGGCCAATCGCCAGAATGACATCCGCGACCGGCCCCGCATTTGCGCGACCATAAGGCGCGGGATCCACCAGCCCGGTCGTCCAGACACTTACCGCATCGGAGAAGGCCCGGCCGGCCGATTCGCCCGCCAGCTCCAGCGCAAGGACCGTGACCGTGATCGACACGATCATGATGAGAATGACGGAACGTGCAACTTTCGGAACCGCATCGAAGAAGCTCGTCTCCGGCATCACGAACAGGACACTGCGGTGAATGCCCGGCCCTCCCAGGTTCAGTGCAGCCAGCACACTGGCGGCCATGATGATTGAGGCCGCGCCGCCCAGAAGGTGCAGGGTGCCCCGCCAGACGATCAGGCTGGCCGGCCATAGGTTGCCTTCCACAGCGATGACGGATTGGCCTGTGGTCGTCAGGCAGGCCGTCGCCTCATGGATCGCTTGCAGCAAAGAGGCATTCTGAACCCCGACCACGAATGGAAGACACGCGGCCACAGGGGCCAGGAACCACCAGAGGAGCACAAGTCCGAGCGCGTCTGAAGGACGGGCCTTCTGCTTCGGCCGGGGCGTCAGGAACAAGATGCTCGTGCTGATGACGCTGATCCCGAGAACCATGGCAAGAAAGGCGAAAACCTGCTCATTTTCTCCATAGACCAGCGCCGTCAGGATTGCAGGCAAGCTGGAACCCGCAAGGATCAGCATCACGAGCGCCAGGATGCGGACAACGGATGCGTAGTTCATGCGCTTAGAAGAAGTCCGGACTGACGCGGAAAAATTTCTCCACTTTCCGGACCAGCTCTTCCTCGTAGAAGACGATCAGGCGGTCTTCCGTTCTCACAACGGTTTCCGGCCCGGCGATGATGACGTCGTCCCCTCGCACAATTGCCGCAGCCGTTACACCATCTGGCAGGTCGTCATAGCCGGTTGGTTTTCCGATCAGCGACGACGACTCGAGGGTGACCCCCTCGGCGACTTCCGCCTGCCCGTCCTCAAGGGACTGCAGTCCCAGGATACGCCCGCGGCGCATGCGCAACAGGATCTGCGAAACAGTCAGGGCCCGAGGGTCAAGCACGGCGTCGACCCGCATGTCATGTGCCAGCCCGGCCAACTCTGTCGCATTCACCAATGCCAGCGTACGTTTTGCCCCGGCCCGCTTGGCAAGGTTGGAAATCAGCAGGTTTGTCTTGTCGTCATTGGTGATGGCGACGACGAAATCCGCCTTGGCTGCGCCCGCTTCCGTGAGAATATCAGGATTGAGACCGTCCCCCTGGATCACGATGGAGCGCTTGACCCCTGCCACGGCCGTGTTGGCGCGCTCAGGATCGCTTTCGATCAATCGGATACGTTTGTTGCTCTCACGTTCAAGCGTCTGAGCGACGTAAAGCCCGACATTCCCACCGCCAACGATCACGATATGATCTGACCGCTCGACATTCCGGTTGAAAATGGAGGTCAGCCGTTCTGCGTGGGAATCCAGCACGGCAATATAGGCGCGATCCCCGGGTTTCAGCACGTCGCTGCCTTTTGGCGCGCGTACCGTATCTCCCGTCCCGATCCCGATGATGCGGGCCGAAAGGTCCGGGAAAAGTCCACGGATCTGGTCAACCGCCGTGTCGAGCAGCGGGTTGTTCTCGGCAATTTCCAGGCCCAGAAGGCGAACTTTCCCGCGCCCGAACGTGGCCGACATGATCGCCCCCGGCGTCCGGAGGCGCTGCAGAATCGCTTCGCCAACCTCGACTTCCGGCGAAATCACCATGTCGATGGGCAGGCCTTCCCGGGAGAAAATATTCTTCCAGGCCGGGTCGATATAGGACTGATCCCGCACGCGGGCGATCTTGAACGGCACCGAAAAGAGCGTGTGGGCGATCTGGCAGATCACCATGTTGATTTCATCAAAATGCGTGACCGCGATGATCATTTCGCAGTCTGCCGCGCCCGCACGCTTCAGCACATCCGGGTGTGCCGCGTGCCCGGTATAGCCGCGTACATCGAGGTCCGTCGAAACCTGGTCCACCAGGTCCGGATCCTCATCAATAATGGTGATATCGTGCTTTTCGCGCGCAAGACGCCGCGCGATGCCGTGTCCGACCCGGCCAGCCCCGCAGATAAGAACGCGCATTCCTCAGCCTTCCGCCGACTTCAGCTGTCTTGCCGACTCGTGCCGGACGCTACACCCAAAGCCTTTAATTTTCTATGGAGTGCAGAGCGCTCCATTCCAATGAATTCAGCCGTCCGGGAAATGTTTCCGTTAAACCGTGTGATCTGCAGCGCCAGATATTCACGCTCAAACTGCTCGCGCGCATCACGCAAAGAGAGGCCGACAAGGTCTGCGGAGCCCGCTTTGGCAGTCTGAACATTGCTGCCCGCGTCTCGAGGCAATTCATCAACGCTCACCGGGCGGCTCGAATCGGACGGCGACAGGATCAGGATCCGCTCTACGACATTGCGCAATTGGCGGATATTCCCTGGCCATTCCATCGATTGCAGGACGGCCATGGCTTCCTGCGAAAATGTTCGCGGTGTCAGCCCGGATGAATCGGCGATGCGCTCGATAAAATAGGTCACAAGGTCAGCGATATCGTCCCTGCGTTCTGCGAGTGACGGCACACGAAGCGGCACCACGTTCAGGCGATAGTACAGGTCTTCCCGGAAGCGGGACTCCTCTATCTCCTGCTTCAGATCCTTGGTTGTCGCGGACATCACGCGCACATCTACACTCACGTCAGACCGCCCCCCGACACGCTGGAAACGTTGTTCAGTCAGTACTCGGAGGATTTTGCTCTGTGTCACCGACGGCATATCGGCAACTTCATCGAGCAGCAGGGTCCCGAGGTGCGCCTTCTCGAACAGGCCGATGCGGGTCGTCCGCCCCTGCGCATCCTCCTCGCCAAAGAGCGCGATCTCCATCTGATCCGGCGCAATCGTCGCGGCGTTGACCACAATGAAGGGACCATTGGCGCGCAAGGAGTTGCGATGGATAAGGCGCGCCGCAAGCTCTTTCCCGACGCCCGCAGGGCCGGTGATCATGACGCGCGAATTTGTCGGCGCGACCTTCTCGATTGAGGCACGAAGATTGGTGGCGGCATGACTATGACCGATCCAGCGTTCGTCATCCCCGGCCCGGTTGCGCAGCGTGGCGTTTTCATACTTCAGCGCAGCCGACTCGATGGCCCGGTCTATAAGGTGCAACAGACGGTCGGTCTTGAACGGCTTCTCGATGAAGTCATAAGCCCCGCGGCGGATGGCAGCGACCGCCGTTTCAATATTGCCATGCCCACTGATGACAATGACCGGCAGAAGCGGATCAATCGACTTCAGATACTTCAGAAGCGACAACCCGTCCATTCCGCTGCCCTGCAGCCAGACATCGAGCACCACCAGCCGAGGCGTGCGTGTACGGACCTCTTCGAGTGCCTCTTCCGCCGTTGCCGCAGTGCGGACGGAATAGCCCTCATCGCCCAGAACACCGGCAATCAGTTCCCGGATATCGGGCTCATCATCTACGACCAGAATATCTAACGCCATGGCGTTGGCTCCTCTACGCGGACAGTCTGTGGAGAATGTGGATTTACGCCCGCCATATCTTCGGTGGCTGGCGGTGTTGTTTCAGTTGCGGGCTGATGTGGTGGCAACAGGATACGCACACGCGCCCCGCGCAGGCCACCGGGCCGGTTCTGCAGCGAAATGGACCCGCCATGATCGGCGATAATCCGGTTCACGATTGCAAGACCAAGGCCTGTGCCCTTTTCCCGCGTGGTCACATAAGGCTCCAGCAGACGTTCACGCACGTCTTCCGGGAAACCGGGACCATTGTCTTCAATGGTGATTTCAAGCCCATGGTCATCGCCGCTCAATACCATGCGGATCTGCCCCTGCACTTCGATGTCTTCCGGCATGCCTTCGATCGCTTCTGCGGCATTTTTCAGCAGGTTGCCGATTGCCTGACCAATCAGCCGCTCGTCGCCGGTATACGTCGCGGATGAGGCACTGCTTTCGAATTCGAAGTCGATGTCCGGATTGACCACACTTCGCGAAAAGCTGGCTTCCTGAAGCAGGTCTTTCATGTTGAACGGCGAGACGCTTGGCTTCGGCATCCGGGCAAAGCTCGAAAACTCTTCAACCATCCGGCCGATGTCGCCCACCTGACGGAGGATTGTCTCGATACATTTCTCAAACACGCCATCATGATCGTCGATCTTGCTGGCGTAACGACGGCGCAGGCGCTCAGTCGACAACATGATCGGTGTCAGCGGGTTACGGATTTCATGAGCAATTCGCCGGGCGACATCACGCCAGGCCATCTGGCGTTGCGCGTTGATCAGACGAGTCGTGTCATCGAAGGTCAGGACGCATCCACCGGCCGGGTCGGGCGCTGTCTTCAGACGGATATGACGGGTCGTCCCGTTCCGGCTGATTTCAATGGAGGCATCGACAGGAGAATTCCGCTCCAGCGTGTCACGCACATAGCGCTCGAATTCCGGCGCAACGACTTCCAGCGCTTCACCGGACTGAACTTCTTCAATTCCCAGGAGGTCGCCCGCCGAACGGTTCGCCAGCGTCACCGTCATGTCGGCGCCCATGCGGATCACGCCGGCGCTGACTTCAGCCAGCAGCGTTTCCACGAACCGGCGGCGGTCCTCTTCTTCTTCGCGTGCGCGAATGAGGGCGTTGCGCTGCTCAGACAATTGTTCCGTCATCGCGTTGAATGACTGGCTCAGCGCGTAAACTTCGTCCTTCGGCCCGCTCACAGGAACACGCACCGTCAGATCCCCATCGCGCACTGTGTGGGCCGCAGACGCGAGACGCCCGATGGGTCCGGTCACCCGCCCGGCCGCTTCCAGCCCAAGCCGGCCGGCCAGCAACAGGATCAGCGCAGTGATCTGGGCATAGCCGATGGCAAAGATGGTCTGCAGGCGTCCACTACGCTGTTTCGCATTATTGTACTGTGCCAGCTGGTCTTCGGCATCCCGGAGCATGGCGAACAGGTTCTGGTCAAAAGGTTTGGCGGCGTAGATGTAGCCGTCCACCGGCTCGGAAATCCTGATGAGGGCCGTACCGATACCTTGCGGCTCATAAAGTGTCGTGACGACTTCGCCATTTCGGGCCTCCTCGAACGCATCGGGCGGCGCGGACGCAAGCGCACCGGCGTGCCCGCATTCTCCTCGGCGATAATCTCCTGACCATCCGCGCTGACGATCGAAATCGTCACGAATTCTCGATAGGCGAGCGTCTGCCGGAGACCTTCTGCCAGAGCAGCCGTTGCATTGGCGGCAAAATCATCCCCCTCAACCGTTTGCCCACCATTCTCAGCGGATATCTGGGCCTTCACATCCCGCGCGAAATTTTCGACATCCAGCGCCGCAAGCCGGACATCCACGTCGAATGAGGATTTGAAATTGTCGACATAGTCCTGGAAGATCTGCTTGTTCTTCTCCATCACCGCTTCGGCCGTATCGCCGAACCAGTTGTCGAGGCCGCGCGTCACCACCGCACCGAGGAAAATGCCCACGACCATGGATGGCACCAGTGCCGAGAATCCGAACAGCATGACGAAGCGCTGGGCCAGACGCCCCTCACCAGCCTCCCGCGACCGACTGCGAATGGCCAGGAATTCGCGGATCACGATGACCGCAAGCGCGATGATGAGAACCAGATTGAGGGCCAGCAGCCACGGTGTTGAGCCCGCGGTCGGATTGTCGGGGTTTACCCCGGCAATCGTAATAAAGGTCGCAAACACCGCCACCAGAGCAGCAATGATGAAGAGCCCTTCAAAAAGGGCCCAACTCGCTTTCGGTGCGTGCTGACTTAACGGGTTCGACAATCTACCGACTCTGCTCAGGCCCCCGCCCGTTGCCGCAGGATCACACAAACGTGCCCCTACAGCAACACTGGTGCATTAGAGCCACAGTCCTGGCAGTCGTCAATTACTCTTCTGCAATGCCGAGTGCGTTAATCTTGGCCCGCAATGTGTTGCGGTTCATGCCAAGAAGCTGCGCAGCCTTCACCTTGTTACCGGCGGTCACGGACAGGGCGAGACGGATCAGCGGCCGCTCCACCTGGTCGATAACCCGCGAATACACAGAGCTTTCCTCGTCTTCACGGCTGGAGATCAAGTCGCCCATGATGTGCCGGTGCAGCAGAGTTTCGATATCCTTTTCGAAACCGCCGCTCGCGCCTTTTTGCTCGCTCGCGCCGGCGCGCAGCTCACGCTCCACATCACGCAGCGTGATCGTGTCATCCGGACTGAGCACAGCCAGGCGCAGGACGAGATTCTCAAGCTCCCGCACGTTTCCGGGCCAGTCATAGGCCATGATGAGGTCGATCGCCGACTTGTCGAAATTCTTGGCCGACAGGCCCTGACGCTGGGCCCGGATCAGGAAGGCCCGGGCAAGTTCCGGAATATCCTCCTTGCGCAGCCGCAGCGGAGGCATCGCCAGACGCACGACGTTCAGGCGGTAGTAGAGGTCTTCGCGGAAGACGCCCTCTTCCACCATACGCCCCAGATTGCGCCGTGTTGAGGCAATCAGACGGGCCCCGTTTGCGTCCCGCAGAAACTTCACAAGTTGTGTTTGCGCCTCGGCCGGCAGGTCGCCGATTTCATCGAGGTACAGCGTGCCGCCCTTCTGGTGCACCGCGCCGGGCTCTCCGTTTGCGCCGAACAGCTGGCGGTTGATCTCGGTCGCCGGCAGGGCGGCCAGATCCAGCGCGACAAACTTGCCGTCCTTTGCCGATCCGAGTTGGTGGATCGCACGGGCTGCCAGTTCCTTCCCCGTACCGCTCTCCCCTTCGATCAGGACGGTCAGGTCCGTATTCATCACCTTGGCGATGATCCGGTAAACCTCCTGCATCGCGTCAGAGCGGCCGATCAGTGGCAAGCCGGCATCGCTGATGGCCTTCTGGGATTCCGGGTTGATTGCCCGGACAGATGTCTTCGGCGGCGCCTTCAGGGCACGCTGCACAAGGCTGGTCAGCGCATCGATATCGAATGGCTTCGGCAGATAATCGAACGCCCCATGCTGGGCCGCATTGGCCGCCGTCAGGATGGTGTTCTGGCCACTCATGACAATGAATGGCAACTCCGGACGCGACAGGCGCATCGATGGCAGCAGATCAAAAATCGACGCATCCCCAAGATACACGTCGGTAACAACGACATCGCCTTCGCCATTCCGCACCCAGCGCTCCAGCGCTTCCGGTGAGCTTGTGGCGCGGACTTCATAACCAGCCGCGACAAGCGTCTGATTCACGATCAGCCGGATGCTGGCGTCGTCCTCTGCAAGAAGAACGGTCTTATCAGCCATTAAGGCCTCCTGTACGAATTGGCAGAAGAACAGTGAAACGGGTCGCACCCGGTTCGCTGTCCACCCGGATCTGGCCGCCATGGGCCGTGATAACTTCTTTTACGACCGACAGTCCGAGCCCGCGGGCACCCGACTTCGAGCTCTGGAAAACATCAAAAATGCGTGACAATTTCTCTCGCGGAATACCCCGACCATTGTCTTCAATCGTCACCAGCATCGCGCGTTGAAGCCCGACACCGAACCGTGACCGCTTGAAGGCCAGACCGGTGGCATAGGCCGTCCGGATCGTGACCTGTCCTGTCCCCCCTCCTTCCTGTGCCGCCTCAGCTGCGTTGCGGATGATGTTCTGGAAGGCCTGTTGCAGGTGGTCTTCGTCCCCCAGGAGTTCCGGCAAGGACGGATCGAAATCACGCTTGATTTCCACCTTTTCGCCAATCGCAACCCGTTCCGACGCGACAACACGGTCCAGCAGCGCATGGATATTGAACTCTTTCATCCGGGGCGCGGAGAACAGTTCGAACGCCGACAGCCGGTTGACCAGCCGTTCAATCCGGCGGGCTTCGTCCCGGATAATCTCCAGAAGTTCCGCCTGGCCTTCGATCCCCTGACGCTCCAGCAACTGGGCCGCACCGATAATTCCGCCAAGCGGGTTTTTAACTTCGTGCCCGAGGATCCTGCCGAAACCAGCCACCCCGGCTGACGACTCATTGCCCTCACGGACAGCCGTTTCGACGAGTGCAATAACGAACCCCTCATCGCCCGTCGTCCGCACCCAGACGTCACAGACAAGTCCGGATGAGATCGACGGACCTGTTATGGGTGTGCCCGGAGAAGCGATGTCGCCCACCTGGCGCTGGGCCCGGTCCAGCAATTCCCAAATAAGAGAGTCGTGATAGATCAGCTCACTAAGGGGTTTCCCCGTAAGTGATCTGCGGGAAAGCTGAAACAGCGTTTCTGCTTCGGGGTTTCCATCCACAATACGCCTTCTGTCGTCGATGACGAGAAGTGCAATTGGAGAAAGATCCGCAAGGGAACGAGCATCCAGCAAAACATCCACCGGCATTTCAGGCGGCCTCCACGAGGTCGGGTTGCAAATAAACTTGCCGCAGGGCGGCGATGAGTTCCTGCCAGTCAGAGATCTGACAGAGTTTGGAGCGCAGGCTCCGGCGTGCCGCCGGGGCAATGCGAAGGTCGAGCGCATCGATGGCAGCAGACACATGCTTGCGAACCGTCAACACACCCAGTTTCGGGCCGTAGAGCGACACTGAATCCTCAATCTGCTCACACAGAGACTGAAACTTTTCAGTGCGGCCCGGCGCGCGCCAGGCAGCCTCCCGCAGGGCCGCCGAGATCTCACCCACAAGCCAGGGCTGGCCCATGGCCGCACGCCCCACCATGACGCCATGCGCACCGGACAGCTCCAGAGCGCGCCGGGCATCGGCAGCAGACCCGATATCCCCATTGACGATCACCGGCAGGCTGACCGCTTCAACAGTCTCCCGCACGACGGCCCAGTCGGCGGCGCCCTTGTAGAACTGGCACCGGGTCCGGCCATGGACCGTCAGCATCCGGATGCCCTTGGATTCTGCAATCGCGCCCAGCTCAGGGGCATTCAGCTGCGTGTCATCCCAGCCGAGACGCATCTTCAGCGTCACCGGACGTCCACCGGCGCCTGCGATGGCGGCATCCATGATTTCACTGGCCAGAGGCACATCGCGCATCAGGGCCGAACCTGACTGGCCGCCCGTCACCTGGCGGGAGGGGCATCCCATATTGATATCGATAACTTCGACGCCGTTGCCAGCGAGCAGTCCGGCGCCCTGGTACATGTCTTCCGGCCTCCGGGCGGCCAGTTGGACAATCCAGTACCCGCCCCCCTCGTGGCGGCAGGTGCGCCGCACAACATCCGGGCGTTGCGCAGACAGCATCTCTCCGGCAACCATCTCCGAAACCACGGCCGGTGCACCAAAATGTGCGGCTTGCCGCCGCATAGGGGCATCCGTGGCGCCTGACATGGGCGCTAACCAGACTTTGGGTGCCTCGAAACTAACCATTTGTTCATTCTTGCAGCTTTTCGAGACTTCGCAAGTGCACAAAACATAAGCACAAGCTCGAATCTGCATAAGCCGAAACACCATGGCATAGATACAACAGGTGCCTTAGAAGGCGCTCATGACTGGATTCGCAGCAATCATCGTCGCCGGCGGCCGAGGGGCCCGTACAGGCCTTGATAGCCCGAAGCAATGGGAAATCCTGCTTGGAAAACGGGTTATCGACTGGTCTGTCGACCTGTTTCTGTCCCATCCGGACCTTCTGGAACTTGTCATCGTTGTCGATGACCTGACGGTCGCCACCAGCTTTCCGTCTAAGACTAAAGTCGTATGCGGCGGCGCCTCCAGAACAGCGTCTGTTCGCGCCGGAATTGCAGTGCTTACAACGGACGATAGTACACCCGTTCTGATCCACGATGCGGCCCGTCCCGGCGTGAGTCTCTCCCTGATCGATACGCTTGTGGCGGCTCTGGCAGACCATGACGCGGCTGCGCCCGCCCTGCCCGTCTCGGATGCACTCAAATCGCAAGCCACCGGCCAGCTCTCGACCGTCCCGCGCGACGGACTTTTCCGGGTCCAGACACCACAGGCTTTCCGGCTCTCGACAATTCGCGGCGCACTCGCGGCGTCAGGATCATATGTCGATGACCTTGAGGCCGTCGAAGCCGCAGGCGCACGCACCGCGCTGGTGCCGGGCGATGCCCGCCTTCACAAGATCACCTACGCAGAGGATTTCGACCTGTTGGCCAGATTACTCCACCCTGTTCAGTCCGTTCCGCGTGTCGGCAAGGGATTTGATGTTCACGCCTTTGAACCCGGTGACCATGTCACCCTGTGCGGCGTAAAGATCCCGCACACCGCGAAACTGAAGGGGCACTCCGATGCCGATGCGGCGTGGCACGCGCTGACCGATGCAATTCTTGGCGCCGCCGCGTTGGGTGACATCGGCGATCATTTCCCGCCGTCAGACCCACAATGGCGCGACGCCGACAGCGGCATTTTCCTGAAACATGCCCAGACGCTGGTGGAAAAGGCCGGTTACACCCTCACCAGCTGCGACATCACCGTGATCTGCGAAGCCCCGAAGGTAAAGCCACACCGGGAGGCCATGCGGGTTCGTACCGCAGAATTGCTCGGGCTGCCCCTGGAGGCCGTCAGTGTGAAAGCGACCACGACAGAGCGTCTTGGCTTCACCGGCCGGGGGGAAGGCATCGCCGCAGAAGCCGTGGCTGTCCTCGCACCGAAAGCCTGACGCAGCGTCCCCTCTTGTCAATCGCCGCGCCCGTGCTCCCTTTGCGGCAAATGCGCAATCCCGCCTTCACCAGGCAATAATGCAGGCATAACGTGACCGACATGTTTCCAGACCGACTCCGCAATCTCGCCATGCTGATCCTCGACGATGCTGAACAAGCACGCTTGCGGATCTGCACCGCAGAAAGCTGCACGGGCGGCCTCGTCGCCGCCCTGTTTACCGACATTGCTGGCTCATCATCTGTGTTCGAGCGCGGGTTCGTCACCTATTCGAACCGGGCCAAGGAAGAGATGCTGGGCGTGCCGGGGGATGCGCTTGCCGATTACGGCGCCGTCTCCGAACCCGTCGCCCGGATGATGGCCGAGGGCGCGCTTGAAGCCAGCCGCGCCAACATCGCCGTGGCAATCACCGGTGTGGCCGGTCCTGGTGGCGGCACGCGCATGAAACCCGTCGGCACGGTCCATGTCGCCTGCGCCCGGGAGAACCGCGCCGTGGTGCATGAAATGCTGCAGGTGGGGGAAATCGGCCGCACGGAAGTCCGCATGGCGGCGGTCGAGTGCGCGCTGAAACTGATCCAGTTCCAGATGAGCTAGGTGTCCATGACGGGTGCTGGCGGCGCAGCGTACCGGCGGCGGCCCTCCGCCAGAAAGGCATCCAGGATTTTCGTGACGGCCAGGTCGTGATTGGCCGCAGCCAGCATGCCGATGAACGGGTTCTTGAAGTCGTAGTCGATATCCAGCCGCACATCCGTGCCCCGGTCCTGCGGGGTGATCTGCCATTCAGCCCGCAAACGCCGGAACGGCCCCTTCACCAGCGCCGCGATTACATGACCGGCAGACGGGGTCTTGGTGACCCGTGTCGAGAACCGCTCGGTAAACCCCTTGAACCCGATCACCGCCTCTCCGAGGCATGAAGATGCCCCATCGCCGAGTGCCGCCTCCTCAGAGACGCGCATCGCCGTGATCCATTTGATGAAGTCAGGATAGCGCCGGATGTCCGACACAAGGTCAAAGCACTGCTCTGGCGTATAGGGCAGCCGGACCGATTTGGAGAAACGCGCCATGCGCTCAGGCGGACTTGCCGGAGACCCGGGACGCGTTCAGCGCCTCACGCGCGGCCCGCAGCCGGGCAAAGTCTTCGCCTGCGTGGTGCGACGAGCGGGTCAGCGGCGTGGCTGACACCATCAGGAAGCCCTTGGCCCGCGCAATCTCTTCATAAGACCGGAACTCATCCGGCGGGACAAACCGGTCGACCGGTGCGTGCTTGCGGGTCGGCTGCAGGTACTGGCCGATGGTAAGGAAGTCGACGCCGGCGGACCGCATGTCGTCCATCACCTGCATCACTTCTTCCTTCGTCTCGCCAAGGCCGACCATGAGGCCGGATTTGGTGAACTGGTTCGGATCGCGATCCTTCACCTTCTGCAACAGGCGCAGCGAGTGGAAATACCGCGCGCCCGGGCGGATCGACAGATAGAGACGCGGCACCGTCTCCAGATTGTGATTGAACACGTCCGGCTTCGCGTCGATCACGCGGGTTTCCCAGCCATCTTTGCGCAGGAAGTCAGGCGTCAGAATTTCCACCGTGGTGCCGGGTGAGGCCGCACGGATGGCTTCGATCGTGTTCACGAAGTGCATGGCGCCGCCATCGACAAGGTCATCGCGGTCAACGGACGTGATCACCACGTGCTGGAGGCCCATTTCGGCAACGGCCTCGGCCACACGGCGCGGTTCGTCCTCGTCCACGCCAGCGGGCGGCTTGCCGGTCGAGACGTTGCAGAAACTGCAGGCCCGGGTGCAGACCTCGCCCAGAATCATCATCGTGGCGTGCTTCTTGTCCCAGCACTCGCCGATATTCGGGCAGCCGGCCTCTTCGCACACTGTCACGAGGCCGTTGGATTTCACGATCTCCCGCGTTTCGGAATAGCCTTTGGATCCCGGCGCCTTGACGCGGATCCAGTCCGGCTTGCGCTGTACCGGGCTATCCGGACGCGCCTGTTTCTCCGGGTGGCGCAGACGGGGCTTTTCGCCCTTGAGATCAATCAGGTTTGCCATCGCCGGAACATGGCCTCACACGCGGCCGAACTCAAGTGAGAGACACTGCAATCTGCTCATGCAAACTTGCAATGTTCGCCGCTCTCTGGCTGCTTAGCGACAAAATGTTACAGACATGTGAGGCGGAAACCGCCCACGAGGAAACCAGAGCCGTTCATGACCACGCCACCGATTCCGGCGCCATTGCCGTATCAGCCCGCGCGAACCCGCACCGACCTTTTTGCCGCCCTCATGCGCGCAGCAAGCGAATTCGGCCGCAACAAGACCATCGTTTACGACATGGTCGACGGCGAAGAACGCCTGCTCAGCTACAAGGATGTGATCCGCGGCGCGTTCGGTCTCGGCTCGGCGCTGGCCGCGAAAACCAAAGCTGGCGAATCGGTCGGCATCATGCTGCCGACGGGCGCAGGCGCCGTGATCGGCTTCTACGCATTGTCGGCCTACAACCGTATTCCGGCGATGCTGAATTTCACCGCCGGCTCCCGGAACCTGAAAGCCGCCATGCGGGCCGCTGAAATGACGAAGATCGTCACGGCCCGCAAATTCATCGAAATCGCCGGTCTCGAAGCCCTCGTGAAAGACCTCTCCCGCGTTGCGGAAATCATCTACCTCGAAGACGTCCGCGACAGCCTGTCTCTCAAGGACAAGCTCGCCGCCATTGCCGGACCGCTTGCGCCCGGCCTGATCCGCCGCAAGGCGCGCTACAAGAGCCCGGGCGTCGTTCTGTTCACCTCCGGCACAGAGGGCGAACCGAAAGGCGTTGTCCTCAGCCACGAGAACGTCTTGGCAAATGTGGAGCAGGTCCGTGCCCATATCGGCCTCGATGTGAACACCGACAGGCTGTTCAATCCGCTGCCCACCTTCCACTGTTTCGGCCTGACCGTCGGCGCGATCCTGCCGCTGATCGCAGGCATTCCGGTGATCTTCCATCCCTCCCCGCTACAGCCCCGCGAAATCGTCAAACGCATCCGGGACACCGGATCGACGATCCTGCTGGCCACGGACACGTTCATCAGCCAGTACGCCCGGGTCGGCGCGGAGGGCGACATGAGCTCCATCCGCCTCGCCGTCTGCGGCGCCGAGCGCGTGAAGGATGAGACACGGGCGCTGGTCCGCCGCAAATTCGAAATCGAAATTCTGGAAGGCTATGGCGCGACCGAGGCCTCGCCCGTCGTCGCAGCCAATCAGTGGGAGCGTAACAAGCCCGGCACGGTCGGCATGCTGATGGCACACATGGATCACCGCCTGCTGCCGGTGGATGGCATCCCCGAGGGCGGCCGTCTGCACATCAAGGGGCCGAACATCATGATGGGCTACCTCCGCCCGTCCGCACCGGGCGTCCTCGAAGCACCTGATGATGGCTGGCACGATACCGGCGATGTGGTCGTGATCGACGATGAAGGCTTCATCCGTATCATGGGCCGCGTGAAGCGGTTCGCCAAAATCGGTGGCGAGATGGTGTCGCTGGCGGTGGTCGAGAACTGCGCGAGCGCCATCTGGCCCGACAATCTGCATGCGGCGGTCGCCATGCCGGATCCGCGCAAGGGCGAGCAGATCATCCTGCTCAGCGACAGTCCGGCCTGTAACCGCGAAGAGATCCTGGCCTGGGCGCAGAGCCACGGTGTGCCGGAGATGTCCGTGCCGAAGCGGGTCTACCATGTCGACGAGATCCCGGTGCTCGGCACCGGCAAGATCGACTATGGCAATGTCCAGAAGAAAGCGGTGGACCTGGTCGAGGCCTAAACCGGCCCGTCAGGCATTGGTCGCCCGGCGGACAGGCATGTGCTTCTTGCCCCAGTCCTTCAGCGTCATGAGCGCAGGAGCCAGCTCCTGCCCCTTCTCTGTCAGCACATAATCATAGCGCTTCGGCCCTGCCGAATATTGCCGGCGTTCCAGAATGCCGGCTTCAACCAGCCGTTTCAGACGCTCGGCCAGGATGTGCCGGGTCATGCCGCTCGACTCGATGAACTGTTCAAACCGTGACAGGCCGAGGAAACAGTCTCTGAGGATCAGAAGCGTCCAACGGTCCCCCACGACGGACAACGTCCGCGCAACCGGGCACCAATTATCCGAGAGTTCTGTCCATTTCATACTTGCAAGCCTAACCTGATTTGCCTTAGTTCCAAAATGAAACTTGCGGAGACCCAAATGACCAAGGCGCTTGAGTTCTATTTCGACTATATCAGCCCCTATTCCTATATCGCCAACGCAGCCGTGAAACAGCTGAAAGCGCGCACGGGTGCCGTCGTTGAAATCAAGCCCATGTTCCTGGGGGCCGTCATGCAAACCACAGGAAACCGCTCCCCGGGCGTGGTGCCGGCCAAGAACACTTACATGCTGACCGACATGGCACGATGCGCCGCGCGCTATGGGCTTACCATCCGCATGAATCCCTACTTCCCCATGGTCAGCACGCGCGATCTGCTGCGGGCTACGATTGGCCTCGCGGGCGATCCGGACAAGCAACAGCGTTTCGTCGATACGTGCTTCCGTTACATGTGGGAAACGCCTGAACCACTGAAGCCGGACGATGACCCGTCTGTCAAAGCCATGTGCGACACGGAAGGGTTCGATTTCGCCGAGATCAAAGCACTGGCTGCCGATGAAACGAACAAAGCCGCAATGAAAGAAAATACCGACACAGCGATCGCACGCGGCGCCTTCGGTTCCCCCACGTTCTTTGTGGGCGAGGAGATGTTCTTCGGACACGACCGCCTGGACTATGCCGCCGAAGCCCTGACCGCCTGATCCGGTATAGTCATCTATAGTCCGGTATGATCATGACTGGTCATGCATAGTCATGACGTAGACGGATGTAGTCCTCTGCCAGTCATGCCAACACATGGCCATGTCATCCCGGAATTTGCGCAAGCAAATATCCGGGACCTTCTCGTATGCCGTGACAACCCGCGCCCGTGCTTCGACTTCACTCAGCATGAGCGCTCATTAAGTACGGACTCATCCTGAGCGAAGTCGAAGGATGATTGGCGTGGAAACATGGTCCCGGATAAGCACTGCGCGCTTTCCGGGATGACGGGTGGAGGGGGCTATCCAACACTTTCACCGCCCCAACCTGCCGCAATCATTGCCGGAAAAACAAATCCATCCAACACCTCCGTAGCCTGACGTATATTGCCCGCCATGTCACTCTTTCATCCGCCTGCCTGGTTTCCGCCGCAGCTCGCCTTTCTCTGGCCCCTGATCTGGGTCCAGGTGCTGATGCTGCGCGCACAGATCCGGGCCGCCTATGGGCGCGGCATGAAGTATCATTGGTGCATCGGCGCCAATGGCCGGGTGTATCTTCACTCGATTGACTGGATCCCCGGGCAGAAGACAGCGCGGACGCATCTGCAGCCCGCTGCTTATGCGAGCGATCGACTCGCCGCCGCGTGCGATGGGCGGGCGGCTGTGCCTGAATATCTCCGCTTGCGCCCCCTCTCCCATGGGAGAGGGTCAGGGGTGAGGGGCGGCGTCACCGCCGCAAGCATTGCACGTGCGGATATGCCTTGGCCCCTCATCCCCAACCCCTTCTCCCCAAGGAGAAGGGGCTTCATTCTGCCTGTGCCAGAAACCTGAAGCCCGGCCTGACCCTGAAACATCCAAGCACACCCACGCAAAGCGCCTTTACGGGCGTCGCACGGGCTGGTGCAGACCTTCTGTTAAACGAAGATGCCTGCAGCTTCCGCCAGTACCTTGTAAGACACGGCCGGGCGCGGGCCGAAATGGCTGATCACTTCAGCGGCCGCGATATGGCCCAGGCGGGCACAGGTCGCCAGCGGCAGACCGCGAGACATGCCGAACAGGAAGCCGGCCGCGTACTGATCGCCCGCCCCGGTCGTGTCCACGACCTCTTTCACCGGCACCGCCTCAACCACGATCGGTTCGCCATCGCCCAGAACGACCGAGCCTTTTTCGCTGCGCGTCACGGCCGCGACCGCCGTATCGGCCTGCAGCGCGGCCATGGCCGCGTCGAAATCATCGGTTTCGTAGAGCGCAAGCAGCTCCTCCTCGTTTGCGAAGAGAATATCGACATTGTTCCGGACCAGCTGAAGAAAGCTCGGCCGGTGGCGGTCGACGCAGAACCTGTCGGACAGGGTCAGCGCCACCTTGCGGCCTGCGGATCTGGCAATCTCTGCCGCGTAAGCGAAGGCTTCCTTGGCTTCATCCTTGTCGAACAGATAGCCTTCCAGATAGAGGATGCCGCCGTCCTTCACGACCGCTTCGTCGACATCCTCCCTAGAGAACATCACCGACGCGCCGAGGAACGTATTCATGGACCGGTGGCCATCTTCCGTGACGAAAATGATGCTGCGCGCGGTGGCCGGGCCATCTGTCAGCGGCGGCGTCGGAAACGGCACACCACCGGCCTCCATCTCGCGCTTGAACTGGGCGCCAAGCTCATCATCAGCCACCTTGCCGATATAGGCCGCCGACGCGCCGAAGCTGGCGAGCCCGGCAATCGTGTTCGCCCCGCTTCCGCCGGACGTGTAAAGCGGCTCCCGCGCGACGCTGGTCAGCTCATGCGCGCGCGGTTCCTCGATCAGGTTCATCGCATTCTTGAGAATGCCCCACTCGGCCAGGAAAGCGTCGTCAGCACGCGACAGAACGTCCACAATCGCATTGCCGAGGCCCACAACATCGAAACGCACGTCCGTCATCCAGAATCTCCTGCTGAAAAAAGGGCCATTGCCAGAGGCGGGCGCTGGACGCAACCGGCGGGCGTGCTAAAGGCGCGTCCATGAAAATCGCCTATATCGCCTCGCAGGTCACGCTTCCCGGAACACCTAACCGACGGGACGACGCGTTCGAGCACGACTACATGATGGACGCTTTGCGCCCGGCCTTCGAAGCGCGCGACCTGACGATCGTGGACATCGCATGGGACGACCCGGACGCGGACTGGAGCAGCTACGGCGCCGCCATCATCGGCACAACCTGGGACTATTGGGACCGGCAGGAGGAGTTCCTCGCCACGCTTGAGCGGATCGGTGAGCTCACGCGCCTCTATAATCCCGTCGATCTCGTCCGCTGGAACATCCACAAAACCTATCTGCGGGATCTCGAAGCGCGCGGGGCGCGGATCATTCCCACCGTCTGGCTGGACAAGGCAGATACGGCGAGCGCGGCTGGCGCCTTCGACACGCTCCAGGCCGACGACCTCGTCTTCAAGCGCCAGGTCGGCGCTGGCGCAGATGGGCAGCACCGATTGACGCGCGGCGGGCCCCTCCCGGACATGCCCCACGCCATGATGGCGCAGCCCTTCCTGTCCACGATCCAGAGCGAGGGCGAATACAGCTTCATCTTCATTGGCGGGGAATTCTGCCACGCTCTGGTGAAGCGGGCGGTGCCGGGGGATTATCGCATCCAGTCGAAATATGGCGGCACGGAATTGCCCGTCGATCCGCCAGCTGATGACCTGTCAGACGCATCCGCGATCATCGACATGCTGGACGAAGCTCCGCTCTACGCCCGTGTCGACATGGTCCGCGGCCAGGATGGCCGGCTGGTCCTCATGGAACTGGAAGCGATTGAGCCCTACCTCTACCCCGTCGAAGGTCCGCGCCTCGGCGACATGATCGCCGAGACTGTCAGGAAACGACTGGAAACACCCCCCGCTCAGTGAGGGCCGAACTTGTAGACGACGCCGATTTTCGTCGCCGTATCGGTCGACTTAAACCCATCGGGCGGGTTGGTATCGTAACGCGTATCGAACCCGAAACGCGCGGAAAGTGAGCCATTGATCTGCGCCGTCAGGGCCAAGCCGTTGGAAATCTGCGTGGAATCTTCTGCATAGATGACATCCGTGATGTTCGACAGTTCCACCCTTTCGTTCAGCGCCCAGGCAAACTTCGATTTTCCAACAAAACCTGCAGACGTGACGGTCTCTGCAGGCCTGACAACAGGGACGCCCTGACTATCAACGATCACGACGCGCTTGATTTCATCAATCTTCACACCGGGACCACCGCGCACGACCCAGGTCACCGGATCAAGACCAAGGAAGCGATAACCGAGGCCGCCACCAATGAAGGCACGGCTGTCAAAGCCGGTGAACTGGTCAACCTCGTAAGACCCGCTCGCAAACGAGAACACGCGGTCGCTCATCGTATAGTCGATATTCATGCCCAGGAAGGACCGGTTGCGGCTCTCCAGCCCGTCCTGCTCGCCATAATCCAACTGCCCCTGGATCCCGTAGTCCCATTTACCGGTGACATGATCGACATCGAAATTGAGGCCAATGTCGCGCGTGTCCGTGTTCCCACTCGTCATGCCGGCACTGAGCGCGCCCTCGCCTGACCAGCCGTCGACCCGTTCGTCATCCGCCTGCGCTGTAAAAACGAATCCCGAGAGAGCGGCGCTCATGGCCGCGCACATAATATACTTCATTGGCACTTCCCTTTTTCCGTCCTTCGCTCTTCCTGCTCAGCGTGACGCAAGATTAGCGAAAACATGGCGAACTGGAGGCCGACGATTCGCGTGGCTTCTCCAACCCTTTAAACATCGCATCCTGCCGTAAATGCGCGCTTAAAAATAAATCCATCCAACACTTCCGTAGCCGGATGTGTGTTGTCCGCCATGTCATCCTTTGCCCCACATCAGGCTGTCCGCCTGCATCTTGCCGTGGCACCAGCAGCCGTTGGAACGGAGTGCAAACTCGTTGGCGTGTCGCACTTGCTTACAGAAACGCGCCTATTTCTTCTTCTTCGGACCCTTTGGGCCAAGCGATGAGACTTTCGCAGGGTCTGGCGTTTTCGGCGTGTATTTGCACCATTCCGCGATCACGCAGCGCCAGCATTCCGGCGTGCGGGCCTTGCAGACATACCGCCCATGCAGGATCAGCCAGTGATGCGCGCCCTTCTTCCATTCTGGTGGCGTCACCCGTTCCAGCCCCGCCTCCACCTCGTCGGGCGTCTTGCCCGGGGCCAGTCCCGTCCGGTTGGAAACGCGGAATATATGAGTGTCGACCGCAATGGTCGGTTCGCCGAAGGCTTCATTCATGACGACGTTCGCGGTCTTGCGGCCGACCCCCGGCAGGGTCGTCAGCTCATCCCGCGTCTGCGGCACGTCTCCGCCGAACTCATCGAGGATTTTCTGGCTGAGCGCGATGACATTCTTCGCCTTGTTGCGCCACAGGCCGATCGTCCTGATGTGCCCGGCTACGCCCTCTTCGCCAAGTTCCAGCATCTTTTCGGGCGTATCGGCGATCGCGAACAGTTTCCGGGTCGCCTTGTTCACCCCCACATCGGTCGCCTGCGCTGACAGGGCCACGGCCACCAGCAGGGTGAAAGGGCTGGAATATTCCAGCTCGGTCTGCGGGTCCGGCCTGTCTTGAGCCAGGGCGGCAAAGATCTTTTCGGTATTCTCCGGACCCAGGGTACGGGGCGCCCGCTTTTTGGCAGGCTTTCGCGGAGATGTCTTCTGCGGCGATTCGGTCATGCAATTTGTCTGTCAGGCCGCTTCCGATGGGGCAAGACCATGATAAGTATTGTTCCTGATGCCTCACACTGACGAGATCATTTATTTTGACGCGCTTCTGACGCCAAACCGCTCACTTTCCGAGCGGGGCTTCGCTGTCGTCATGAGCATTGTTGGTGTTGTCAGCTTCCTGACCGGCATGGCCTTTCTGTCCATGGGCGCGGTTCCGGTGATCGGCTTTTTCGGGCTCGATGCCCTCGCCATCTGGCTGGCCTTCCGCTGGTCGTTCCGGAAACAGCGCGAAGAGACCCGGATCCGCATCACTGCCAGCAGTCTCGACATGATGCACCGGAAGGCCAACGGCACCGAAAAACGCGTCAGCGTTCCTGCCGGATTTGCCCGTGTCGAACTGGATGAACCCCTCCGCCCCGATTCGTGGTTGCGGATCGAACATGGCCGAACCGGCTGGGTGATTGGACGCTTCCTGACCGTTCCGGAGCGCAAATCCCTCGCCGAAGCCATGAAAACAGCCCTCCACAAAGCGCGGCTTGAGCGCCACGCTGTTTAAAATAAATGACGCAAGCGTCATGGTTTTTTCAAATTGACCATGATATACACGTCGTAAGCGAGCAGACCGGTGCCCAGGGAGACCGGCAAAAGGAGGAAATAATATGGCTGCCGATACAGTTCATTCCATCGACCATCCGGCCCTCGAACGGCCGAAAGTTTCAGACCGCGACCCCCTTCACGAAGGCTATCTCCGTGTTGGTGAGGAAGTTACCCCGGCGTCCAGCCTCGACATGAAAACGCTTGATCTGGTGGACCCGGAAATCTGGCGCCAGAACAAGATGTGGGACCGGTTTGACCGCCTGCGCACGGAAGACCCGGTGCACTTCACACCGGATTCCTTCGTCGGCCCCTACTGGTCCGTCACGACTTACGAAGACATCATGGCGGTCGATACCGACCACAAACGCTTCTCTTCCAGCTGGGAACATGGCGGCATCACGCTGGGCCAGCCACTCGAAGACTTCGAAATGCCGATGTTCATCGCCATGGACGAGCCGCGCCATTCCGAACAGCGCAAGACCGTTCAGCCGGCCGTCGCACCGAACATGCTCAAGGAGTATGAGCCGCTGATCCGCTCGCGGACCCAGGGCCTGCTGGACTCCCTGCCCGTCGGCGAGCCGTTCGACTGGGTCGACAAAGTCTCGATCGAGCTGACCACGATGATGCTCGCCACCCTGTTCGACTTCCCGTTCGAGAACCGCCGCCAGCTGACCCGTTGGTCGGACGTGTCCACGAACATGAACAACCCGGACATCTGCCCGGGCGGAGAAGATCAGTGGCGCCAGGAAATGATGGAATGCCTGACGACGTTCATGGGCATCTTCCAGGAACGCCAGGCCATTCCGCAACAGAACGACCTGATGAGTCTTCTGGCGCACGGCGAAATGACCAAGAACATGACGCCGATGGAATTGCTCGGCAACGTGATCCTTCTGATCGTCGGCGGTAACGACACGACCCGGAACACGATGACGGCGTCTGTTTACGCCCTGAACAAGTATCCGGAGCAGTATGAAAAGCTGAAAAGCGACCTGTCCCTGATCCCGAACATGGTGTCCGAGACGATCCGCTGGCAAACGCCGCTGGCCTTCATGCGCCGCACTGCGCTGGAAGACGTTCAGCTCCGCGACAAGCTCATCAAGAAGGGTGATCAGGTCGCCATGTGGTACATCTCGGGCAACCGCGATGAAAAGTTCTGGGACAAGCCGAACGATTATATCATCGACCGCGCCGATGCCCGCCGCCACCTGTCCTTCGGTTTCGGCATCCACCGCTGCGTGGGCAACCGCCTCGGCGAACTGCAGCTGCAGATCCTCTGGCAGGAACTGATGGAGCGCTTCGAGCATATCGAAGTGCTGGATGAGCCGTCCTACACGGCTGGGGCCTTTGTCCACGGCTACACATGGATGCCGGTGATCCTGCATCCCAAAAAATAGGTCCGGGCCAGAAGCCTGTTGGCTAACCCGGCGACAAGCCGCTAGACCTCCCGTCAGATCCTGACGGGAGGTTTTTCATGGACGTTTCCAAAGCAGTCAACCAGCGCATCTCAACCCGGGCTTTCCTGCCCGAAGCCCTTCCTGAAGCTGAAGTCCGTGAGTGGCTGACCCAGGCTCAAAGGGCGCCGTCTGGTGGCAACGTCCAGCCCTGGCGCACCATTGCCGTGACCGGACAGGCAAAGGATGACGTCATCGCCATGGCGGCGCCGATCCTGGCGGCCGACCCTCGTGGCCAGAAAACGGACCGGCCAATCTATCCGAAAGACCTGTGGGAACCCTATGAAGCCCGGCGCCGGCGTGTCGGCGAAATGATGTACGAGACTCTCGATATCCCGCGCGACGACCGCCCGGCCCGCCTGGCCTGGTTTGCGAACAATTTCCGTTTCTTCGGCGCGCCCCTCGCCCTGTTTGTGGTGATCGACGAACGCATGGGCCATGGACAATGGGGCCACACCGGCATGTACCTGCAAACGCTTGCTTTGCTGGCAGAAGAACGCGGCTGGGGCACATGCTTCCAGGAATGCTGGGGCGTGCTGCGCCCGGCGCTCAAAGAACATTTTAATCTCGCGCCAACCGAGATGATCTGGTGCGGTGTCTCCGTCGGCAAGCCGGACAAATCCCATCCGGTCAACACACTCCGGGCCGAACGGGCGTCAGTTGACGAGATTGCTGAGTTCCACGGTTTCTAGGTTTCGCCGCATTCCTGCCGGAACTGAATGATCTGATCGGCGCATGCAGACGCGCCGGTCCATGCTCGTGTCCACGCTGGCACTTCCACTCCTCCCCGCAACATCGGGCGAGCGGGCGCTGCCTTTCGCTGCGCGCCTTTCAAAAGCCGCGCGCGACCAGATTGGTGTGACACGAAGCTATGACGGTGCCTATGTCCGGCTGGATTATCCGATGGGCGATGTTGATCGCTCAACAGGAGTCTGCACCGATGTGGTCATCCGCGCCTATCGGGACGCCTTCGATACGGACCTGCAGGCACTGGTCCATACCGACATGAACACTGCGTTTACGGACTACCCCGCCATCTGGGGGCTCAGCCGCCCTGACTGGAACATTGACCATCGCCGCGTGCCGAACCTCGAACGCTTTTTCGAACGGAAAGGTGCCAGCCTGCCACTGCCAGAAACACGGGCGGGGTGGAATCCCGGTGATCTGTACACGATGCGTCTGGGCGGACGACTGCCGCATATCGGCATCGTCTCCGACAAGCGAACCCCGGCGGGCCATCCCTATGTGATCCATAATATCGGCGCCGGAACGCAGGAAGAAGACATTCTCGGAATGTTCGACGACGAACGCCGCTTCCGCTACGAAGTAGCGGCCAGCCCCTAGTCGTCCTCATTCCATTCGGACATGGGTTTCTCCGGCGTACGCTCTTCCTTGCGCAACCGCATCACGGCTGCCTTGATGTCATCGCGGTCGAATTCTATTTCATCGTCGGCAGACCGGACGGGCGCGCGCGTATAGGCGAAGACGCTGATGCCATCATCCTCTTCCTCGTCTACCTCAGCCTCGTCCACGGTTCCTTCCGGAGCGGGTTCTGCTTCAGTCTCAAATTCAGAGGCAGCATCCGCATCATCTTCTTCCGGAGCATCGTCCATAAAGTCGGTGACGAAAGATTCGATCTCTTCTGTATCACCGCCCGCATCCACGAGCAGCTCTTCCTCGCTGAGGGCTTCCTCATCCGGCATCTGGAAGCCGTCCGGAATGACATCAGACAGCAGGCCTTCGGCTTCAAGGTCCGCCTTGCCCGGCAGCGTGCTGAGGCTTTCGAGGCCGAAATGCTCCAGGAACGCATCGGTCGTGCCATAGGTCAGCGGTTGGCCCGGTGTCTTGCGGCGGCCCTTGATCTTGGTCCAGCCGGTTTCCATCAACGTGTCTAGGACCGCCTTTGAAACAGCCACGCCCCGCACGGCTTCGATTTCCGCCCGCGTCACTGGCTGTCCATAAGCGATGATAGCCAGTGTTTCGAGGGCGGCCTGGCTCAGCTTTTTCTGAACCTGACGCTCTTCTACGAAAAGGTAGGACAGGTCCTGAGCGGTCTGGAACCGCCACTTGCCCGCCACTTCGACGAGATTTACGCCCCGGTTCACGTACAGCGCCCGCAAAGTCATCAGCACATCCGCAGCTTCGATACCCTGCGGAAGGATCTCTGCAACCTGTGTTGCCGACATTGGCTCGCCAGCCGCGAACAGAACCGCCTCGGCCCGGCGCACGCCTTCGGCCAGCGCTTCGGTCATGTCGTCGTGCAGCGCTTCTTCGGACCGGCGGAAGGCCAGCGCGAGCTGCGTCACCGCGCTCGGTTTGTTTTCAGCTGGCGTTTCGTCGTTCATCTCAATCTTCTCAAACATCTGCATGGCGCGCCCCTTGTGGGTCGGCCTGCGCATTGCGCAGGTAAAGCGGCGCAAAATGCGTGTCCTGCCGGACATCAACCTCGCCATCGCGGACGAGTTCGAGGGCCGCTGAAAACACGCTGGCCGTGACGGACCGTGTCGGCAGTTCCGGATCCACATCCGTCATGGTCAGGCTGATCTCGTCAAGCGAAGACCACTGCGCCAGCTGCCCTCGAAGTTGACGGAGCGTGGTACGGGCGAGTTCCAGCGGCAGAACCATCTGCTGCTCGATGACGTGCGGACGCTCTTTTTCCTTTCGGTCACGGATCGTGCCGAAGGCCTGCGTCAGCTCATAGAGGCTGGCTTTCCACTCCGTGTGGCGGATCACTTTCGGCTGTTCCGGTGTGCCGCGCAGGAAAACGACATTGTCCAGGATGGGCCCGCCCTGCAGCTCTTTCACCGCATCGCGCATGGCATCGAGGCGTTTCAGGCGGAAGGCCAACCGGGCGGCCATCTCCTCGCCCGACGGCTCATCCTCGTCCGGCTTTTCCGGTTTGGGCAAAAGAAGGCGCGATTTCATGAACGCCAGCCAAGAGGCCATCAGCAAATAGTCAGCCGCCAGATCCATCCGGCGTTTCTTGGCGTCTTCGATGAAGACGAGATATTGTTCCGCCAAGTCCAGCATGGAGAGGTGAAGCAGGTCCACCTTCTGGCGGCGGGCCAGTTCCAGCAACAAGTGCAGCGGCCCCTCATACCCGCCGACATCGACGCGGAAAATGTCCTGGATATCAGCCTCTTCCATGTCGGAAGAGAGCACCTCCATCGTGACAGCGTCCGAACTCATACGGCTGCTCCCACATCAGGAAACAGATCGCGGAAGCGTTGCCATGCCCGGGCGAGTTCGATCGGCTCAGCCTGGCTTGCAATGGCATCGGCAGCCGCGGCGCGCTCGCCAGCCCGGCCGGTGAGCACCGGAGCGGCCTCCGCGACTTCCGTCATTTCGGCGAGGATCTCCCCCGGATCCTTCAGGAAGCCCGAACAATGCAGCAGCATATCGCAGCCCGCCTCGATCGACGCATGCGCGCGATCGGCAAGGCTGCCGCCAAGTGCCTTCATCCCCAGATCATCGGTCATCAGAAGCCCATCAAACCCGATTCGGCCGCGTATGATCTCCTGAATCATGTAGCGCGACACCGTCGCCGCCTTGCCGGGATCATAGGCTTCGAAAGCAATATGCGCCGTCATCGCCATCGGGGCATCGGTCACACGGGCGAAGGCATCGAAGTCTGTCGACAGCTCATTGTCCCCGGCTGTCACGCGCGGCAATTCCATATGGCTGTCCGCCATCGACCGGCCGTGTCCGGGAATGTGCTTGATTACCCCGGCCACACCGCCAGCATGAAGACCCGCCAGGGCAGAATTGGCAAGGTCGGCCACCTGTGCCGGCTCTGTTCCGAACGCCCGGTCCCCGATCACATCATGAGCGCCCGGCACCGGAAGATCGACGACCGGCGCGCAATCCGCATGGATGGATAGGCTGGCCAGCTCCGAGGCGATCAGCCGGTGGCCCAGCCAGCAGGCTTCGCGGCCCAGTTCCGGATCCTGCTCGTAGAGCGCAGCATAATCTGCACCGCGCGGAAATAGCGGCCACTCAGGTGCCTTGAGGCGCGCGACCCGCCCGCCTTCCTGATCGATAAAAATCAGCGTTTCCCGGCCTGTCGCATTCCAGATGTCGGCGACCAGCCGGCGGACCTGGTCCCGGGAGACGCAGGAACGCCCCATGAGGATCACACCCCACGGGTCCTGCGCCCGGAAAAGATCCGTTTCACCTGGTGTCAGGATGGCGCCTGACACGCTGAGAATGCAGGCCTTCGCCACTATCCGGTCACCACAATACAGTTGTCGCCTTCAGCCTTCAGCGCGTCGCAGAAAGCATCGGCCTCCGTTTTTTGACCAAAGCCACCGACGCGCAAGCGGTAGAACACACCCTTGGCGCCGAGATCAGCCCGCTGGATACGTTTCCCGGCGCCGCGGAACAGGTTCGGGTGGTCTGTGGACGACTTACGCCACGCAGCCTCTGCAGCCTCCTGCGTACGGAACGCTGCAACCTGGACCATGTATGCCCCGCTGTCACTGAAAGCAAATTGCGGCGAGACCTCACGCGGCGGCGGTGGCGGCGCCCGGGGCGCCGGCATCGGAGTCAGCGGCGTTGATTCGATTTTCCGGTCCGGGCGGCTGAGATCTGCCAGTTCCGCAACTTCGTCGGCGACAGAATTCGGCATGCCATTGTCGGGATCGCTACCGTCCATTTCGTCATCGTTTGGACGCAGGTCGATCGGTGGGCCGCCCTGAAGCAGGTCTGCGCCGCCTCCATCATCGAGATTAGCGAGATCCGGGACGCGCTCAGACGCATCCATCTGATCGTAGAATCGCTTGTCGGTATCACGCACCTCAAGCCCACCTCGATCCTCAGGCACGCGTTTGTAG
Organism: uncultured Hyphomonas sp.; assembly: GCF_963677035.1. Classification (NCBI taxonomy): domain Bacteria; kingdom Pseudomonadati; phylum Pseudomonadota; class Alphaproteobacteria; order Hyphomonadales; family Hyphomonadaceae; genus Hyphomonas; species uncultured Hyphomonas sp. Next base: position 3,145,620 of record NZ_OY781472.1, read on the forward strand.
GGCTGCGCATCGGCGATGACGCTGGGCAAGCCTCCTCCGTTCGAGCGAATGCCCTGCCGGTAGGTGTTCCAGACCACCGCGCCGAATACCAGCAGCACGCCGATCGCCAGCGCGAGAATCAGCGGTCCCCGCGCCGTTTCATCGTCGCGGAGATCGAATCCCCGATAATCGTCCTCGAATGGCGAACCTTCATCGGCGCCGTAACGATAGCGGCTCATGAAACGTCCCTTCAGTCTTCTTCCCGAGGTTAATTTTTAAGCCTGTTTCGTTAACGGCAATTGAACAGCCCCCCGTCTCGGCACAGCGAAAACGGGATAAACTCAGTTCCTGCAGCAGATGACGAGGATCACCCCAACCGGGTGAGGTCGCAGAGCCGACCATGCTCCTCAATCGCATAGCCGTCCGTCATGCCAGCAATGTAGTCGCAAACGATCCGCGCCCGGCGGAAGGTGTCGGCCTGTGTGGCATCCTGACGCCAGGGCGACGGCAAGGTTTGCGGTTCGGCTGTGAACCCCTCGAACAGTTCGGCGAGGATCCGTTTCGCCTTGGAACGCATCCGGTTCACTTTGTAGTGCTTGTACATCCGCTCAAACAGGAACGCCCGCAGCGCCCGCTGCTTGTCGGCCAGCTCATCGCTGAACCCCACCAGCGGTTCCCCAAGGGCCCGCACGTCTGCCGCACTTGCCGGCTGCAGCCGCTGTATCCGCCGGCGGGTTTCATCCACCAGATCATTGATCCAGATACCGATCAGCTGCCTCACGGCCTCATAGGTGACCATCCGATCCGTCAGGTGCGGGTATTCGAATTTCACGCCGCGGAACACATCCCCGACAATGGGCAGCTCCATCAATTCCTGGATCGTAAACAGGCCTGCAGCGATGCCATCGTCGATGTCGTGGTTGTTGTAGGCGATATCGTCCGCAAGCGCTGCAACCTGGGCTTCCGGGCCTGCGAACTGGTCAAGCTCAAGGTCTTCGATACGGGAAAACTCCCGGAAAGCGGCTGGCAAGTCCGCGATGCCCGTATCGGCATCGATCAACGGACCATTGTGCTTCACTAGCCCCTCAAGCATTTCCCATGTCAGGTTCAGGCCGTCGAAGCCAGGATACCGGACTTCCAGCCGGGTAACGACGCGCAGGGTCTGGGCGTTGTGATCGAAGCCGTCATAGGGCTGCATGCACGCATCCAGCTGATCTTCCCCGGCATGTCCGAATGGCGGATGACCGATATCATGGGCCAGGGCCAGGGCTTCGGCGAGATCTTCATCAAGCTGCAGGGTCCGGGCGATGCTGCGCGCGATCTGCGCCACTTCCAGAGAATGGGTCAGCCGGGTGCGGAAATGGTCGCCCTCATGCGCCACAAAGACCTGTGTTTTCTGCTTCAGGCGCCGGAATGCAGTGGAGTGAATGATGCGGTCACGGTCACGCTGGAACGGCGTACGCGTGGCGGACGGGGCCTCATCGTGATAGCGGCCCCGGCTGTCTTCATGGCGCGTTGCATACACCGCTCTCTTTTCCATTGGTCCAAACGTCCCTATCTATAGGTCATGAGCACGATGACCGCCCCTGATGTGACCCTTACCGCTTCGGCTGCCAAGCGCATTAATGCGATTCTGGCCAAACAGGACGGTGCAGACTATCTGCGCGTCTCCGTCGAAGGCGGCGGCTGTTCAGGCTTTTCATACAAGTTCGATTTCGCCTCTGAGGTGAATCCCGATGATCGCCTCGTCGAACGCGATGGCGCCAGGGTCCTGATCGACGAGATGAGCCTCGAATTCCTCGCCGGTTCCGAAATCGATTTCTCGACCGAGCTGATCGGCGCTGCATTCAAGATCAACAATCCGAATGCGACCGCGGCCTGTGGCTGCGGAACCAGCTTTTCTATCTGACGCAAGGTCACCGCTCGCGCGGGATGAGCCTTCAGGCTAGCGTCCGCCCTGCAGGAGGACCCTCATGAGCCAGGTACGCCCATTCAACATTTCCGTTTCAGACGCCAAACTCGCCACGATCCGGGAACGGGTGTCGGCTTACAGGTGGTTCCCCGCCCCTGAGAATGAAGAAGGCTTTGCCTACGGCATGTCGACACCGGTGCTGCAGGACCTCTGCAAATACTGGCTGAACGATTATGACTGGCGCGCGCAGGAAGAGGTGCTGAACAAATTCCCGAGCTTCAAGGCCGAGGTCGGCGGACTGGACATCCATTTCGTCCACGTGGTCGGTGAAGCCGAAGGCAAGCGGCCGCTCCTGCTGACGCATGGCTGGCCAGGCTCCTTCTTCGAATTCTGGGATGCGATCGAACCTCTCGCCTTCCCGTCGAAACATGGCGGCGACGCCGCCGATGCCTTCGATATCGTGATCCCCAGCCTTCCCGGCTACGCCTTTTCCGACAAGCCGGCATCTCCGATGGGCCAGCGCGCCACGGCAGCGCTGTGGGATGAACTGATGCGCGATGTGCTCGGCTACAAGACGTACCTTGCCCAGGGAGGCGACTGGGGCGGTGTGGTGACGTCCTGGATCGGCAAGAACCACGGCACGCACGACAAGCAAGGCGGCTGCCGGGCCATCCACCTTAACATGATCGGTCTCCGCCCGACGCCATCCACTCCGGATACGGAGGAAGAGGCCAACTGGCTGACACATATGCAGGGCGCCATGCAGGCCGAGGGCGCCTATTTGGTGGAGCAGGCAACAAAGCCGCAGACGCTCGCCATGGCGCTCATGGACTCGCCCGTTGGCACGGCGGCATGGATTATCGAAAAATTCCATGGCTGGTCAGACCTGCGCGATGGCGACCTTTACTCCGCCTACACACGAGATCAGTTGCTCACCAATGTGATGCTTTACCTGGTGAACGACGCCATCGCGACCAGCGTCTGGTATTACGCTGCTCATTTTCAGGAAGGCGGCTTAGGGCTGCCGGAAGGCGAACGTTGCGAAACGCCGACGGGGTTTGCGAATTTTCCCGGGGATAAGGTCTATACGGCCCCGCCGCACAGCTGGGCCCTGCGGGCCTATAATCTGACGCATTGGCGGGACATGCCGAAAGGCGGGCACTTTGCCGCCATGGAACAGCCGTCCCTGTTCGTGGATGAAGTCAGGACCTGGGCACGTAAACTGGACTAGGCGCGCAAATCATGCCCGACATTGTCCAGCACAGCATTGGCGAACTTTGCTTCGGACTCTTCGAAAAAGTCATGCGCGAGAGACACATACTCGTCCATGATCACGGCGTGCGAGAGGTGCTGGTGCACGATGAACTCGCCGCCACCTGCGCGAAGCAGGGCACGCATCGTGGCATCGAGGCGCGTCAGTTTCCAGCCTGAGGCCAGACGCTTCAGGATCGCCTTGTCGATGGTTGCCTGATTATCCACCACGCCATTGACGATGGACTTGAAGAGATCAGGATCTGCCTCTTCCACTGGCTCCTCGTTCGGGCCAATGCCGAGTTTGTCTTCCATGAAGGCACGAATTGTCTCGCGCGCCGATTTACCGGTCTGCTCCATGGCGTAGAGCGCCTGAACCGCCGCAAGACGTGCCCCGGCCCGGCGGGCGCGGGTGACTTCAAAAGGAAAATTCTGATCGCTCAACGAATGAGTTCCTTGCGGAATTTGATCATTGAAAGACAGGCATTGGCGGCATCCGCGCCCTTGTTGCCGCGGTTGCGGTCTGCACGGGCCAGCGCCTGTTCTTCGTTCTCCACGGTCAGGATACCGTAACCGATCGCCTGACGGCGGTTGACGATGAGGTCCATCAGGCCGCGCGCGCTCTCGCCGCAAACATAATCATAATGCGTGGTTTCACCACGGATCACGCAACCAAGCGCAATCGCGCCATCAAAACGGCCGGAGTCCGCCCCCATCGCGATCAGCCCCGGCAATTCAAACGCGCCGGGCACTTCCATCACGGTGACTTTCGCGCCGGCTGCTTCCAGCACTTCCATCGCGCCAGCCAGCATCTCTTCGGAAATATGTTTGTAATAGTGCGAAACCGCTACCAGGACCCGGTCAGCCATCAGTTTGTCTCCTCGTTGAGGCGGCGCCACCCCTCTATCGTCATGCCGTATCCGTCAAGCCCTGCAACGCGGGTGGGCTGCGTATCGGACAGGAAAATCATCTTGCGTACGCCCAGTTCCCGCAGGATCTGTGCGCCGATCCCGTACTCCCGCAGCGGCGCCGTCGGATCCTTGGGGGTGGACGTCTTGAGGCCCATACGCTCCGCAATCGCATTCGGCTGCATTGTATTGACGAAAACCACCACGCCCGGCTCTTCCGCCTTGGCGATGATACGCATGGCTTGCTCGACCAGACCTTGCCTTGGGCCACGCTCTCCTAGGATATCCGCAAGCACATCGGTCCGGTGAACGCGGACCAGCGTTGTTGAGTCCGGTGTTATGGTGCCGTGAACGATGGCGATATGTTCTGAATTATCCAGCACATTGCGGAAACAGACTGTCCGGAATCCGTCCCCATAAGCCGACTCCAGAGGCGCCTCGACCCGGCGTTCAAGGAAACGGTCATTCTGGCGGCGCCAGGCAATCAGGTCTGCGATGGTGCCGATCTTGAGATTGTGTAGCTGCGCGAAAGCGACGAGGTCTGGCAGACGCGCCATGGAACCATCTTCGTTCATGATCTCGCAGATCACGCCCGACGGGTAGAGACCGGCCATGCGGGAGATGTCGACAGCGGCCTCGGTATGGCCTGCCCGCACCAGCGTACCGCCATCCTTGGCGACCAGCGGGAACACGTGCCCCGGCGAGACGATGTCGTCACAATCCCTGGTCGGGTCGATAGCGACCGCAATGGTCCTGGCGCGATCATGCGCCGAAATGCCGGTCGTCACGCCCTCTTTCGCCTCGATCGAGACGGTGAAAGCGGTGCCCATGCTTTCCCGGTTGTTCCGGGTCATCATGTCGAGGTGCAGCGTGTGTGCACGTTCCTGCGTCATGGCGAGGCAGATCAGCCCGCGGCCATGCCGGGCCATGAAGTTGACATGTTCCGGCGTCGCAAACGTCGCCGGAATGATGAGGTCACCTTCATTCTCCCGGTCTTCGGCATCGACCAGAATGAACATGCGCCCGTTGCGAGCGTCCTCGATGATCTCGTCGATCGAGGAGATCGCGTGCTTGAACTCGTCTGACATTGTTTCACTGCCCTTCCGGCACGTCTGCGCCGATCATGCGTGCGACGTACCGCGCCAGCATATCTATCTCAAGGTTCACACGGCTGCCCGGCTGTAGTTCGGCCAGCGTGGTCACCTCCCATGTGTGTGGAATAACGGCGACCTGAAAGTCGCCATTCGGCAAGGCATCCGCCACTGTGAGCGAAACGCCGTTCACTGCCGCAGACCCCTTGGTTGCAAAATACCGGGCGATGTCAGCAGGCGGCCGGATGGTAATCCGGCGGCTCTGCCCCTCGTCATCGATGGAAATGATCTCTCCGACACCATCGACGTGTCCGAACACGAAATGCCCGCCCAGTTCGTCGCCCAGCCTGAGGCTTTGCTCCAGATTGACCTGAGCGCCTTCCTTCCAGTCTCCGAGAACAGTCTTCGCCAGCGTCTCCGGAATGGCCTCGACGGTAAACCAGGCGCCCCGTTCCCCCTGCCCCATGTCGACGACCGTCAGGCAAACACCCGAGTGCATGATCGATGCGCCCATGGCGATATCGTCCAGCCTGTAACCGCTCTCTATTTCAAGCCGGGTAAGGCCGTTGCGATGTTCTGCCTTCCGGACTGTGCCGACGTCTGTGACGAGACCTGTGAACATGAGAAGACCTTCAGAAGACTTTTGCTAAGAACGAACATAAGTGTTCAGAACGTCATCCCCAATGCGTTCCGTCGCGACAGGTTTCCACCGTGTCGCATCCGACAGGTTTTGCATCCCAAGTCCCCCCAAGGCTGGCAAGCCGTCGCCGCCAATCAGGATCGGCGCAACAAACCAGGCGATTTCATTCACGAGACCGGCGCGGATGAAACTTGCCGCCAATGTGCCACCGCCTTCAATCAACAGCGAAGAAATCCCCTCCGCTGCCGCCCGGCGCAGCAAATCCTGCACATCCATTCGCACGCCGTTGCCGCAGCGCCAGACCTCAACGCCGCTGCGCGCAAGGAAATCCTGCGGCTGGCCATTGGTGGCGACGACAACCCGGCCACTCGAAACGGACTGAACGAGGCGAGAACTGAGCGGTGTGCGGCCATTGGAATCGGCCACAATGCGAACAGGCTGCGTTTTCGGCATGGGCACCGTGCGTGCCGTCAGCAACGGATCGTCGGCAAGAACGGTACCGATGCCGGCAAGGATGGCGTCATGCGCGGCCCGAAGTTCGTGACCGCGCGCGCGGGATTCACTGGACGTGATCCACTGGCTTGTCCCGTCGGCGAGGGCAATACGCGCGTCCAGCGATGTGGCGAGCTTCAGCGTGACCCGCACGCCACTCATTCGTCCTCGAGGTCCTCTTCGTCCTCAAGTGAGGCCTTGTCTATGAATTGCGCGAAATCGCTCGGATCACGGAAATCCTTGTAGACGCTGGCAAACCGGACATAACCGACCGGGTCCACCATACGGAGCGCTTCCATCGCCAGTTCGCCCACATCATTGGACGCAACCTCCGGCTCTCCGGCGCTTTCCAGCTTCCTCAGTATACCCGACACCATCTGGTCAATTTGTTCACGATCGACCGGACGTTTGCGCAAAGCGATCGTGATCGACTTTGTCAGGCGCTCCCGATCGAACGGGACACGCTTTCCATCACGCTTCACGACCGTGACTTCACGCAGCTGGACGCGTTCGAACGTGGTAAAGCGGGCGCCGCAGCTTTCACAGACCCTGCGGCGGCGCACAGCGGTATCGTCTTCAGCCGAGCGGCTGTCCTTTACCGATGTGTTTTCAGACCCGCAGAATGGACAACGCAAACCCGATCAGCCTCCCAGGCCACCATAAATGGGGAACTGCGCCGTAAGCGCTTTGACATCCTCACGGATACGATCTTCCGTCGCTGTACTGTCACCGCTGGCCACAGCATCCACAATTTCGCCGATCCAGCTGCCGATCTGGGTGAATTCCTCTTCGCCGAATCCACGGGTCGTCCCGGCCGGAGACCCGACGCGGATCCCGCTCGTGATGGTCGGCTTCTCCGGATCGAACGGTACGCCGTTCTTGTTGCAGGTGATGTAAGCCCGGCCGAGGGCGGTTTCCGCATCCTTACCGGTTACCTTTTTCGGGCGCAGGTCGATCAGCGCGACATGTGTGTCCGTTCCGCCGGACACGACATCCAGTCCGCTTGCCTTTGCGGCGGCGGCCATGGCGCGGGCATTGGTCACGACTTGCGCTGCATAGTCCTTGAAGGACGGCTGAAGCGCTTCACCGAATGCGACGGCCTTCGCTGCGATCACATGCATCAACGGGCCGCCCTGGATGCCAGGGAAGATCGCCGAGTTGATCTTCTTCGCCAGCTTTTCGTCATTGGTCAGGATCATGCCGCCGCGCGGGCCGCGCAGTGTCTTGTGCGTGGTCGTTGTCGCCACATCGGCAAAATCCAGCGGGTTCGGATGCGCACCGCCAGCAACGAGGCCCGCGAAGTGCGCCATGTCGACCATGAAGATCGCGCCGACTTCATCCGCAATTGCCCGGAAACGGGCAAAGTCAATTTCACGCGGATAGGCGGAGCCGCCCGCAATGATCATCTGCGGACGATGCGCCTTGGCCAGACGCTCGACCTGTTCGAAATCGATGCGGTCATCTTCGCGGCGCACACCGTACTGGACAGCGTTGAACCATTTTCCCGACTGGTTGGGCGGAGCGCCATGGGTCAGGTGACCACCGGCATCGAGGCTCATGCCGAGGATCGTATCGCCCGGCTTCAGCACCGCCTGGAACACACCCTGGTTCGCCTGGCTGCCCGAATTCGGCTGCACATTGGCGAACTGGCAATTGAACAGTTGCTTGGCGCGGTCGATCGCGAGGTTCTCGGCGATGTCGACGAACTCACAGCCGCCATAGTAGCGGCGCCCGGGATAGCCTTCAGCGTATTTATTGGTCAGGACGGACCCCTGCGCTTCAAGCACGGCCTTGGAAACAATGTTTTCCGAAGCAATCAGCTCGATTTCGTGCTGCTGGCGCCCCTCCTCCTTGCCGATTGCGGCAAAAATCTCCGGATCGCGGTCCTCAAGACCAGTCGAAAAGAAACCGCTGGTATCAAACCGTTGGGTCGGGGCGGTGTCTGCCATGGGAATCTCCTGCTTTCCGTGCGCTGTTTACGCGCAGAGCCGCGCCCTCGCAACTGGACAATCCCGCATAACAGACGCCAGATTTTCTCAACCTTGTTTGGTGTAGTATGGGTAATCGCGCGTAAATACTTGTAAGCTTCTGGTCTTCCTGTGCTCTACGTGACATTATGCTTCCAATTACCGTAACAATACAAAAATAACGGTGGCGGCAAGATGGGTGAACTAAAGCAAGCTGACGTGCTGGGCATGACGACAGATGTCGTCTCGTCTTACCTTACACATAATACCGTTCCGGCATCTGATCTGCCTGACCTGATCCGGTCGGTGCATGATGCGATTTCGTCCATCTCAGACGGGGAGTCAGGCAATGCGGAAGAGCTTTCGCCGGCGGTGCCGATTTCAAAATCCATCACGCCGGACTTCCTGATCTGCCTGGAAGACGGCCGCAAACTGAAAATGCTGCGGCGATATCTGCGGTCCCGGTACTCTATGACACCGGAGGAATACCGCGAGCGATGGAACCTGCCGGCAGATTATCCGATGGTCGCGCCGAACTACGCGAAACTGCGCTCGAAGCACGCCAAGAACATCGGACTGGGCAAGAAAAAGAAATAGGCGCCCCGAAAGGCGCCTATCTCATTCCAATCCGGCCAAACCCGCGTAAGGTCAGGCAGCCTTGTCGAGGCCGAGCTGCTTCCAGACAGCCAGGATCGCTTCGATCAGCTCATCCATCATGACGGCGTCGTGCACCGGACTGGGTGTGAAGCGCAGACGCTCGGTACCACGCGGCACGGTCGGGTAGTTGATCGGCTGAACATAAATGCCGAAGTCAAACAGCAACGTGTCGGACAGGGCCTTGCAACGCTCCGGATCGCCCACCAGCAGCGGCACGATGTGCGAGGGCGAGTCCATCACCGGCAGCCCGGCATCACGGAATTTCTGCTTTAATTCTGCTGCCTTGGCCTGATGGATGGCGCGCAGCTTGCGGCCCTCGTCGGTGCGCAGCTTCTGGATGCTGGCTAGCGCGCCCGCCGCCATCACCGGGCAGGTGGATGTGCTGAAGATGAAGCCAGACGCCATGGAACGGATGGCATCAATGACGGTGCCCTTGGACGCGATGTAGCCCCCCATGACCCCGAATGCCTTGCCAAGGGTGCCTTCGACAATGTCGATCCGATCGGCAAGGCCCAGCATTTGCGCCACGCCAGCACCTTCCTGACCGTACATGCCAACCGCATGCACTTCATCCAGATAGGTCAGCGCATTGAATTCGTCTGCCAGGTCGCAGATTTCCTTCATGCAGCCGAAATCGCCATCCATGGAGTAGACGCTCTCGAAGGCGATCACTTTCGGCCGGTCCGGATCGTCATTCTCCAGAAGGGACCGCAGGTGATCCACGTCATTGTGGCGGAATACGCGGTAGTCGGCGCCGGAACGGCGAATGCCCTCGATCATCGAGGCGTGATTGAGCTGATCGGAATAGATGATCAGGTCTTTCATGATCTTGCCGAGCGTCGACAGGGTCGCGTCGTTTGACACATAGCCGGAAGTGAACAGCAGCGCCGCTTCCTTCTCGTGAAGGTCGGCCAGCTCACGCTCAAGTTCGACGTGATAGCGGGTTGTGCCCGAAATATTGCGCGTACCGCCAGATCCAGCCCCGAAACTGTCGATCGCATCATGCATGGACGTGATGACGTCGTCATCCTGGCCCATGCCCAGATAGTCGTTCGAACACCAGATGGTTACTTCGCGTTCGCCATCCTCAAAGCGTGCCGTCGCCTTCGGGAACCGTCCTTTATGACGCTGCAGGTCAATAAAGACGCGGTAACGTCCCTCAGAATGAATATTGCCGAGGGCATCCTCAAAGGCCTTCAGGTGTTTCATAATGCTTATCCCTCGTAAGCTCCGTGAAATTACTTAGACGCTTCCGAAGCGACATTTAATGGGCTGATAGCGTTTTCGCCGCTTTTGTCGCATCCGGGAGACTACTTAGGCGTCATAACCCGGATATTCACGGTCCAGTTTCCGCAGAAGCGCCGGCCAGACAAGCTTTTGGGACAGCATTGCCATGCCAGAGCTCTCCTTTGTCAGGCCGCCCTGCCCGGCCACCTTGTCCTGAAGCGACTCACCGCATTCGATCACCCCGTCACGTCCGGCCGAGAGGGCCATGACCTGCATGGTGCAGGCACGCTCAAGGAAGAACATACGCGTGAAAGTCATCGCAGCAGTTTCCCCGCAGGTCAGCGTGCCGTGGTTGCGCAGAATCATGGAGTGCTTCTTCGCGCCCAGATCGGCCACCAGACGGTCCCGCTCGTCCAGGTCCAGCGCAATGCCTTCATAGTCATGATAGGCAACGTCTTCGCGCACAGCCATGGCCGTCTGGCTTAGCGGCAACAGGCCTTCCTTCTGGGCGGACACCGCCACCCCCTGATCGGTGTGTACGTGCATCACGCATTTTGCGTCATCGCGGGCAGCGTGGATAGCCGAATGGATCGTGAAGCCTGCCGGATTGATCATGGAATCGGTTTCCTGAACGATGTTGCCGTCCAGATCGACCTTCACCAGCGAGGAGGCGGTGATCTCTTCGAAGAAATAACCATAGGGGTTGATCAGAAAGTGGTGCTCCGGCCCCGGCACACGGTGCGAGATGTGGGTGAAAATCATGTCGTCCCAGCCATACATGGCTGTCAGGCGATAAAGCGCCGCAAGATCCACGCGCGCCTGCCACTCTTCCGCACTTACCGAACCGCGGATCGCGACCTTCTGGTTGCCGTCGGCCATGTTTCTCTCCCTTTGTTCTTTGCGGGCAACTTAGCTCAAAAGCCTTTGCTTCGCCACTCCAAAGCTGACGCCTCCGTCACGCTTGGCTGTTCACTCGCAAGCCGACACCTTGACGCCGCAGCGGAACCTCAACCACATGGGCCTGATGAGTTCACTTCGTTTTGCCTTTTTCGCCTCCAAACGTCCTGAAGCCCAGGCCGCCCTGCCCACGTTTATTCAGCGCTACGGACAGAACACCGAAGCCGAGGCGGATGTCATTGTCGCGCTTGGGGGCGATGGCGCCATGCTGGATTCCCTGCGCCGCCGCTTTGAAGATTCAAAGCCGGTTTACGGCATGAACCGGGGCACGATCGGCTTCCTGATGAATGAATACGGGGAAGATGACCTGGTTGAACGCGTCAACGCGGCAGAACGGGCCCAGATCATCCCGCTCAGCATGGTGGCGACCGATATTCACGGCCAGGAACACGCGGCTCTGGCGATCAACGAAGTGTCCCTGTTCCGGGAAACCGCCCAGACGGCCCGCCTCCGCATCACGGTGGACGGCAAGGTGCGCATGGAGGAACTCTCCTGCGATGGCGTCATGGTCGCGACGCCCGCCGGTTCGACCGCTTACAATCTCTCCGCCCATGGCCCGATCCTGCCGATCGGGGCCAATCTTTTGGCGCTCACACCGGTCAGCGCGTTCCGCCCCCGCCGGTGGCGCGGCGCGCTGCTTCGCCACGATGCAAAAGTGACCATCGAAGTCATCGCGCCGGACCGCCGCCCTGTTGCCGCCGCTGCCGACAACCAGGAGGTGCGGGACATCGCCACGGTCCGGGTCGAGGCCGATCGCAGCAAACGGCTGACCATGTTGTTCGACCCCGGCCATGCCCTGGATGAGCGGATTCTCCGGGAGCAGTTCGGCTTCTGATTTCCTAGGATATTTTTAAGGCTTGGACGGTTTATTGGGCGCTCAGGAGTGCCCAATGTTCAAGAATCTGCTGACTGCCCTGCCGACCCGGCGCAAATCACCGACTGCCAACACAACCGAAATCACCATCGACATCGGCCGCGTGATCAAACCAGCCCCCCCGGTCCAGGCGCACCAGACCGCAGAGATACCCATCGAAACGCATGAACCGAACACCGTTGGAACGGAGACGGCGGACACGGAAATTCTGGGCAGCCTCGCCGAAGATGCCGTCGACTCGCTCTCCAGCCAGTTTGAGGCTTGGATGCGCGGCGATCTGGACGTCCTGGTCAACACCTGGAGCGTCGCCCGCGGCGCAAACGCAACCGCGGAAGACTACCGCGCGGTGTTCACCGCAGCCCACAACATCAAGGGCGCTGCGAATTCATATGGCTATCCCGCCATTGCCCGGCTGTGCGGCTCCCTCAGCCGCCTGCTGAGGGAGACCCGCCCCGGCGAGAATGGTGCGCTGATCAATCTTCATGTCGAAGCGTGCCGTGCGGCGTTCAACTCCGTTGGGCAGGGCAGCGATGGCATTTCCACCGCCGACGCGGTCTGTGAAGCGCTGGAAGAACGCGTGGCGCTCAAAGTCGCAAACGCCTGAGGTCAGGCCGCCGCTTCGGCCAGTTCTTCAGGCGCATCAAGAAAGTCCCGGATGATCTCCGCCGTTTCGGCTGCGCGGGTCACGAGGAACAGGTGTCCCCCACCTTCGACGACATGCAGACGCGAATTTGGCAATCCCAGACGGAGGATATGCCCGTTCGCGACCGGGACAATCGTGTCTTCGTCGCCCATGATCACCAGTGACGGCATCTTCAGGAAGCGGATGAATGGCAGGCTCGACCAGCCGATGAACGCCAGCAACTGATAGAAATAGCCGCGCGGATCTGGCGGCAGCAGATTGTCGATATGCTGCCCCACTTCGCCATCCACGGCATCGCCATACAGCGCACTGAAGCTTTCACGCATGAATTCCGGGTCTGTGTAGCGCCGGGCATCCACCATCTTCGACAAGGATTTCGGACGCCCCGGGATCATCGTCATGCCCGCACTCGTGGCACACAAGATCAGCTTGCCGACGCGGTTGCGGTACTGAAAGGCATATTGCTGCGCCAGGGCGCCGCCCCAAGACACCCCCATCACATCGACATCTTCGATCTCAAACTGGTCCAGCAGCTTGCGTGCCCAGCGGGCCAGCATCCACGGCCGGTAGGGCCATTGCGTGACCGGGCTTTTGCCCACACCCGGCACATCGAACGTGATGATGTCCCGGTCCGGGAACATGTCCCCCAGCCCCTGGGTCAGCTCCAGGTTTGCCCCGATGCCGTTGAAGAACAGCAGCGGCAGGTTGCCTTTGGCTTCTCGGGCCGGCCAGAAAGCCGTCCGCAGCTGCAGTCCATCGACATCCTGCATGGTAATTTGTGGGCGTTGTTCGGGCATGCCTGACACTTCCGCTATCATCCTGCCGGCTCCTATACGTCGAAGACGTATTGGCCGGGTGCCGGGTAAAGAGGCTGGAAAGACTTATTCCCGCAAGCTTTTGGTGCAGTTTTCAGTGCGCCTGAGCGTTCCTTCAACCATTCGGCCCAGACCGGCCACCAGCTGCCGGCCTCTTCCGTTGCCCCAGCGGCCCACTCATCCGCAGTCGGCGCAATATCCGGGTTCCGGAACATCTTTGCCTTGGGGTTTCCCGGCGGGTTCAGCAGCGACTGGATGTGTCCGCTGGAAGACAGAACAAACTCGACATTCTCCGATCCCAGCAAACCAGCCGTGCGGTAACAGGCCTTCCAAGGTGTAATGTGGTCGGTCAGTCCGGCAACGACAAAAGCGTCTGCCTTGACGTTCGACATGTCCAGCATGTGCCCGGCCACCTCATATTCGCCCGGATGGTCGAAGGGCTGGTTCAGCCCAAGATCAAGATAGTCCGAATGCAATTGCGCGGGAAGATTGGTGGAGTCGTTGTTCCAGTAGAGCACGTCGAACGGCGCCGGGTCCTCGCCCATCAGATAGTTGTTGACCACATAGTTCCAGATCAGATCGTTCGGCCGCATCCATGCGAACATGCGCGCAAGATCGTCGCCCTTCAGGATGCCCTTCTTTCTGGAATAGGACCGTGCGATCTCAAGGCTTCCATCGGAAACGATCTGGCCAAGCTCACTGTCATCCTTCTGCGGGTTCAGCACACAGACCATGAACGTGATGGAATTGATCCGGTCGTCCCCTGCCGCGGCGAACAGGCTGGCCAGGGTGGCGGTCGTGATGCCACCGGAACACGCCCCGGAGACATTTATCTTTTTCGACTTTGTTACCTGACGGACGACTTCGCTCGCCTGAATCAGGCTATCGATATATTCCTGCATCCCCCAGTCGGCATGTTCGCGCTTCGGGTTGCGCCACGACACCACAAATGTCTGCTGTCCGGTGCCGAGCAGGAATTGCACCATCGACGTGACGGGCGACAAATCCATTGCATAATATTTGTTGATCTGTGGCGGGATGATCAGGATCGGTGTGCGATGCACTTTCTCGGTCGTCGGGGCGTACTGGATCAGCTCCAGCATCTCGTTCTTCCAGATCACCTGCCCTTCAGACACGGCGAGATTCTTGCCCACTTTGAACGGCCGCTTGTCGACCTGGCTCGGCATGCCGCCATTCCTGGTCAGATCCATATAGGCATTCTTCAGCCCCTTAAGCAGCGACAAGCCACCGGAGTCGACAACACGCTTGGTCGCGGCCGGATTGCCAATAAGGGAATTGGTCGGGGCAAGCGCATCGGTAATCATGCCCATGACGAATTTGGCCCGCGCATGTTCCAGTTCAGTCATCGAGAGGTCAGCGACCCAGTCGTTCAGGTGGTCCTGCGTTGCCAGATAGGCCTGCATGCCGCGCCGGTAGAACGGGTTATGCTCCCATGCCGGATCGCGGAAGCGGCGGTCTTTCGGATCGGCCTTCCGTTCGGACTTGCCGAGCAGGATGCTGGCATTTTCCCTGGCAATCTTCGACGCGGATTTTGCGGTTGTAACCGGGTTTGTCATGGTCGAGCGAAGCATCATCGCCACGGCGCCCAGCAGTTCTTCGCGATTGATCCCGCCCATGAGCGGGTTGATTGCCAGCGTCGTTTCCGCTGCACTTCTGGCGATTTCATCCTTTGGCGTCGTCATTCGTCCCTCCCCGAGACTGCCAGAGAGCATGCACTTAACGCCCGCCAGCCTTTGTTTATCTTTATGTCTCTTTCATTCGAGGAAAGAGTTACTTGTAAACTTTGAAAGAAAATTCGTTTCATAGTCAGAATTGCGTGTCAAACTCTGCCTCAAAGCCAATGAAGACACGTGACCGCATCCTCCATGTCAGCCTGCTTCTCTTCAATGATGAAGGCGAAGCCCAGCAGACGGCTGTCGACATCTCCAATGCTCTGGGGATCAGTCCGGGCAATCTCTATTATCATTTCAAGGGCAAGGACGCGATTATCCGGGCCTTGTTCGATGCCTTTGAGGAAGAGATGCGGGTCATCCTGCGCGGCTCACGCGGTCAGGTCACCTCGATCGAAGACAATTGGGTCTATCTCTACATTATCCTCGAAGAGATCTATGATTTCCGCTTCTTCTACCGGAACCTCGGCGTATTGCTGGACCGTTATCCGGACCTCGCCAGCCGTTTCCGCTCCCTCGTCGCCGAACAGCGCACCACGATCCACAATGTCCTGGCGGATCTTGGCAAAGCCGGTGTCCTGACGATTGACCCACGCCTGAACGAGGCGCTGACCGATCAGATCATGATGTCGCTGACCTTCTGGCTGGAAGCCGACGCCATGAACCGGAGCAATCTTGAAGGCGCCGCCCTGATCCACAAAACCGTGTTCCAGGTGATGTGCCTGATTGTTCCGTACATGGGCGAAACCGGGGTCGATGCGTTGTCCCGGATGATCTCGCACTATGAAGCCAACAAGGCATAGCGGCGGGCCGCCTTTACAGCCGCCCGCCTGCCCTGGTGTCTATTTTACTTTGCGAGTGCCTTGGCCTGTTTGACCCAGGCATCCCGGACAACGCGGCCACGGGCACCGATCTTCGCGTCGAGCGCTTCAGCCTCGGCCTTTTTCAGCGCGGCCAGCTGGACGAAGCTGTAGATGCCGGCATCGTTCAGCTTTTTCACCATTGCCGGCCCAACACCTGTGATCTGCGAGAGATCATCAGAGGCTTCCGGCACAGCCACTGCAGCCTTCATGGCCTTGGAGGTCTTGCCGGCGGCCTTCTTGGCCGTCTTCGCGATATCCGCACCGGTTTCGCCGGCGACGGCTTCAATCTCGGCCGAAAGACGTGAAATGCGGGCCTTGAGGTCCACTTTGCTCAGACGGTCCTTTGATTTTGCGACCGTCTCGGCCACTTCGTCCTCGAGCTTGTCGATCTTGGAGGCCAGTTTCGATGTCCGCTCGCTTACCTGTTTCACGCCCAGCAGGTCACGCATGCGTTCCATGCGGGCTTCGAACCGGTCATAGGCCTCGGCCTGGAACTGGCGGGCAGCGGCATTGGCCTTGGCGACCGTTTTGGTTGCCTTGGTCACGCGCTCGTCTTCCGAGAAGCGGGTCTTCACGTCGGATTCAATCTTTTCGCCGCGCTTGACCAGTTCGTCGAACAGTTCAGTCGACTGCTTGTTGAAGCTGTTGGCGTTCGCAAGCGCCTTGTCATAGGCCTTGCCATAGGCACCAACGCCAGCGAGCCAGATCTTGTGAGCCATCTCGGCGGATTGAGCTTCGATGGCCTTGCCAACCTGCTCCGCCTTGACGCGGGCGTCAGACTTTTTGGCCTTCTTGGCTTTTGTTTTCTTGTCTTTAGCCATGGGAATTACTCCTAACGGGTTTGTCCATGGCACCAGAGATAAGGAAAAAGTCTAGAATCCGCATACTAATCACCATTGCCCTTGATTGGCGTGGCGCAGCCTCTCTATGAATGCCCCATCAGAAAGAGAGGATTTCAACATGACCGCAGTCGAATACACCGTGGATGGCCAGACCTATGAAGGTTACTTTCTTGCCCCAGAAGGCAAGACGAACCTGCCCGTTGTGGCAATCGCGCACGCCTGGGCCGGGCTCGGCGACAATGAGATCCAGAAAGCCGGCCGAGTTGCCAATGAACTTGGCTATGCCGCATTCGCCATGGACGTTTACGGCAAGGGCAAGCGCGGCACGACCGTTGAAGAGAACCAGGCCCTTATGAACCCGCTGGTCGGTGACCGGGCGGAACTCCAGAAGCGCCTCGCGGGCGGCCTTGCCGCGGCGAAGGCCCAGCCGGGTGTCGATGCTTCAAAGGCAGCCGCCATCGGCTTCTGCTTCGGCGGCCTCTGCGTGCTGGACATGGCCCGCGCCGGCATGGACATGCTCGGCGTCGCTTCCTTCCACGGCCTGCTCAACCCGGCAGACAACATCGCCTCGCCCAAGATCGGCGCCAAGGTCCTGATCGAACATGGCTGGCTCGATCCGATGGCCCCGCCGGCTGACGTGGTTGCCATTGGCAAGGAAATGAGTGAGGCAGGCGCCGACTGGCAACTCCATGCCCACGGCCAGTCCTACCACGCCTTCACGACCCTCGGCGCGAACGACATGGACATGGGCACGGTCTATAATGCCGATGCCGACCGGCGCAGCTTCGCCAGCCTCAAACTGTTCCTGGAAGAACTCTTCTAGTCAGCCCGCAGCGCGTAGCCGGCAGACCGGACGGTGCGAATTGGATCGTCACCGTCGGTCTGCCGGAGCGCCTTGCGCAGGCGCCCCACATGCACGTCCACCGTGCGCAGCTCGACATAGACGTCAGAGCCCCAGACCGTGTCGAGCAATTGCTCACGCGAGAAAACCCGCCCCGGATGCTGCATGAAATAGTCGAGCAGGCGGAATTCCGTCGGCCCGAGATGAATGTCATTGCCATTGCGGGTCACGCGGTGCTCCACCCGGTCAATCTCGATATCTCCAACAATCACCTTGTCGTCCCGGAGGCCCGGACGGATACGGCGCAGAACCGCCCGCACCCGCGCCATCAGCTCGGTTGTCGAAAATGGCTTGGTGACATAGTCATCCGCACCCGTATCAAGCCCGCGAATGCGGTCGCTTTCTTCGCCGCGTGCCGTCAGCATGATGATCGGAAGGTTCGGGTTGACCCCGCCACTGCGGACCCGGCGGCAAACTTCAATGCCGCTGACTTTCGGCAGCATCCAATCCAGCAGCAGCAGGTCCGGCGCCCGCTCCTCCATCATCAGCAAGGCTTCCTCGCCATCATTGGCGATTGCGACCTCATAATCCTGGCGCTTCAGATTGTATTGAAGCAGCTCCGAGACGGCACTCTCGTCTTCTGCGATCAGCACATAAGGTTTCATGTCATACTCCTGGCAAACACCGTTCGGGTGCTCAAAGTTTCGGGCGGTCCTGCTGCACCAGGTTTTCACCCGTGATCTGGAAGAAGACGAACTCAGCGATATTGGTACAGTGATCGCCGATCCGCTCAAGATTTTTGGCCATGAACAGCATATGCGCCCCATCGCTGATCGAACGCGGGTCTTCGATCATATAGGTCAGCATTTCGCGGAACAGGGCATTGTAGTGCTGGTCGATTTCATCGTCGGTTTCCCAGACAGATTTTGCTTCTGCTGCATTACCCGACGCATAGGCATTGAGCACGTGGTGCAATTGTCGCGACACCGGCCCGGCCATACGGGCGACCCCGCTGCGCATCGCGGGAAAGACAGCGGCATCGAGATTCAGGGCACGCTTGCCGATATTCTTGGACAGGTCGCCGATCCGCTCCAGTTCGCCCGACACTTTCAGGGCCGCAAAGACAGACCGCAAATCATGCGCCATGGGCTGGCGCCGGGCAATCAGGCTGACAATCTGGCGTTCGACCTCCGCTTCCATCCGGTCCACCTGCGGATCGCGCTCGATCACTTCCGCAGCAAGGTCCAGGTCATTGTGAAGCACGGCCTTGCAGGAATCGCCGATCATCTCCTCGACAATGCCGCCCATGCGAAGAATGTCTGCAGACAGACGTTCTAATTCTTCCGTGAAGGCTGATACGATATGGTCTGCCATGATGTTTTATCCGAAGCGTCCCGTGATATAGTCTTCCGTCCTGCGGTCACGCGGACTTGTGAAAATCTGGTCTGTGTCGCCCACTTCAACCAGTGCCCCCAGATGGAAGAAGGCTGTGCGCTGCGACACCCGCGCCGCCTGCTGCATGGAATGGGTCACGATGATGATGCAGTAACGCTTGCGCAGATCGTCGATTAGTTCCTCGATCCGCGCGGTCGCAATCGGATCCAGCGCAGAGCATGGCTCGTCCATCAGGATCACTTCCGGCCTCACGGCAATAGCACGCGCAATGCACAGGCGCTGCTGCTGACCGCCGGACAGGCTGGTGCCGGCAAGGTTGAGCCGGTCTTTCACTTCTTCCCAGAGGCCCGCGCGGCGAAGGCTCTTCTCCACGATCTCATCCATGTCTTCCCGGCCCTGAGCCAGGCCGTGGATGCGGGGCCCATAGGCGATATTCTCATAGATGGTTTTCGGAAACGGGTTCGGCTTCTGGAACACCATGCCGACCCGCGACCGCAACAGGACAGGATCGATGGCCGGGGAATTGATGTCCTTCCCCTCCATCATGATCTCGCCTTCCACCCGGCAGCCCTCGATCGTGTCGTTCATGCGGTTCAGGCAGCGCAGGAAGGTGGACTTGCCACAGCCGGACGGGCCGATCAGCGCCGTCACCGACCGGTCTGCAATCTGGAGCGAGACATCATAGATCGCCTGCTTCTCGCCGTAGAAGACATTGATGTTGCGGCACGACATGCGCACCGAAGGCTCAGGCGCGTCCGGCAGGACACCCTTCTGCATCGCCGCATCTTCTCTGAAAGCCCCATCCATCACCATCTCCGCTCGAATTTCCGCCGCAGGATCACAACCACAACGTTCATCGCTATCAGGAAGGCGAGCAGGATCAAAATGACCGCGCCCGTCATCGGTTCCCATGCCCGTTCAGCCTGTGTGGCCCAGGAGTAGATCAACACCGGCAGCGCCGTCGCCTCATCTGTCGGTCCACGCGGGACTTCCGCCACAAATGCGACCATCCCGATCAGGAGCAACGGCGCCGTTTCTCCCAGCGCCCGCGCCATGCCGAGAATGGCCCCGGTCAGCATGCCCGGCGCGGCCAATGGCAGGACATGATGGAATACCGTCTGCATGCGGGAGGCGCCGATGGCGAAGGCTGCGTCCCGGATCGATTGCGGCACCGCCTTCAAAGCGGCGCGCGAGGCGATGATCACGACAGGCAGGATCAGCAATGCCATCACCAGTCCGCCAACCACCGGCGCTGATCGCGGCAATCCGAATGCACCAAGGAAGACTGCCGCCCCAAGCAGGCCGAACACGATCGACGGCACAGCGGCCAGATTGTTGATATTCACTTCGATCAGGCCGGTGAGCCGGTTACGCGAGGCAAATTCTTCCAGATAGATGGAGGCCAGGATCCCGACCGGAATGGCCAGCGACGCCGTGACCAGCAGGGTCAGCAGCGAGCCGACAATCGCAGCCAGCGTTCCGGCCAGTTCCGGCTGGGTGCTGTCGGTGTGGGTCAGCAAGCTCCAGTGCGGCACACGCGATACCCGCCCCTCGGCTTTCAGGGCCAGCAACCAGGCGATTTGCCGGTCGCTCACCGTCCGCTCGGATTCCGGCGCCGGAATCAGCCGCGCCCGCACCGGATGGGTCCGGAAATCCTGCAAACTGCCGGTCAGGAGCCTGCCTGTTGCCGCGGACCGGCTGAGCGCAGACAGTTTGATCGTCGACCGGTCTGCCGTCATTAGGATGGACCCTGTATCCGGCGTGCCTGTGGCCTGCATGCCTTCGAGGGACACCGCCGCGATCAGGCGGTTGAACGCATCCTCGGATGTGACGGTAACGACGCCGTCCGCTGCCTGCGCCTCGACGCGGCCGATGGGAACCGTCAGGTGCCGGGCGTTGGCTCCCTTCAGGTAGAGATCCAGATCGTCCGACAGGGGCAGTTCAACCCGGTGCACCGTCCCGACTTCGCCTGGGGTTCGCGCCAGTTTCCGCGCGGCCGGCAGGACGGCGAGGCGGGTGATCAGCGCCGTCAATTCGTGCCTCAGCGTCCGGTTGTGATCGGCTTCTGGAAACTGGGCCAGCAGGTCCGCCCGTACGAGGCCATAGACCTTGTCGACCTGGGGCGGGTCACCGGGCTTCGCCCCGCCGAATGTTTTCTTGTCGAAGTCGAGATTGAACGACACGACATGATAGGTCGCCGCCGAGACGGCTTGCGTCGCGATGGAGGCCAACAGCAAGGTCAGCGCAGCAAGCGCAAAGCCGATCGCCATGCGGCCATACCATTTGAACCGGCGGTCAGCCGCCCGCCGGCGGCGAAGCCGTTTCAACGCCCGCTCGCTGGCGAATGGGGAGGCGGCCGGATCACTCATACTTTTCCCTGAACCGCTTCACGACATTGATGGCGACGAGATTGAACAGAAGCGTGACGATGAAGAGGACGAGGCCAAGCGCAAAGGCGGAGAGCGTCTTCGCGCTGTCGAACTCGGATTCCCCGGTCAGCAAAGAAACGATCTGGACTGTAATCGTCGTCAGGTCCGACGTCGGGTCGGGAGATATCTGCGCGCGCTGGCCCGCCGCCATGACGACGATCATCGTCTCCCCGATCGCGCGGGACACGGCCAGCAGCAAGGCCGCGATGATGCCGGGCAACGCCGCTGGCACCACGACCTGCCGCACCGCTTCCGCCTTGGTGGCGCCCATCGCATAGGCCCCGTCTCTTAAAGACTGCGGCACCGCCCGGATCACATCGTCCGACAGCGAGGACACAAACGGGATCACCATGATCCCCATGACGATCCCGGCGGCCAGCGCGCTGGTCGGCTGGGCCGCCAGCACAGCGCCGTCCGCAATGCCCCAGGCGATCAGCAACTGGTTGATCCACAGCGCAACGGACCGCACCGCCGGCGCGATCACCAGAAGCGCGAAGAAGCCGTAAACAACCGTCGGGATCCCCGCCAGCACCTCAAGTACCGGCTTGATGATCGACCGCACCTGCCGGCTGGCATATTCCGACAGGTAAATCGCCGCAAACAGGCCGACCGGCGCCGCCACGACCATCGCAAAGAAGGAAATCATGAACGTGCCGAAGAACAGAGGCAGCGCCCCGAACTCGGCGCTGGTCTGAGCGTTCCAGCGGGTTCCCGTCAGGAAATCCCAGACAGGCACTTCCGAAAAGAAGCGCAGGCTTTCGAAGACCAGCGAGGCTACGATGCCCACCGTGGTCGCGATGGCAAGCGCGGCACACAGGAACAGGAACGCCTCAATACCACTTTCGACATGCTGG
Source organism: uncultured Hyphomonas sp. (assembly GCF_963677035.1). Classification (NCBI taxonomy): domain Bacteria; kingdom Pseudomonadati; phylum Pseudomonadota; class Alphaproteobacteria; order Hyphomonadales; family Hyphomonadaceae; genus Hyphomonas; species uncultured Hyphomonas sp. The sequence goes on from NZ_OY781472.1 coordinate 3,167,948, forward strand.
CGCGCCCGGAATGCAGGCGACAGGCACCGCCGCGCGAAGAACATGCCCGCCAGCGACAGGCCCAGGGCGATTGCCAGCGTGACAAGGTTCACCGTCCCGCGGATCTCGCCATATCGCTCGGTGACTGTGTCGAACACCCGCTCACCGCTCAGGAAGTCCGGCATACGCGCCGCGCGCGCGACTGTGTCGAGATAGGTTGTCAGCTCCCCGGGTGTGAGGATGGAGAAGCCGTCCGGCAACTCACTGCGCAGAATCGCCCGCGACGTCCCCTCGCCGAAGAAGACATAGCCGAGCGCAACCACCACCACCGGCACGAGGCTCCACATCAGAACGAAATATCCGTGGGCATTCGGGCGGGAGTTCGGGTGGATGTCACCGGAGAAAGAAAACGTCTCCGCGCGCAGGCGTCCCGCAATGAATCCAAAGGATGCGAGCGCCACCGCCGCCGAAAGGAGCAGGAAATCCATTGGAAGGTGGCCTAGTTGCGAGAGCATCCAGTCCTCATTCAACTGTCAGCTGTGCTCCCCTTACTGGAGTGCCGCGACACTTATGTGACAAAACGTGCCGACATTGCGGCCCAGCAGACTCCTTGCACCAGACGGCCTGAGCGTCCACATCTGCCGCATGACTGGCACATCTGATCCCGCTTCGCCTGGCTGGCATGGCACGACCATTCTGGCCGTTCGCAAGAACAACAAACTCGTCATGCTGTCCGACGGTCAGGTGTCCATGGGACAGACCGTCATGAAAGGCAACGCCCGCAAGGTGCGCCGCCTGGGAGACGGCAAGATCCTGGCCGGATTCGCCGGGGCCACGGCAGACGCCTTCACCCTGTTCGAACGGCTGGAAACCAAGCTGGAGCGGCACAATGGCCAGCTCTCCCGCGCCGCCGTGGAACTCGCCAAGGACTGGCGCACAGAGAAATACCTCCAGAAACTTGAAGCCCTGCTGATCGTCGCAGACAAGGAGGTCACCCTCGTGCTGACCGGGTCGGGCGACGTGCTGGAACCTGAATACGATGTCGTCGCCGTCGGCTCCGGTGGCAATTATGCCCTCTCCGCCGCGCGCGCGCTGATCGATTATGAGGATGACGCCGAAACGATTGGCCGCAAGGCCATGCAGATTACTGCCGACATCTGCGTCTACACCAATGCCAATTTCACGGTCGAAACGCTCGACATCTGACCCGACCCGGACACCCCATGACAGAACTTACCCCCCGCGAAATCGTCGCTGAACTCGATCGTCACATTGTTGGCCAGACCGGCGCCAAGCGCGCTGTCGCCATTGCCCTGCGCAACCGCTGGCGCCGCAAGCAGACCCCGGAAAACCTGCAAGGTGAGATCACTCCCAAGAACATCCTGATGATCGGGCCGACCGGCGTCGGCAAGACGGAAGTCTCCCGCCGCCTCGCCCGTCTGGCAAATGCCCCCTTCCTGAAGGTCGAGGCCACCAAATTCACAGAGGTCGGCTATGTCGGCCGCGATGTGGAACAGATCATCCGCGATCTGGTCGAAAGCGCCGTCGGCATGATCCGGGAACAGAAACGCCTCAGCGTTCAGCAAGCGGCTACGGATGCCGCCGAGGAACGCCTGCTGGACGCGCTCGTCGGCGAAGATGCGCAATCCTCCACCCGCGAAGTCTTCCGCCGCAAGCTGCGGGAAGGCGAGCTGGACGAAAAGGAGGTCGACATCGACATGCCGGAATCCGGCGGTCCGATGCAGATGTTCGACCTGCCAGGACAAGGCGGGTCCATGAGCATGATCAATTTGTCCGAAATGTTCGGCAAGGCCATGGGCGGGCGTACCAAGCGCGTCCGCACGACGGTGAAAGAGGCCTACAAGCCCCTGCTGGACGAAGAAGCGGACAAGATGCTGGATGAGGAAAGCCTCACCCGCGAAGCCATTAATGCCGTTGAGCAGGATGGCATCGTCTTCCTCGATGAGATCGACAAGATCGCCGCCAAGTCAGAGCGCGGCGGCGCAGATGTCAGCCGCGAAGGGGTCCAGCGAGACCTGCTGCCCCTCATTGAAGGCACGACCGTTTCCACAAAGCGCGGCGCCGTGAAGACAGACCACATCCTCTTTATCGCGTCGGGCGCCTTCCATGTCTCCAAGCCGTCAGACCTGTTGCCGGAACTGCAGGGCCGCCTGCCCATCCGCGTGGAACTTGATGCCCTGACCCGTGATGACTTGCGCCGCATTCTGGTCGAACCCGAAGCAAGCCTCATCCGTCAGTATGAAGCCCTGATGACCGCAGAAGGCGTGACGCTCGCCTTCGAGGACGCCGCGATCGACACGCTGGCCGATCTCGCCGAAGCCGTGAACAACAGCGTCGAGAATATCGGCGCGCGCCGCCTGCAGACCGTTCTGGAACGCCTGCTGGACGAAATCAGCTTCGAAGCGCCGGAAAAGAAGGGTGAAACCATCACCATCACGGCAGATTATGTGAACGAGCGCGTCAGCAGCCTCGCCGCCGATGCCGACCTCTCCAAATTCATCCTGTAACGGACGAGTCAGACCTTGACGTTGGACAATAGTTCCACCGTCTGGCCATAGCCTTCGACATCCGGAATGAACAGGCACGGGTTGCCGTTGTCATCCTTGCCGGGTTTGGGCTGGACGGTTGGCACATCCATGGCCCCGAAACGCGCCAGGGCGTCAGAGACGGATGTCGCCATCGTCATCCGCTTTAGGTTCATCCGTGTCGGGAAGATAATTGTCGCCCGGCCATCGGCCTCCTGCACCAGCGCTTCCTCAGCTGACAGCCAGACGGCGTCCGTCGTCTCGCGGCCATCATGGGCGGCCACCTGATTTTCGGGCGCAGGCGCGATGTAGAAATGCGTATCGAAGCGCTTCGGCATCATGACCGGCGTGATCCAGTGGCCAAAATGGACGAGACTATCCAGTGCCAGCACAAGCTCATGCTCACGGATCAGTTCCAGGAAGCTCATTTCCGCCCGGTCCACGGCATGGCGGTGCGGTGCCAGTTTCTCGGCGATATCGGCGCCCACCAGCGGTGCCCCCGTGCCGCGCGCAGAGGCATGGCGCGCCAGCAACAGGCCGCTTTCCTCATACGCCTCCCGTACAGCAGCGATCCGGGCATCCTGCTGCACCGGGCCATAGTCGCCGTCGGTCCAGGCGTCCCATTCCGTCCGTAAATCGTCTTCGCTGGACTTGCCGCCCGGAAACACCAGCGCACCGGCTGCGAAGTCGATCTCGTAATGGCGTTTGACCATCAGGACTTCCGGCGGGCCGGAGGGGGCGTCCCGCAACATGAGAATGGTCGCAGAAAGCCTCGGTTCAGCAGGTGTCTTGTCCATAGTGGTTCCCCTTATCGGGCAAATTTCATCGAAAACTGCCTCTGTTCTTACGCGTGATCTTCAACCTCACCCCCTAGGGAAGGCAAGACCAACACAGCATACGAGCGGGACACAATGAAACAGACCTGGGCCAACACTTCCGTCCAAACCCTTCCACCACCGGCCGTCCGGTTCGAGCCGGTCCTGGACCTTGCGACGGGCGACGCCCTCGGCATGGCGGCGGAATTGCCCTTCTGTTTTGAAGACGGCCCATCCTTTGGTCCGGCCGCTGCCCGCCGCAGCGAATCGAATTCTGCCAAATGGGTCGCAGACCGGATCGGCGAGATTTCCAGCGTGGCGCACGAATTCCGCCACGACCACCGCCCCATCATCGTCCCGTCCCCCGTTGCCGCCCTGGCCAACCCGGACACGGCCCTCGCCTGCGATGCCCGCGTGCGCCGCAGCGTGTTCTGCCAGCAGGAATTCTGCATCGAGTTCACCGACACCGCCTTTGCCGGTGACCCAGCCGACTGCACCAGCCGCGTGGCACATTTCCGCCGTCACGGCTTCCGTGTGTCGGTCGACATGCGCAAATCCTGGCAGACCCCGCTGGCCGAAGGCATGCGCTTGCTCATCGACACGTTGCGCATCGATGCCCGCAACCTTGATTGCGACCTGCTCATGGAAACATGTGAGACAGCATCCAGCGCCGGTATTCTGGTGATCGCGGAAAACGCCAACTGGCGTGATGCCGACGAGCTTGGCCGCCTCGGCATCTCAGCCGGAACACGCCTGCGTACAGACGCTTAAGCGGCGTCGGTTTCCGACTCGCTGGCTTCCTCAGCGGCGGCCATTTCCGAATAGTAATCCAGCTTTTCGAGCAGGTATTCCAGGTCGTCCTTCGGGATCGCCTGGAACTGCGTCAGCACGCGTTCGATCATGCGCGCGCGGAAACGTGCCCGGTCATTGGGGCCGCCATCATAAGCGGTCTCATGGAACACGTTTACCGCCGCCTTGAACGCCGGCAGCATCTTGCGCGGCATGCCTGACCGGTCGAACACGGCCTGCAGGCCCAGCGGCCCGGCATCGTGGATCATGAGCCAGACACGCTGGTGCGCGACACCGGACAATTCCGCCAGCGCGTGCTCCACAAACGGCATCTGACCGCAACAAAGCGCCCGCATGATCAGCGAATGGCTGAGACGCCCATTGAGGTTCAGCTGGGACACGAACCGCACAAGGTCGTTTGACCGGCCTGCCTGTTCGACCAGATCGATGGTCGCCCGCTCGCGCGCGCCACCAGCCAGATCGATGGCCATCTGCGCCGGCAGTTCGTGACGGTTCACCAGCATGTCGAACAGCTGGCCGGATACCAGCGACACCATCTTCTCGGCGATGTGGGTCGGAATATATTCGCGCCGGATCAGGCCCTTCTGGACAATCTCGTCCGTGCCGAAGCGGCGCAGCGTGTCGTCATAGGCGCGGTCCGTGAATTCGGCATGGGTGTTGGATGAGAGCGCCTGGACGGCTTCGAGCTGCCCGTGCTCCGAAATCACTTCCGTCAGCGTCACCGAGATCGTGTCCCGCGCCGCAATCGCGGCCTGCTTTGCCGCGGTGACAGACAAGACCAGCTCGATCAGGTCTTCCTCTGTGAAGACGGGCGAATCCTGCAGCACCGGAATGGCAACGGCTTCAATGTCCTGCGCCAGTTTCAGCGCGATCTCGCGCGGCAGGATGGGCGAATTGCGCAACGTGACAGACAAGGTGCGCCGCACCAGATCTGCCGCATCGTCCGCAAGGATCCCCATGATCTCCTGGGCATATTTGCGCTCGTCTTCGCTCAGCACATCCAGCGCGATGCGCCGGCACAGCCGATGCGCCACCGAAGCGCGCTGCTCCGGCGTGTCGCCTTTCATCAGGCGATGAATGTCCTGCTCCGTCAGTTGCGGCCGGATAGCTTGTACGCTCATAGGAACCGAAACCCCTCATTAACGATTCGAGGCACCTTCGCCTGCCCCGGTTAATAGGCGGTTTACCAAACCGCTCCCACCGCTCCGCAACAGTTCTCCAGACAGCAAAACGCCGGGCTGTGGGGCCCGGCGTCGTGAAATTTCTGTGAGGTGAGACGAGGTTTAGTCTTCGTCTTCCTTGAACAGCTCTTCGCGGGTCACGGTCGTGTCGGTCACGTCGGCCTCGCCGAGGATGTAGTCGACGACCTTGTCCTCATAGATCGGGGCGCGCAGCTGAGCCATGGCGTTCGGGTTCTTCTGGAAGAACTCGATAACTTCACGCTCCTGCCCCGGATACTGACGGGCTTCCTGGATCAGGGCCTGCTGAACTTCCTGCTCGGTGATCTGGACATTGTTCACACGGCCGATCTCAGCGAGGACGAGCCCAAGACGCACGCGGCGCTCGGCGATCTCGCGATATTCCTTCTTCAGGTCGTCTTCAGACTTTTCTTTGTCTGCGTCATCGACCCGGCCGGCATCCATTTCCCGCTGCAGCTGGTCCCAGATCTGGCCGAATTCGGCTTCAACCATGTTGGGCGGCAGGTCGAAGCTGTGCGCTTCGTCCAGACGGTCCAGCAGGTCCCGCTTGGCTTTGCTGCGCGACGCCTGGTCCAGTTCGCCTTTCAGCTGGTCCTTGAGCAGACCGGTCAGCTGTTCGAGCGATTCGAGGCCAAGGCCCTTGGCGAACTCGTCGTCGATCTCGGCTTCCTTCGGCGCGCGCACTTCGTGCACCTTGGTTTCGAAGACAGCGGCTTTGCCTGCGAGATCCGGTGACGGGTAGTCTTCCGGGAAGCTCACTTCCAAATTCTTCTCTTCTTCAGCCTTCACACCGACGAGCTGCTCTTCGAAGCCCGGGATGAAACGGCCGGAGCCGATCACGATGGTCTGCTGCTCAGCGCTGCCGCCATCAAACGGTTCGCCGTCGATCTTGCCGACAAAGTCGACCACAACGGCGTCGCCGTCTTTCGCCTTGGCGGTCTTGGCGCGCGGCTCATACTGCTTGTTCTGCTCGGCGAGGTTCTTCAGCGCTTCGTCGATCTGCTCGTCTGCCACTTCGGCAACCGGGCGGGTGACTTTCAGCGTCTTCACGTCCACCGGCTCGAATTCCGGCATTACGTCGACATGCATGTGATAGGAGAGGTCTGCCTCGCCCTTCACCACATCTTCGATCTCGCCTTCCAGGTGCACATCCGGCTGGCCGGCCGGGCGCAGTTCTGCGTCCGCGATGGCTTGCTGGTTGGTCTCGTTGACGGTCTTGTCGATGATCTCGCCCATCAGGTCGCGGCCGAACATCTTGCGCACGTGCGACGCAGGCACCTTGCCGGGGCGGAAGCCCTTCAGGTTCATCGTCGGGCGGATTTCCTCAATCCGGGCGTCGAGCTTGGACTGCAGTTCGCTTGCAGATACCTTGACGGCAAAGGTGCGGCTGAGACCTTCTGCCTTCGTCTGGGTCACTTCCATCGGTTCATTCATCCGTTCTGGCGATCAGGCCCGGTCATGCCCATCCGGCAGCCATCTGATCTGTGTCTGAAGGGGCGGCTTATGTCACACGGAAAACGGCGTGTCCACGCGGGTTCTGCGGGATTTTCAGCGGGCCAAAACCGAGGCTGGGCCCGTCCGACTTCCCAGTGAGGTTAACAGTCCGGCTTCTTCCCGGCTGCCCAATATCCCGGCGCACCTGCTGTTTGAACGGTGTTCCCCGGAAAATTGACTGACGTGACAGGAAAAGCGCTTTCGTTTCCGCCCGCTCGCCTGCAGGCCTTACCGCAGATCGGAGACCACAAAATGAACCCCTCCCCCCTGCTTGCAGCTGCTGCGCTGTCCCTTCTCGCCATCGTGCCAGCGGCGTCCGCCCAGACAGCGCCCCCGTCAACGGAGGCGAAGGCCAAGACAAAGACGCTCGCCATCGTGCTCTTCCCCCGCTTCGAGACGCTGGACGTGTTCGGCCCGGTCGAAATGTGGGGACGCCTCAATGACTACAAGATTGTCACCGTCTCCGAGCATGGCGGCAATGTGAGCTCGGCCCAGGGGATCGACACCGTCACCGACTATTCCTTCGAGGACGCGCCCCAGTTCGACATCATCATGATCCCCGGCGGCATGGGAACGCGCACGGAAGTGAACAATCCCGTCATGCTCGATTTCCTGCGCAAGCAGGATGAAGGCACGGAGTACACGACCTCGGTCTGCACCGGTTCGGCCGTGCTGGCCAAAGCCGGCCTCCTCGATGGCAAGAAGGCGACCTCGAACAAGATGGCCTGGACCTTCGTGACCAGCCAGGACGACGACGTCCTCTGGCAGCCAAGCGCCCGCTGGGTTGAGGACGGGAAATACGTCACCTCGTCCGGCATCTCCGCCGGTATCGACATGGCCATTGCCCTGATCGAAGACATCGAAGGCCGGGAAAAGGCAGAAAACGTCGCCACGGTCGCCGAATACCTGTGGAACGATGACCCGTCTGATGATCCGTTTGCGGTGGAAATTACGGAGACAAACTAATAGCGCCGGGGTCGTCCCCGCACGGGCCGACGCAGGCTCAGTGTTCCAACGCGAAATCCAGCGCGGCGCACACAGCCGCCACCTGCGCCCGGACGCAGTCTTCCGGCGTGACACGCGGGCTGTCAGGATAGACTTCGGTTGTCGTCTTGAACCGCGCATTCGTGATCGACGCGCACAGCGCAAGCTGCGTCAGCGGATACGCGATGATGCCATGGGAAATGACGGGAGAGCCGATGATCTCGCCCGTCTCATCTGCCGGGGCAATATGGGTCACGGGTTCGACAGCCGAAATGATGGCCTGCTGGAACGCAAGCTGCGGATCCTCGCTGTCGGCGACCAGATAGAAGCCGTCCGGAATGAGGCCCGGTTCATAGGCCACGCCGTCGCGCGAACTGAGGGCAGGCCTGAACTCGGTTTCGTCACTGTCGGTCGTCTCGTGCAGGTCGATATGAAGAAGGTAATCGCTTGAGGCGGACCGAACCCATTCCATCAGCGCTGTCGCCTCACGCGCCGGCCCGTCTGGCCGGAAATTGCGGTTCGGGTCGATGGCATCATAGTTCCACCGGTTGATGCGCTCATAGGCCCACGGGCTCACACACGGCGCCACCAGAAGGTTGACCCGGCCGGCATAGGCCGCGGCGGATTGCTCAAGAAAGGCAAGCGCCCCCATGACGCCGCTGGTCTCATAGCCATGCACACCGCCGGTCACGAGCGCCGTTGGCAGCGCGGGGTCTATCTCGCCGCCATGGAACGCATAGAGGTCGTAGACGTCGGCGCCATACTGGGTCCGGCCATAGGAGACCCGTTCGAACCGCTCGGCCAGCGCATCCATCCGGGAAACGACGTCTCCGGCATAGCTCCGCTGCGCGGTTTGCAACGCCCGCCACTGGTCGCGCTCCGCCTCACCCCAGGGCTTCCCCGGAACGCCAATCGAAGGATCGAATGTCATGGCAATTGTTTCCTTTGTTTCTTTATACGGATCAGCCAGCTTCCGCTTGGGCTTCTAGTATCTGGCCGTTCAAATAGATCTGCTGAATAGACATGTACCGCGGAGCGGCACCTCGGCCGAGCAGCCCTGAACCTGTTTCATCGCGAAGCGCAGCGCAGCGGGAAACTTCAAAGGACTCATTCATTCGCTAACCCGCCGGCTCTCGCTTGCGCTTCGAGCATTCGGCCGTTCAAATCGATCCTCGATCGATTTGTGCCGCGAAGCGGCACCTCGGCCGAATGGTGCGGATGAGAGGACTCGAACCTCCACGCCTTGCGGCGCTGGAACCTAAATCCAGTGCGTCTACCAATTCCGCCACATCCGCGTTCCGGGCGCACGTTTAGGCGAGAGCGCGCGCGGAGACAACGGGCCGATGCACTGAAACCTACGCTATAAATGGTCCATACATGGTGTATTCACGGTGTTGTTCATTGCCTGAGCGGTGGCTTATCCAACAGCCAGATCAGCCAATCTCGCCATGCAGCGCGCTCAGGATATCCGGAACCTGACGCTCCAGGTCTTCCGAAATCAGGCCCGCGCCGACGCGGCGGCCCGCCTCGCCATGGATCCAGGCTGCCATGCTGGCCGCGACCAGCGTGTCGATTCCCTGCGCCATCAGCCCGCCTGCAAAGCCCGCCAGAACGTCGCCCGAGCCTGCTGTCGCGAGCCAGCGGGTTGCATGAATATTGACGACCGCGCCCCCGTCCGGCTGCGCGATGACGGTATCCGGCCCTTTCAGGAGAACGGTGCATCCGGCCCTGGCCGAGGCCTGCCGGACAGCTTCGACTTTGTTGGTGGCGGTCTCCAGAAGGTCCCCGAACAGGCGGTTGAACTCGCCGATATGCGGGGTCAGCAGGTCTGTCGGGCGCAGGCGCCGGAACAGCTGATCCTGTTGTGACTCAAACACAGTCAGCGCATCGGCGTCGAGCACGGCCCGGCCCGGTCCGTTCAGGATCGCTTCGACATTGGCCCGCGTCGCAGGCGTGATGCCCGCCCCCGGCCCCGCAACGACAACCGACGCCGTCCGGATCGCTTCAGCGAGCTCTTCGGCACCGTCGACAGGCTTCACCATGACAGCGGTCAGCTGGGCAGCATTGACCATCAGCGCCGATGGCGGTGTCAGCAATGTCGCCAGCCCTGCCCCGATGCGCAGACCCGCACGCACGGCGAGGCGCGCTGCCCCGGTCGATGAGATGCCGCCGCTCAGCACTTTCAGATGCCCGCGGCTACGTTTGTGATCGGCCATGCCCGGTTGCGGCAGCAGGCGCAGCCACAGCGCAGGGCTGTTCTCCATGAGCCGTGTCTGTACGGGAACGCCGATATTGGCGACCAGGACATTCCCGCAAAAGGCTGAACCCGGCCGCAACACATGTGCGGGGCGCAGGGCCGCAAAGGTGATGGTGCCCTCAGCAAGGAAGCACGGCCCCAGCGGCTTTGCCCGCAGGCCGCAAATGCCCGAAGGCACATCGATAGAGATCACCCGCCCGCCGCGCTGGGCCAGCTGCGCAGCGATCCCGTCCAGCGGCCGGGACAGGCCGCCGCCAAACAGAGCATCGAGAACAAGGTCATGCGGCGCGTCGAGCGCCTCTTCCAGTGTCCCGACTTCGCCCTCCCAGAGCGCCGCAGCCTTCGCGGCATCGCCTTTCAGCTCGGCCACCGGGACCATGCAGTAGACTTTCACATCCCGCCAGAGCTTCGCCAATTTCGACGCCGCAACAAAGCCGTCGCCGCCATTGCCGCCGGGGCCGCAAAGCACCTGAATGGCGCCTTCCGGCCAGTTGGCATGAACGAATTCGGCAACGGCATCGCCGGCGCGCTGCATCAGCTCGAAACTGTCGAGTCCCTTTGCAAACACTGCCTGTTCGGCGGCCTGCATTTCCTGCGGTGTGAGTATTGGTCTGCCCATGTCGGGCTCATAGCACGCGTGTTGCGGCCTGGCTTCCGTATTCAGTGACGCGCGGCACGGCGCCACTGAAATCCACCTTGGTGATGGAACAATGCCCCGGCCTGAACACAGTCGTCCGTGCGTCCTGATCGATCAGGCTGACCACGGCATTGATGGCCACAAAGTGGGAGAAGACGGCAGTATTGTCTGGCAGGAGGGCCAGCACTTCGGCAATTTTCCTGCGCCAGGCATCATGCGCAGCGCCTTCATCCTGCCAGGTGCCGGCCATATAGGACCGGAGCCATTCGACCCGGTCTCCGACGCCCTTGGGCGTTTCGATCTCCGAAACGACGGGGTCTACCTGCGCGGTGACGCCGGCCAGACGCTCGAACGCTGCCGCGGTTTCGCGGCAGCGCTGCATCGGGCTGCTCACGGCGCTGCGGGCGCCAAGGTCAAAAAGTGACGCGGCGGCCGATTCGGCCTGTTTGTGTCCAAGTTCGCTGAGGCCCGGATCGGGGTGGTTGCCCCAACTCGCCGCCGCTTCTCCATGACGGACGAGATAGATCATGCCGGTACCCTCAATTCGGTGTTTCTGTGCAGTCTGATTGCCGCTCCCGGACGTGGTTTGCATCCGGTTTCAGCCCGGTTTCTGATAGACTACACCCTCCTCGATGTTAAGGCGCCAGTATGCGCGCCCGGCCGCCTGAACCGCATTTGTCCGGGAAGAATCGACCAGACACGATCAGGCGAGCCCGCCGCCTTTGCCATCCCATTTTGCACAAAGTGCCTATGCCTTGAGCGATGTCGTGCTGAACGGCGCGCGTTCCGGGTTGAAGGAAATCGCCAGACCGGAATTCGTGGACCCTGCGTCAGGTTGCGGTCCGATCCCCCGGCAGCACAGCACATCCCCCGGATTAACGATGACCGGAATACCAGTGGAAAGAGGATCCCGGCGCAATCTGCCTGACCAATATTTCAGCAACTACGCCCAATATTCGACCACGCCCTCACAAGAGACGACGTGACAAGCATGAATGTCTCGCCTAGGCCCGGGAAGCCGCCTACCGGAGTCTACAGACAGACACTCAGCGGCTGGGAGAACACGGGCCATGAAAAAGATCGAGGCAATCATCAAACCGTTCAAACTCGACGACGTGAAAGAAGCACTGCAGGAAATTGGCCTGCAGGGCATGACCGTCATCGAAGCGAAAGGGTTCGGCCGTCAGCGGGGGCACACCGAACTCTACCGCGGCGCGGAATACGTGGTCGATTTTCTTCCGAAGCTGAAAATCGAAATCGTCCTGGCCGACAGTGCGGTCGATGGCGCCGTTGAAGCGATCAAGAAAGCTGCACATACCGACAAGATCGGCGATGGCAAAATCTTCGTTTCGGATATCATTGATGCCGTGCGTATCCGTACCGGTGAAACCGGCGAAACCGCACTCTGATCCGGCGCAGCAAACAACACAATTCAGCAAATTTACAGATGGAGGGCATTTCCAATGGCTGAAAACCTCATGAAGATCATGAAGGACGAAGACGTCCAATACGTGGACCTTCGTTTCACCGACCCGCGCGGCAAGATGCAGCACGTGTCATTCCACAAGGACATGGTGGACGCAGACTTCTTCGTCGATGGCCAGATGTTCGACGGCTCGTCCGTCGCCGGCTGGAAGTCGATCAACGAGTCGGACATGCTGCTGATGCCGGACACGTCGTCGGCGATTATCGATCCGTTCTTCCAGCAGACCACGCTCGCCGTGGTGTGTGACGTTCTGGATCCGATCAGCGGCCAGGCCTACAACCGCGACCCGCGGATGACAGCCAAGAAAGCCGAAGCCTATGTGAAGGCGTCCGGCGTGGGCGACACCGTCTTCTTCGGACCAGAAGCTGAATTCTTCGTCTTTGACGATGTGCGCTGGAGCGTTGAACCGCACAGCACGGGCTATTCCTTCGACTCGACCGAGCTGCCGATCAACACGGCCAAGGAATACCCGATGGGCAATATGGGCCACCGCCCGGGTCCGAAGGGTGGCTATTTCCCGGTGCCGCCGATCGATTCCGAACAGGACATGCGCAGCGAAATGCTGTCGGTCATGGCTGACATCGGCCTCGACCCGGAAAAGCATCACCACGAAGTGGCTCCGGCACAGCACGAGCTGGGTCTGAAATTCTCGACCCTGACCGTGATGGCAGACCGCCTTCAGCTCTACAAATACGTCGTTCAGAACGTGGCGCATTCGTACGGCAAGACGGCAACCTTCATGCCCAAGCCAATGTACAAGGACAACGGCTCCGGCATGCACGTGCACCAGTCCATCTGGAACGCTGGCAAGCCTCTGTTCGCCGGGGAGCAATATGCCGGCCTGTCCGAAACCTGCCTCTACTACATCGGCGGGATCATCAAACACGCCCGCGCCCTGAACGCACTGACCAACCCATCCACGAACAGCTACAAGCGTCTGGTACCAGGCTATGAAGCTCCCGTGATGCTGGCCTATTCGGCACGCAACCGGTCTGCGTCGATCCGCATTCCTTTCGGCGACAACCCGAAAGCCAAGCGTATCGAAACCCGCTTCCCGGATCCGATGGCAAACCCTTATCTCGCCTTCGCTGCCCTGCTCATGGCTGGCCTCGACGGCATCGAGAACAAGATCCATCCGGGCGATGCCATGGACAAGGACCTCTACGACCTGCCGCCGGAAGAAGCGAAAGCCATTCCGCAGGTCTGCGGCTCGCTGCGTGACGCCCTTGCGGCCCTCGATGCTGACCGTGAATTCCTCAAGAAGGGCGGCGTCTTCGACGACGACCAGATCGATGGCTACATCGACCTGAAGATGGAAGAAAACATGAAGTACGAACTCCACCCGCACCCGGTCGAGTTCGACATGTACTACAAGTATTGATCGCACTTTCCGATCGATACACCCGACATAACGGGGGAAGGCGGGGCCGGCACCGAGAGGTGCCGGCCCTTACCGTTTCAGCCATAAAGAAAACCAGGGATGCCCGGGTGCCCTTCCTCCTGGCGGTTCCATTCCCAAACGGAAACACCCCAGCCTGCTGGCCGGGGTGTTTTGAATCAGGCATTTAGAGAGGCGCGTTTGATCAGCCGGCTTCAGGCTGGCTCTTCTTGGCGTGAACGTAAAGCGGTTCCGCCTTGCCATCGACCACTTCCCCACTGATCACGACTTCCTCGACACCACGCAGGTTCGGCAGCTCGAACATTGTGTCGAGCAGAATACCCTCCATGATGGACCGGAGGCCCCGAGCGCCCGTCTTGCGGGTGATGGCCCGGCGCGCCACAGAAGTGAGGGCGTCCGGCGTGAAGGTCAGCTGAACGTTCTCCATGTCGAAGAGGCGCTGGTACTGCTTCAGCAGCGCATTCTTCGGTTCGGTGAGAATCTGGATCAGCGCTGCTTCGTCGAGGTCTTCGAGCGTTGCGATCACCGGCAGACGGCCGATGAATTCCGGAATGAGGCCGAAGCGCTGCAGGTCTTCCGGCTCCACTTCGCGCAGAACTTCGCCAACACCGCGGGCTTCGGCATCTTTCACCGTCGCACCGAAGCCGATTGAGGCAGCTTCGCCGCGTGCGGAGATGATCTTGTCCAGGCCAGCAAAGGCCCCGCCAACAATGAACAGGATGTTCGTGGTGTCCACCTGCAGGAATTCCTGCTGCGGATGCTTACGGCCACCTTGCGGCGGAACCGCTGCCACGGTGCCTTCCATGATCTTCAGAAGCGCCTGCTGGACCCCCTCGCCCGACACGTCGCGCGTGATGGACGGGTTGTCCGACTTGCGGGAAATCTTGTCGATCTCGTCGATATAAACGATGCCGCGCTGTGCGCGTTCCACGTTGTAATCGGCGGACTGAAGCAGTTTCAGCACGATGTTCTCGACATCCTCGCCGACATAGCCGGCTTCGGTGAGGGTCGTGGCGTCTGCCATGGTGAAAGGCACGTCCAGGATGCGCGCCAGCGTCTGGGCAAGCAGCGTCTTACCGCAGCCCGTTGGCCCGACCAGCATGATGTTGGACTTCGCCAGCTCAACCCCATCGGTTTTCCCGGCATGGGAGAGGCGCTTGTAATGGTTGTGCACAGCGACAGACAGGATCCGCTTCGCGTAGGTCTGCCCGATCACATAGTCGTCCAGCACATCGCAGATTTCCTGCGGTGTAGGTACCCCCTCCCGGGAGCGGACCAGCGAGGTTTTGTTTTCCTCGCGAATGATGTCCATGCAGAGTTCTACGCATTCATCGCAGATGAATACGGTCGGTCCAGCGATGAGCTTTTTCACCTCATGCTGGCTTTTGCCGCAGAACGAGCAGTAAAGCGTGTTCTTGGAGTCGCCTGAGCCGTTTTGTTTGGTCATGCTGTCCTCAATGCCGGTTAAGGCTTAACGTGGTTTTAAGCGCCCAAACCCAGTTCCTTAACAGAACAATATGGGCATTGGCCTGCACTGCAAGTGTCAGGCCGCAATCCGCGGAAACCCGCGATCTATTTCTCATCCTCTGCAGCCCGGCGTTCGAACACCTTGTCGATGATGCCGAACTCCTGAGCTTCCTCGGCTGTGAGGAATGTATCCCGGTCCAGTTTCCGCTCAATCGCGTCATAGTCCTGGCCGGTATGCTTGACGTAAATCTGGTTAAGACGCCGCTTAAGATCAATGATTTCCTCGGCATGGCGCTCAATATCCGTCGCAACCCCCTGATATCCGCCGGACGGCTGGTGCAGCATCACGCGGGCATTTGGAAGGGCGAATCGCGCGCCAGCTTCACCGGCAGCGAGCAGAAGCGAGCCCATTGAGGCCGCCTGGCCAATACAGACCGTGGACACAGAGCAACGGATGAACTGCATTGTGTCATAAATCGCCAGACCAGACGAAACATAACCGCCGGGGCTGTTGATATACATGGCGATTTCTTTTTTCGGATTTTCCGATTCGAGAAACAGCAGCTGAGCCGTGATCAAGGCAGCCATTCCATCATCGATGCCGCCGGTCACAAAGATAATCCGCTCCTTCAGAAGGCGCGAAAAGATGTCGAACGCCCGTTCGCCACGGCTGGTCTGCTCCACCACCATGGGAACTAGGTTGAGGGCAGTCTGGTACGAATTTGACATAAGTCGGGCCTCGGGCGTCGGAAAAAGGAATCTCTACTCTGCCAGAACTGGCAGAATGGCTGATATTTGTCCACGCAGGCTGTACTGCAAGAGGCGATGGGCTGTGGAAAGCGTCAGCGAAATGGCCATTCACCGGCCCTGCTGGGCAATTCCCCGGTCGGATCCAGCATAAATGCCAGATAATCATCATGCACGGTCCGGGCCTGAAGGTCCCGCAACAGCATGTGGTAGCCGTTCTCGTAGTAGACAGTGCGGACATGCGGCGGCAGCACTTTGGCGGTCCGTTTCACGCCCCTCACCGGCACCACATAGTCATGCGCCCCGTAGGACATCAGCGTGGGCAGGCTCTGTGGCAGGTCCGGCGCGCGCTCATGGGCCCGCTCCATAAGCGACACGAGGCCGTAGACCTGATCGATGCGATTCGTCGGCATCATCAGAGGGTCTGACCAGGTCTGCTGCAACATCTCGACATTGTCCGACGGCTCGATGCGGACAAACCGCCGGGGCGGCTCAACAACCCAGCCTGGCCGTATGTGAGCCGACAGCCAGAGACTGGCCCGGTACGATACATTCATCGCCCCCCAGCCACGCAGGCCCGGCCCCGACGCGATGAACTGGTCTGCGGCGGGCGGTCTGTCCGACCCGAATGCCGATATGGCGACAGATGCCCCCATCGAGATACCGACCACTGTGATGGTCGCGCCGGGATGACGCGTCCGGACAAGATCCACAGCGGTACGCAGGTCTTCCCGCATCAGCTCTTCTTCCGGCCAGATTCCCCTTTCAGGCGAACGCCCGAAGCCGCGCTGGTCATAAGCGTATACGTCGACACCTTTTGACGCCCAGTAGGGAGCCGCCATGTGGAACGCGTTCGCATAGTCGTTCATACCGTGCAGACCGACGACCACATGCCCGGCGCCTATGCCCGTCTCCTGCCCCTCCCAGTATGTCAGGCCCAGCCGGGTACCGTCGAACGACACAAATGTGCTCTGATCCACCTGCAGCTCCGGGGTCACGTTTTGCGTCATGGAGTGCGGCTCCTGAACCTTGGGTGTTGCGCAAGCGCTGACAGCCATCATTGAAAGCACCATCAACTTTCGGACAAGACCGAACGGATGGCGCATCTCAGATCGGGCAGCACATCTGCTTCGAACCATGGGTTGCGCTTCAACCATGCGGTATTCCTCCAGCTTGGATGCGGCAGTGTGAAAATGCGGTCACTGGTATAGGATTTCCAGTTCGCCACTGTTGCCGTCAGTGTCTTTTCCACCCGGCGCCCAAGATGCCAGCGCTGGGCGTATCCGCCGACAAGCAGGATCAGCTCAATGCGGGGAAGCAGATCCAACACCCCTTGGCGCCACTCATCCGCACACCGTTTCATGGGAGGAATGTCCCCGCCCTTCGCATCATATCCCGGAAAACACAGGCCCATGGGCAGGATTGCCAGCTTCGCGCTGTCGTAGAATTCCTCCCCCGAAACGCCCATCCAGTCACGCAGCCGGTCCCCGGAAGGATCGTTGAACGGCGTGCCGGTCGTATCCGCCAGATTGCCTGGGGCCTGACCGGCTACCAGAATCCGGGCACTGTCTGAGAGTTGGAAAATTGGATTCGGTGCGCGCGCCATCTCCGCCTCACAAAGTCGGCACTGGCGCATATCTTCCATCAGGGACTGGAGATCACCGTTCATAAGATCATATTTGAGTGTGAATATGGCCGCGAAAAGGAGTTATCAGCATGAGCGATCTTATCTCGCGGAGAATTGAACCGAGAGCGCGCGATCTCGGAGGCGGGTTTCATGTGCGCCGGGTTCTTCCCTTTCATGCCCAACGCATGGTGGGGCCCTTTGTGTTCTTCGATCATTTCGGGCCCGTGGCTTATGCGCCCGGCGAAGGCTTCGATGTGCGCCCGCATCCGCATATCGGACTGTCGACCGTCACCTACCTGTTCGAGGGCGCGATCGAACACCGGGATTCCCTCGGAACCGATATTGTCATTCGTCCGGGCGCCGTAAACTGGATGACGGCCGGTCACGGCATCGTCCATTCAGAGCGCACGCCTGCGCCGGAACGGGAAGCCGGCCAGACCATGCATGGTTTGCAAACATGGGTCGCCCTGCCAAAGACTCATGAAGGCATTTCTCCCGCGTTCGACCACCACCCGGCAGATACCCTGCCCGAATTCGAGCATAAGGGCGCGCGTATGCGGGTGCTCGCCGGCGAAGCTTTCGGTCATGTCTCTCCTGTCCGGTTCCCCTGGCCGATCCTCTATGTGGCATTTGAGGCCGATGATGGCGCCAACCTTATCGTTCCGGGGGGACTCGCCGAAGAGCGCGCGATTTATCTGGTCAGCGGCAGCGCCGAAATCGAAGGCGAGACCTTCGAAGAAGGCCAGATGCTTGTACTTTCGGAAGGCACGGATGTGGCGATCCGGCTGGCGCCCGGTTCCATGGGAGTTATCTGCGGTGGCGCCGCCATGGATGGGCCGCGCAAGGTCGAATGGAACTTCGTCGCCAGCGATCAGGCCCTGATCGACCAGGCAAAAGAGGATTGGCAAAGTTCGGCCGGTTCAGGTGGATCTGACCGGTTTCCGACGGTTCCCGGCGATAAGGATGAGTGGATTCCGCTTCCATGAGGCACAAGCTTGCCCCTCGCCCGGGCACGTGCAACATCCCCAAAGTGCGGAATCCTAGGGAGAATCTCATGAAGCAGCTGTTCCTGGCAGCGTCATTGCTTGCGTTGGCCGCCTGTGGCGATCAGTCCGGCAAGGCAGACACCCCCGACACGAAGGACGCTGAATCCGCGCCGGAACTACTGTTGCCGCTTCCTGAAGATACGGTGGCAGACATCACCGCGAGCGATCTGGCCGTCCGGATCAAGACGCTGGCCGACGATACGTTTGAAGGCCGGGGCCCCGGAACGCCGACCGGTGAGAGCGCTGCGGACTGGGTCGCTGCCGAGATGAACCGCATCGGCCTTGAGCCTGCCGGTGAAAACGGCAGCTACCTCCAGGAAGTGAAGATGGTGAACCAGACCATCGATCCGCAAAAATCCTATCTCAGTTTCACCACGGAAGACGGCACGGAAATCCCGACGACGCTGAAGAAGGACAGTGTGATCTGGACCAAGCGTCAGAATGCAACCGAGCTGTCCTTCGACCCGAGCGATGTTGTTTTTGTCGGCTACGGAGCCGTCGCCCCGGAATATGACTGGGATGACTATGACGGCCAGGACTTCACCGGGAAAACGGTAATCATGCTGGTCAACGACCCCGGATTTGCGACGCAGGACCCGGACCTCTTCAAAGGCAAGGCCATGACCTATTATGGCCGTTGGACCTACAAATTCGAAGAAGCCGCACGCCAGCATGCCACTGCCGCAATTATCGTGCACGAAACAGCCCCTGCTGCCTATGGCTGGGACGTTGTCGAGAATTCCTGGTCGGGCGCCCAGTCCGATCTCGTGCGTGCAGACGGCGGCGCTGACCGCACCAAAATGGAAGCCTGGATCACCCGGGACAAGGCCGAGGAACTCTTCAACGCTGCTGGTCTGAATTTCCAGGAACTCAAAGACGCCGCCAAGGAGCCGGGGTTCAAGCCCGTGCCCCTGTCCGGCGTCAAAGCCGAGGGTGAAATTACCCAGACCATCGAACCGCTGACCAGTCACAATGTCATCGGGTTGCTGCCGGGCAAGACCGTGCCGGACGAGTACGTTCTGTATACCGCCCACTGGGATCACCTCGGCAAAAAGTCCGGCGCAAAAACAGGTGCTCCCGGCGAAGACTTCTATCAGGACCAGATCTACAACGGCGCCGTCGACAACGCGACCGGCTCCGCCGCCCTTCTGGAAATTGCCGAGGCCATGGCCGCCGAGCCAACAGATCGTTCCGTGTTATTCCTTTCGGTAACACTGGAAGAATCCGGGCTTCTTGGGTCTGAATATTTCGCCCAGCACCCCACTGTGCCGCTGAATGAGATTGTGGCAGGCATCAACATGGACGGATCCCTGCCGGTTGGCCGCACCCATGATATGGTCGTCGTTGGTTATGGCGCATCTGAGCTGGAAGACATGCTGGCCGACTACCTGGCCACACAGGACCGGGTGGTGAAACCGGATCCGAGACCCGAAGCAGGATCGTTCTACCGGTCAGACCATATTTCGCTGGCCAAGCGCGGTGTGCCGATGCTGTATGCCGATGGCGGCGAAGACAAGCTGGACGGTGGCGTTGCAGCGGGCAAGGCCATCGCTCAGGCTTACAATGAGCAACGCTACCACAAGCCCATGGACGAATATTCCGACGACTGGGATCTGTCCGGCAACGTCGAAGACGTCACGGCGCTTTATGAAGTCGGAAAAGCCATCGCTGATTCCGACAACTGGCCGACCTGGTATCCCGGCAACGAGTTCGAAGCTGTCCGCAAGGCCAGTCTCGGCGAAAAATAGTCCCCAGCCACTCGCCCCGGTTCCGGGACGGGTGGCCCCTTCTACCGGAGCCATTCAGGCATGCTTTCCTATCAGCACGGATATCACGCAGGCAATCGCGCGGACGTGCTCAAACATGCCGTGCTTCACACCATTCTGAGTGCTGTTGCACAGCAATCCCAAAACTGCCTCTACGTCGAAACGCACTCCGGACGCGGGCGGTATGATCTCAAGGGTACGCAGGCGACAAAAGGCGGTGAAGCGCTCGATGGTGTCCTCTCACTCCTCAATGACGGCGCCCCCAAACCGGTTCGGCCGTGGCTGGACGTCGTCCGTGGGCGTGGCACAGGTGACTATCCGGGCTCTCCGGCACTCGCACAGCATTTGCTGCCCTCATCGGCCCGCATGGTTTTCTTTGAGAAGCACCCGACGGAAAACAAGGAACTGGTGAAGGCCGTTGGGAATGACCCGCGCCTGCAAGTCCGACATGCAGACGGGTATTCCGGCGCCCTGAAACTCTCTCCGCGAAGCAACGAACAGATCGTCTGCTTCGTCGACCCGAGTTACGAAACCAGCCGCGACATTGACGCCCTTGCCTTGTGGACACCTCGCGCCCTCAAGCGTTGGCCGAAGGGCATGCTTATCCTTTGGTTGCCGCTCTTCAAGGACGGACGGGAAATCGAGTTCGGCGAATACCTAACAGAACTTGATGACTGCTTTGTTGCGGGCGCACGCTGGCCAATGGATCCATTGGATGAAGGCGCGCTTGAAGGCTCCGCCATCGTGGCTTACCGCGCTCCGGCGGCTGCACGCGACACATCGCTGAATATTGCCAGCGCCCTGCAATCATGGTGGGCGCGCTGAACGGCGACCCACGACATATTCTATTGGCCGGGGGCGGCCACGCCCATGCGGTCGCGCTGCGCCAACTTGCAAAACAGCCCCTGCCTTCCGGTATCCGGCTGACGCTTGTCTCACCGACAACGCATAATCTGTACAGCGGGGCGCTTCCGGGCGTCATTGCCGGCCATTGGGCGGCCAATTCCATTGGCGTTCCCTTGCCGCCACTTTGCAACGCCGCCAAAGTTCAATTCGTTCAGGACAAGCTTGTGTCGATCGAGCCCAATGCCCATACGGCCATGCTTGGGTCAGGCCAACGGGTGTCATTCGATATTGCCAGCCTCGACATCGGGTCCGGCATTCGCCCACTGGATATTCCCGATGCCCTCGACTTAGTCGTTCCCATCCGTCCTATCGGACCTTTCCTGGACATATGGCAGAAGACGCTCGCAGAGATCAAAGCCGGATCAGTACCGCCCAGGATCATCGTCGTCGGGGCCGGATTAGCTGGCATCGAGGTGACGCTCGCCATTCACCACCGTCTTCAGCAGGAAGGCATCGCCACTCCGAGCTTGCACCTTGTTGATGCGGGTCCTGACATCGCCGGATCCAGTTCCCCCGCTCTTCGCAGAAAACTTGTCCGCGCCCTGCGCCGGGCGAACATCAATCTGGTTCTGCAAACGCGTATTCAGGCCATACAGGATGGCGCCGTCCTCCTCTCTTCAGGTCAGAGCCTCGAGGCGTCCCTTGTCGTCAATTGCGCCGGGTCAGCACCGCACGATTGGGTTGGACAGTCTGGTCTGAACACGGTCAACGGACGCGTGGAGGTCGATGCAAGGCTTCGCTCCACCAGTCACCCTTATATCTGGGCCGTCGGCGACACATCCTGTTTCAAACCGAAACCGCTGGAGCCCGCAGGCGTATTCGCCGTGAGGGCCGGCCCCGTCATAGCGGAAAATATCAGCCGATATACGCAAAATGCCGGGTTCGCAGAATTTCATCCACAATCTGACTATCTGAAGCTGGTCAGCCTGGGAGGTCAGCGGGCCGTAGCGGAGAAATTTGGTTTTGCACTGGAGGCTGGCTGGCTGTGGCATCTGAAAAAGAAAATCGATTTCTCATTCCTGCGTGAGCATAACCTGTCCCCGGGCCACTGACAGGATCGTTGTGGCGGCAATTTCAGCGGACGAGTGACCGCCAACCTGCATTCGAACCAACGCGGCCTGCTGTGCGTCTTTTTGTGCCTGCAAGCGCTTCGGGTCCCTGAGCCACTGAATCGCTGTTTCCGCAATGAGGCCGGGTTTTTGCCGCGTCTGAACAAATTCCGGAACAATTTCCTGATCGTCCGAGACGATGTTCAGAAGCGTAATGTGGCGTTTCTTGTACAACAGTCCCCGCGCAAGTGCCCAGGTCAGCCAACCTGTCCGGTACGCGACGATCATGGGCGTGCCCTGCATCGCCAGCTCGCTGGTGACCGTACCCGAACACGCCAGCGCCAGATCTGCAGCAGCCATGGCATCGTAGCGTTCCTCAGGGGCGTGCAGAACTTCGGCCCAGCCAGACACATCCGGAAATGCCTCGTCGAACGCTTCCGCCATATTTCGTGACGGCGAAACGATGACCCTCACACCTGGAACCGCCTTGGAAACCAGTTTGGCAGCCTCCAACAGCGCAGGCGCGACTTTTGCGAGTTCGCTTCGGCGGCTGCCAGGCAAGACGAGGCAGATTTTCCCGTCCTGCCCCATACCCCGCGCGGTACGGAATCTCTGTCCATCTCCGGGCGTGTTTCGCGACAGGGCAGGATTTCCGATCACGGTCGTCGGAAGGCCATGCGGCGTATAATATGGCACTTCCATATCGTGCATGCAGAGCAGGTAGTCGACCGTTTGCGCCAGGGTCTTCGCCCGTCCCGGTCGCGTCGCCCAGACCTGCGGACCGATCAGCTTGATCAATTTGATTTCGGGTGCCCGCGCACGAACCCGCTGCGCGACCCGGAGCATGAACCCCCAGGAATCCACAAGGACAACGGCGTC
Organism: uncultured Hyphomonas sp.; assembly: GCF_963677035.1. Classification (NCBI taxonomy): domain Bacteria; kingdom Pseudomonadati; phylum Pseudomonadota; class Alphaproteobacteria; order Hyphomonadales; family Hyphomonadaceae; genus Hyphomonas; species uncultured Hyphomonas sp. The sequence goes on from NZ_OY781472.1 coordinate 3,191,041, forward strand.
AGGCTTGAACGCGACGATCGCATCGGCAGCCGCGTCGGCCAATTTCACAACCGTGCCATAGGCCTTGATGCCTTCGGCAAAACCTAAAATCGAAAGAGACGAAATATCAAACGGCGAGTTGATCCCGACAGACGCAAGCTCCTGTCCACCGATCCCGGCGAATTCCACATCATCCGTTTCCCGCCGAATCGCCTGAACCACTTCCCGGGCCAGAAGGTCGCCCGACGCCTCGCCCGCGACCATGAATAAACGCAGGGCGCTCACAAGCCTTCGTCCGGTGAAAAGCCATAAATGAAAACACCAAGACGATCTGCTGCCGCTTCCATCTCGGCTCGGCGGAGCAACAATGCCCCGTCCGCCTCAACGGCGAGACCTGCAAGGCCTGCAGCAGCAACGAGCTCCACAGTTGAAACACCTGTTGTCGGTAGATCGATGCGGCGTTCCTGGGCTGGCTTGGGCCGCTTTGCCAGAACACCCCGGCGAGCCCCCGATTTGCCCCGGATAGCCACCGGCAGCATGGCGCAACGCCTGAGCATCTCATCTGTGCCTTCCTGAGCCTCGACTGCCAGGACAAGACCGTCGCAAACCACGCAGCCCTGCCCGATATCCAGCGCACCGGTCGCTGACGCCACCTTTGCGGCATGCCGGATGTCTGCCAGATTCTCGTTCGTTGGTTGGGGACCGGCAATCAGCCCGGCCGGCGCAAGCAAAGCCTTGTTTGCCTCTTCGCTGCCAATCACATTGAAGCCTTGCTTCTCGAATTCTCTGACGAGCACTTTCAGCAAAGCATCGTCACCCTTGCGAGCTTCGGAGACCACTTTGGGCAACAACATGGCTCCGCGCATGTCCAGCTTCAGGTCTTTGAAGTTCGGCCGGTTCACGATGCCTGCAAAGACGACGTCCTTGCAGCCTGCCGCCTTCAGCCGGTCGATGACGCCACCGATTTCCCCCAGACCAACCACTGCGCCGGGATATTCGGCAAGGGCCGGTTCCTCGAACCCCTTCAGGCGCAGCACATACACGCCCTGCCCGCTTGCCACAGCATTGCTCGCAATGGCGACGGGAAGTTCTCCCAGGCCGGCGATCAGTCCCAGAGGTTTTGTCATGGCTCAGGCCGGCTTGCAGATCGGCCGGTCTCCGCCGGCCTGGATAAAGGAAATCAGCTCCATGGCGAGCGGTTGCTCTGCGAAATCAACCGCTGCCTTTGCGAGACGTTCCTTGAACAAACCATCCCCAAAAAAAACGGCCTTGTAGGCGCTGCGGATCTGCATCAACTGGCTTTTATCAAACCCACGCCGCTTCAGCCCGACCATATTTAGGCCGGAAAGTTTCGCATGGTTTCCGACAACGGAGCCGAAGGGAATGATGTCTTCCACGACAATAGCACCACCGCCGACAAATGCATTCCGGCCGATACGGGAGAATTGATGAACTGCGGCGAGCCCGCCAAACCAGACATGGTCTCCCACCTCGATATGGCCAGCCAGCGACACATTATTCGCCATCACGACATGATTTCCGATGACGTTGTCATGGGCGATATGCGCACCGATCATGATGTAGCAATGGTCGCCAACTTTCGTCAGGCCACCGAATTTTGGCATGCCTGCATGGGCGGTCGCGTATTCACGGAACGTACAATTTTCACCCACTTCGAGGCGGGAGTCAGGCGTGCTCTCAAAGCCGATCACCTGCGGGCTGCACCCCAGTGTCGCGTGCGGGAACAGGACGCTGTTCCGTCCGACGCTTGTGTGTCCAGTCACGACAGCATGGGAGTGCAAACTGCACCCATCGCCGATCACCGCGTTTGCGCTGACATGGCAGAACGGACCAATCGTGACATCCGTGCCAAGCTGGGCGCCGTCTTCAACGAACGCGGTAGGATGTATTTGTGTCGGCATGGCTGCGTCTCTGAATGCCGGCGCGGAAAGTGCGCCGTTCAGTTATTTTTCTTCGGGTTTGCCTGTTTCTGCAACCAGGCGACTTCACGCATCCACTGGCGGATCGGTTTTGCAGGCGTACCGCCCCAGGTTTCGCCATCCTCGATATTCCGGAACAGGCCCGAGGACGCCGCCAGGCTGACACCGTCGCCGACCCTGACATGGTCGGCAATACCGACCCGCCCACCGATCATGGCGTGGTTGCCAACCCTGACGGAGCCTGAAATGCCCCCAAACGCCGCCATGATCACAGAACGCCCAAAAACGACATTGTGGGCGATCTGGCTGAGATTATCGATCTTGGTGCGCTCACCCAGAATCGTATCCTCGAAGACGCCGCGGTCGACACAGGTGTTTGCACCAATCGAGACGTGATCCTGCAAGATCACACGCCCGAAATGCGGTGCATCGCGCTGTCCGTCTGGTGCAGCAAGCACGCCGAAACCGGCTTCGCCAACACGCGCGCCCGCCAGCAAGGTCACATAATCTCCGAGCAGTGCGCAAAACAAGCTGGTATTGGCCCCGATCTGACAGTGCCGCCCGACCTGAACGCCTGGTCCCAAAGATGCGTTGGGGCCGATCCAGCTGCCTTCGCCAACAACCGCTCCAGGGCCGATCACCGCTCCCGGTGACACATGCGCCCCCTCATGCACCTGAGCATCAGGTGAAATCCGGGCCTCCCCTGTCCAGCTTAGATGACGGGGCTGGTACATCGCCAGTGCCGCTACAGAGTGGGCATAACGGGGAAAGCGGGTCACCAACTTCGAGGCACCTTCAGGTACATATTGAAGATTGGCTTCATTGGTTACGAATATCCCGGCATTTGCCGAGATCTCAGGCGCGGACTTACCGTTACCGTCCAGAAAGGTCAGATCGCCTGCCTGGGCATTGGCGGCGGAGGCGATGCCCGTTACAGGCAAGTCGCCGTCGCCCTCCATCACCGCATCGGTCAATTCCGCTATCTGGCCGAGCGTCAAAGCCCCTAATGGCGCGTAGAACCGCGGATCAACCGTCACGATTATGCTCCGTTACTGCGGATTTGCCGGTTGATCCGGAATTTTCTGGCGGGTCACGGTCAGAGTCGGCGTTGCCGCATCCAGTTTCTGGATCACCAGATCGCTCGCATCAATCTTGTCAGCGGAATACACAACCGAACTCTTGGACACGACGAGATCAGCATTCTTTTCCTGAATGACCTGAAGCAGGACCGGTTCAAGAGCCTTGTTGAAGGTCGACAGGGCAACACGTTCGGTCAGCGAAAATTCCTGCGATGCCCGTTTTGCCTTCGCAGCGAAAGCGTTCGCCTTTGCCTGATAGGCATTCAACTCCGAAACCAGAGCGGCATCGCCGTTCACCTGCTCGCGGGTCTTGCCGGCCAGCTTGGCATCCAGGGCTTTGCCCTGGGTTTGCAGGGTGTTGCGCTCCGGTGTCAGTTCACCATTCATCTGAGTTTCGATGGTCTGGAGTTTCGTCGCCATATCCTTGCCGGCTTTACTGTCGCGGAGGATCTTCACTTCATCAATGGCGATAACATTGCTGCCTTGTGCAGCGGCCACCGGGGCCGTGAAAGCGGCGCTGCCGATAAGTAGTGCGAATGCACATAGGATTTTCTTGAGGTGGGACATGCTAGTCTCCATTCTGGGGGCTTGCGATTAGAAGCGTGTTGAAGTCGAGAACCGGAACGTCTCTGTCCGGTCATAATCCTCTCTGCGGAGGATTTGGGAGAAGTCGAAGCGGATCGGGCCAAACGGCGATTTCCAGAAGACACTGAGCCCCGCTGATGCCCGAAGTGAGGCGGCGTCCTTGGTAATCCGCACAGCCGGCAGCCCCGTTTCGGGATCTGTGGTTATGACCGTAGGCGCTACGTCCGGGCCGCGCAGCGTACCCAGGGATCCCGCATCCAGGAACAGGGCGCTTTTGATACCGTACTCTTCCGGAAAGACGTTCGGCAGGGTGAGTTCGAACGTACCCTGATAGTAGAGATTTCCGCCCTGCGCATTCAGACGCCGTGTAGACACGACCTCGCCTGTAACCGGATCGATCACACGAAGAATTTCCCGCGGGCCAAGACCGGCGACATCAAATCCACGGAAGGTCGAACCGCCACGGAAGAAACGATTGTTGATCCGGATCCCTTCACCATTTTCCAGTGGGAAGACATAGCCTCCGGACAGGCGCGCGCTGGCCACGACGCCTTTCCAGATGCCACGATAGAAGGTCGCGTTCGTTTCCGTTCGCAGGTAATGAACATCGCCGCCAATACCAGCCAGGTCCTGGCTGAGCGACATATCGAAACCGCGAGTTGGTGTAATCGGATCATTCTTGCGATCCCAGTACAGCTGGTAACCAAAAATACTGGAAAGGTCAGAGCGTTCCGAGCGGCAGATCGTCTCGCGGAAGAGGTATGAGGGGTCGCAACGGTCCAGAACGACTTCCTGTCCGTCGATGGCATCATCTGGTCCTGCGCGCCGGAAAGTATCGTCGCTTGTATCATCGGGCGTATCCTGACCGCCCGTCTGTATGGTGCGGCTGGACGGCAGCCCCGTCGCGAGATCAATCAGGTATGCCTGGTCGGTCACGTTGATATCGTCATATTGCAGACGATAGCTGAGTCCCAGCTGCAGCCGCTCTGTCAGCGGGAAACCGACCCGCAGCCCGGCCCCATAGGTATCACTTGTGAAGTAGGAAATGTCGCCGAAATCTTGCCGTGTGGCAAAGACATCGATGCCAGCCGAAAGATTCCTGTCCAGGAACCGCGGCTCGGTAAAGCGAAGGTCCACAACCTGCTGGCGGCTGGATGTGGAGATCCGCGCGACCACCGACTGACCGCGTCCGCGCAGGTTTCTTTGACTTGCGGAAAGGTCGAGGAGGTAGGAATCGACCGATGAGAAACCTGCTGCAAACGAAAGTTCGCCGGTCGGCTGTTCCTGTACGCTCACATTGACGATCGTACGGTCCGGCTCATCCGTCGGGACTTCTTCGATCTCGACTTCCTTGAAGTAACCAAGCGCGCGAACACGGTTCTTGGAACGATCCAGCAGAATGCGGTTGAAGGCATCGCCTTCTGAAATTCTGAGTTCCCGGCGGATCACGCGGTCCAGCGTCTGCGTGTTTCCGACGATGTTGATGCGGTCAATATAGACGCGCGGACCTTCATCCACGACGAATGTGACATCAATCCGGCCCGTGTCAGGGTTCACATCCAATTGCGGGCGGATGTCTACAAAAGCATAGCCGGCGATACCGGCCGCATATGTGAGAGAATCGATGGTGCTCTCGATCAGGTCGCCCCTGAACAGCGCTCCTTCCTTGATCGGAACAGCCGCCTGGAGTGCCTGGGCGTTCAGCTTTTCGAGAGCGGTCTCGACCTTGACCTCACCAAAATCATACTGACGTCCCTCATCGACCGTCATGGTGATGTAGAAGTCTTTCTGATCCGGCGTCAGTTCGGCGACTGCCGAGGTCACGCGGAAATCATAGTACCCATTATTCTGATAGAACTGGCGCAGCTGATCCCGGTCGTATTCCAACCGTCCGGGATCGTAATTGTCATTGGAGTTAAAAAAGCGCCAGAAACGGGACTGCTTGGTGACGATCTCACTTCTCAGGCGGGAGTCCGTGTAGGCTTCGTTCCCGATGAAATTGATCGCCCGAACACCGGTAACGGGGCCCTCAGTGATCTGGAAAATCAGATCAACGCGGTTCTGTTCAAGCGGTTTGTATTGCGGTTCGACCTTGACGGCAAAACGGCCAGATTGACGATACAGCTCAAGAATCCGCTGCACATCGCTCTGTACGCGGGCAGCAGTGAAGATGCCGCGTGGCTCTGCCTGGATTTCTTCTTTGAGCTTTTCTTCCTTGAGCGCCTTGTTGCCCTCGAAAATCACACGGTTGATGATCGGGTTCTCAACGACCCGGACGATGAGGTCATCGCCAAGACGGTCGATGGAGACGTCCGCAAAAAGATTAGTCGCAAACAGGGTCTTCAGAGACAGGTCGATACGGTTCGGATCGAATGCATCACCGGGTTCCAGCAACAGGTAAGACTGCACCGTACGCGCTTCGATACGCCTGTTCCCCTGGACAACGATAGAACGGATCGTTCCCCCATACCGGTTGTCTTCCTGCGCCTGTGCCGAACCAGATACGCCTGTCGCGCACTGAAGCGCGAAGACGCTGGTCGCCATGAAGGTCGCTGCAAGAAACTTACGCATCGTCGAATTAACTCTCTGATTAGTCCCTGATCCGGCCGGCTCAGCCGCTCCCGCCGCCAAACAGGCCGGTTTCGATGACATCGCCCCACGTAATGACGACGACCATCCCCAATAACAGGATGAGGCCGAATGTCAGGCTCACCTCCTGCACTTTTTCCGGCAAGTGGCGACCGGTCAGGGCTTCGTATGCATTAAATACAAGGTGTCCGCCATCCAGCACCGGCAGCGGTAGCAGGTTGAAAAAGCCGATCCCAACAGAAATCGACGCGCACATACCCAGCAGCATCCAGAACAGCTCCGATATTCGGGTGCCGACGGAAACATCCTCCTGCGACCAGACCCGGTTCACGATTCGGCGTGACACGTCTCCGATCCCGACAGGGCCGGACATGGTATGGACCGACATGCGTCCGGTTATGATCCGGCTTAGCATGGTAACAGTCTGTTCTATTGTCTTTCCGGTCTGGATGACGCCCTGCCCGACGGCTTCCACCGGGTTGTAGCGTGTAGGCTCCTGAACGCTGACATTGGCCAGGCTCACACCAATTGTGCCCTGCGGCACCATTTGGCCCACTTCGTTCTCACGCACCATTTCCTTGGGCGTAACCACGAGAGTCCGCTCCACATCATCGCGGCGGACAACGAAGTTCACAGGCGTGCCTGGATTGAGCATTACAGCCAGCTGTATATCGCTGGCCATATTTACAGGTTTGCCATCGGCGGAAACGACAATGTCCCCGGGCTCCATTCCTGCGATTGCAGCGGGAGCCCCTTCATCTACAGAATAGACACCAATCTCAACATTCGGACGGCCGAACGTACCGATCATCAGAGCAAATATCAGGCTGGCGAGAACGAAATTGGCGAGAGGGCCAGCAAGGCTGACAATCGAACGCTGGCCGACGCTCAGGTCCGGATAAGCCCGCCCGACCAGGCCGCCCTCAAGCTTACCGATGTCACCAGCCGTTTGCGCCTCGCCTGCAAACTTCACGAAGCCACCGAGCGGAATCCAGTTGATGCGCCAACGCGTTCCGCGCTTGTCTTTCCGCTCGAACAACGGACTTCCAAAACCGATAGAAAATGACTCAACGGCGGCGCCAAAGGCGCGACCGGCAAGGTAGTGGCCGTATTCGTGGACAATCACGACGATGCCCATCATGAAGATGAGGCAAGCCAAAAACAAAGGACCTTGGCTCAGCAACTCACCCAAGCGCTCTACCCTCCGCCCCATCACCCGGGGCACGCAACAACACATCCTCAGCCGCCGAACGCGCGTACCGGTCCAACTGGCCGATCTCTTCTAGCGAACTGCATGCCACCCCGGCCATATTGCCGGAAAGAAAGCGACTCAACACTTCCTTTACCACCAAGCTTATGTCCAGAAACCCGCATTGGCCCGCAATAAATGCAGAAACGGCGGCTTCATTAGCGCAATTTAATACCGTCGTAGCCCCGGGGCCGGCGGCAAAAGCCTCCCGCGCCAGGCCAATAGCGGGGAATCTGGCGCTGTCCACAGCCTCAAAATCGAGTTTTGCCAAACTCACGAGATCCAGCCGATCCACTGTCGTTGCAACACGATCCGGCCAGCCGAGCGCGTAAGATATAGGTGTCCGCATATCCGGCGCACCCAACTGGGCGATGACCGAGCCATCCGTAAAATGCGCCATGCCATGAATGATAGATTGCGGGTGAATGATCACATCGATCTGTTCAGCCGAAACGTCGAAAAGATAGGCAGCTTCGATGAACTCCAGTGCCTTGTTCATCAAGGTGGCGCTGTCGATTGAGTTCTTGATGCCCATAGCCCAGTTCGGATGGGCGGCAGCGGCTTCCGGGCTGGCCACGCGCATCTGGTCCATGGTCGCGGTCCGGAACGGGCCGCCAGAGGCCGTGATGGTCAGTTTTTCAAGCGCCCGGCCGTCTCCCAGACACTGGTGGATCGCACTATGCTCTGAATCGACGGGCAGGACTGTCACCCCGGCCTTTTTCGCCTCCTCGAGGATAAGCCGCCCGCCACAAACGACGCTCTCCTTGTTGGCAATCGCCACATCATTGCCAGCCTGGACCGCTGCCAGCGTCGACTCCAGTCCCGCCGCGCCGACAATGGCCGCCAGCACTCTGGCAGGCCGCGTTGCCGCTTCCGTCACAGCAGCGTGCCCTCCGGCGACCTCAATACCGCTTCCGGCGAGCCGTTCTCTCAGGACAGGCAGCTGGCGCTCATCTGCGATGACCGCAATCTGGGGGCGGCATTCCAGCGCCTGCTCAGCCAGCTTCTCGGCGTTTCTGCCAGCTGTCAGTGCGACAACCTCGAATCCGCCATCCTGGGTTTTGTTCGCATGACCGATCACGTCGATTGCCGAGCACCCGATGGACCCGGTCGATCCCATCACAGAAATGGTTCGTTTGGTAGTCATGCCGAGAGCCCAAGCATACCGGGCAGGTCCGGAGCAATGTAGAAAGCCAGCAGAGTGATGAAGGCGACCGCGCCGAGGCCGTCCACCCGGTCCATCACCCCACCATGTCCGGGCAGGATTGATCCGGAATCCTTGACCTGAAACCGGCGCTTCAGGCCGCTTTCAAACAGGTCACCCAATTGGGCGACAACAGAAATGGCCGCGCCAGCCAGGATCCAACCAGCGAAAGGCACGCGCTGAATATCTGCCGCCGCAACACCGCAAACAATACACGCAACGACCGCCCCGATTGCACCGCTCCAGGTCTTGTTCGGGCTCTCCTTCGGCAATAACCGCGGACCGCCAAGCCCCCGGCCTGTGAAGTACGCCGCCGCATCGGACGCCCAGACAAACGACATGAAATAGAGCGCTGCAGACCGCCCGTCCCAGGGGCCTTCACGCAAGAGCCACAGAGAGGCCGGCAGCAATGTAACGTAAAGCAGGCCAAAGACCGCGCTTCCCCGGTGGCTCCAGCCTCCTTTTGCCGTCATCGCCGCAAAGACAATCCCGGCAAGAATGACGCCCAGCGCAACACCGGCGTTCCCGATGGGAAGCGCAAGGCATGTGACCGCGGCGAATGCGACGAGCAGCGCGGGCTTTATAAAGCCACTGATGTGGCCCCACTCCCATGCCATGACACCGGCCGCCGCGGCGCAGGCGACCGCTAGTCCCCAGCCACCAGACCAGACAGCCGCAATCCCAAGCGGGATCAGGATGGCTGAAGACATCAGCCGCAGCCCCAGATTTGAAAACCTGAGCTCCCGGGGGGTCCAATCACCCATCAGCGCGGCTCCGATGTAACAGCACCGAACCGGCGTTCCCGGTTCCTGAAATCCAAAATCGCATGCTCCAGGGTCGACTTGTCGAAGTCGGGCCAGAGCACGTCAGTAAAGATCAGCTCCGCATAGGCAGCCTGCCAGAGCAGGAAATTGGACAAACGGTATTCGCCGCTGGTCCGGATCAGCAAGTCCGGATCCGGAATACCGCCCGTGTCCAGGAACCTCTCAAACGTCGCTTCGTCGACAGATTCTGTTTCCACGTCACCGCTCTGGATCGCTGCAGACAATCTTTGAGCTGCGCGGAGAATCTCTTCCCGGCCGCCATAGTTGAAAGCGATGTTGAGGTAGAAATCGGAATTCGCGGCTGTCTCGCGCTCGGCCTTATCCACGAGTCCGGCAATATCCTTCGGCAGCCCTTCCCGGCGCCCCAGGACCCGGATTCGCACGCCTTCCCGTTTCAGACGCCCGAGGTCACGCTGCACATAAGCCTTCAGAAGGCCGAAGAGGGCGCTGACCTCTGCCGCCGGCCGGCGCCAGTTTTCGGTCGAGAACGAAAAGACTGTCAGGTATCGGATGCCCAGTTCCGGGGCTGCTTCGACCGTCCGGCGCAACGCTTCCACCCCGCGCTCATGACCGGCTGCCCGCGGCAGTCCCCTGGCCTTCGCCCAGCGGCCATTGCCATCCATGATGATGGCAACATGCTGCGGCCCCGGCAGCCCGTGTGCCCCGGCGCCCTCTGAAGCGGGGGCGGGTTCGCCGGACATCAGACCTGCATGATCTCCGCTTCTTTGGCCTTCAGGGCCTCGTCAACTTTGGCGACGTAGGTGTCTGTCAGCTTCTGGACTTCATCAGACAAGGCGTGATGACGGTCTTCGCTGATCTCACCATCTTTTTCCATCGCCTTCAGGCTGTCCATGCCATCCCGGCGGATGTTGCGGATCGCCACGCGCGCAGATTCTGCGTACTTGCCGGCGACCTTCTGGAGTTCCTTGCGCCGCTCCTCATTGAGTGGCGGAATCGGAAGGCGAAGATTCTGTCCATCGACAACCGGGTTGAGCCCCAGACCAGACTCCCGGATCGCGCGATCTGCAGCACCGACGACAGTCTTGTCCCAGACATTCACGGACAGCATCCGCGTATCCGTCACCGTCACGGACGCAACCTGGTTCAGCGGAACCGTCGAGCCATACGCCGGCACCATGATCGAATCGAGCAGGTTCACCGAAGCCCGGCCGGTCCGAAGACCGCCAAACTCCGTGGAGAGCGATGTCAGCGCGCCGTCCATGCGGCGTTCGAGATCTTTCTTGTCGTAGCTCATTTGGAAGACGCTCCCTTGTTCGCAATTGTCGTCGAGGTGCCCTGACCGTGCATCACTTTCAGCAGCGACCCTTCTTCCTTCAGCGAGAACACCACGATCGGGATGTTGTTGTCACGCATCAGACTGACCGCAGAAGAGTCCATTACACGAAGATCTTTGACCAGTAATTCCTGATAGGACACATCGTCGTATCGCGTGGCTGTCGCATCCAGCTTGGGGTCGGCGGTGTAAACACCGTCCACCTGGGTTCCCTTCAGAAGGGCATCGCAGTTCATTTCGATGGCGCGCAGCGCTGCCCCTGTGTCGGTGGTGAAGAACGGGTTGCCGATACCGGCAGCGAAGATGACGATCCGGCCCTTCTCCATGTGTCGCTGAGCCCGGCGGCGAATATAAGGCTCGCAGATGGCTTCCATGTGGATTGCCGACAGGACGCGCGTCGGCACGTCCATGTTCTCCAGAACACTCTGCATAGCCAGGGCGTTCATAACGGTGGCCAGCATGCCCATGGAATCAGCCTGGGCGCGGTCCATACCTTTTGCCGCTCCGGCGACACCGCGGAAGATGTTGCCGCCTCCGATGACCAGGCAGACCTCAGCGCCCGCTTCCCGGGCCGCCTTGATTGCCTTGGCAAACTTTTCGCAGGTCGGGATATCGATTCCGAACTGGCCGGGGCCCATCAGAGCCTCCCCCGACAATTTCAGCAGTACGCGTTTGTACTTTAGCTCGCTTGTCTCGGGTTCCCCGCTCGGCATCTTATTTTTTCCCTTCGCTGGAAGCCTTATGGCCTCCTAAAAGATTCCCGGCCGCCTGTCATGGGCGACCGGGATGTTCAAAGCCCCTGAAGGGCAGAAAGGCAAGCCTGATCAGGCGCCTTTTGTCATGGAGGCGACTTCGTCTGCGAAGTTGTCTTCTTCTTTCTCGATGCCTTCACCGAGTTTGAAGTTGACGAAGCCTTTCAGCGTCGCACCTTCGCCTTTGAGGAACTCACCAACCGTCTGGTCGGGGTTCATCACGAAGGGCTGCTCGACAAGCACGACTTCCTTGTAGAACTTCTGCATGCGGCCAACGATCATCTTCTCGATGACATTGTCCGGCTTGCCGCTTTCGCGGGCCTGCTCGGTCAGAACACGTTTTTCAGCCTCAACGATGGCCGGATCCAGCTCATCGGTCGTCGCCGCAGCCGGTGACGTCGCAGCGATGTGCATCGCAACCTTGCGGCCAATATCGTCCAGATCACCGGCACCGTCGAGTGCGACCAGCACACCCACCTTGCCCATACCCGGGGCTTCGGCGTTGTGGATATAGGAGGCCACTTTGCCATCGGCCGTCAGCTTGGCCGAGCGGCGCAGCGTCATGTTCTCGCCGATCGTCGCGATCAGGCGCTTGATCAGGTCATCAACCGTACCTTCGCCGTCCGGCGACGGGGCACCGGCCAGAGCTTCGACGGAACCGTCGGTGCCCAGGGCGGCTTTGGTGATGCCAGCCAGAGCGGACTGGAACTTCTCGTTACGGGCAACGAAGTCCGTTTCGGCGTTGAGTTCGACAATAGCGCCGGACTTGCCGTCTTCGGACACCTGCACAGCCACCAGACCGTCAGCGGCCGTCCGGCCGGACTTCTTGGCGGCCTTGGACAGGCCTTTCGCACGCAGCCACTCGGTGGCCGCAGCTTCATCACCATTGTTTTCGACGAGCGCCTTTTTTGCGTCCATCATGCCAGCGCCCGTTTTTTCACGGAGCGCCTTAACAAGCGCAGCTGTAATCTCAGCCATAGCTGTATTCCCTCAGTCTCGATTGTACCGGCGCGGCTTATGCGCCAGCTTCGTCAGCCGTTTGATCTGCTGCAGCAACGTCAGCTTCCACAACGCCCGTCACATCTTCCAGCTCACCCAGGTCCATGCCGAGGCCAGCGGAGGATTCTGCCAGACCGTCGAGGACGGCGTCGGCGAACAGGTTGCAGTAAAGCGAGATGGCGCGTGCCGCGTCGTCATTGCCCGGGAAGCCATAGTCGGCATCCGCCGGATCGCAGTTCGTATCGAGGACAGCCACGACCGGGATACCCAGTTTGCGGGCTTCCTGAACAGCGATGGCTTCCTTGTTGGTGTCGATCACGATCATGGCCGACGGCAGGCCGCCCATGTCAGCAATACCGCCCAGAGACTTTTGCAGTTTCTCGCGGCGGCGCTCCAGATCGAGCAGTTCTTTCTTGGTCAGGCCGGAACCGCCACCGCTTTCGAACATGGCGTTCAGTTCGCGCAGCTGCTTGATCGAGTTGGACACGGTGGACCAGTTGGTCAACGTGCCGCCGAGCCAGCGGTGGTTCATGTAGTACTGGGCGCAGCGCTGTGCGGCTTCAGCAACCGGCTCCTGGGCCTGGCGCTTGGTGCCGACGAACAGCACGCGGCCGCCCTTGGCCACCGTATCACGCACGAACAGCAATGACTGGTGCAGTGCCGGCACAGTCTTGGAAAGGTCCATGATGTGAATGCCGGAGCGGTCGCCGTAGATATACGGCTTCATACGCGGGTTCCAGCGGTGGGTTTGGTGACCGAAGTGAACGCCAGCTTCGAGCAGCTGACGCATGGTGAAGTCAGGTAGGGCCATCGATTGTCTCCATCCGGTTGGCCGTCACGGGTGGAACTTTGGACCCTTATGGCCCGCAGCACCGGATGCACCCGTGAACTGGTTTAAGATGAGGCGGCTTATACAGAAATTCCCCTGCCGGGCAAGCGGTCTGACGCCTGTTTTGGCAGGACTTCCCATGACCATATGATGACGATACCGGACTAAGCCATGATCAGGGCTGAGCCAGGCATGATCACAGATGCACGTCAGGCGGCTTTCAGAGGCTCCACCCGCTCGACTCCCGGCACATCCTTGAGCGCCCGCTGAGCTTTCAGGTTGATCGTATAGGTCGCCGGCAGCTTCAGGATCACCATGCGGCCATCGTCCAGCGGCACCTCAATCAGAATGTCTCCGCGCTCGGCGTCGGGCAGTTTGGCGAGGTGGTGGACCACACCGGCGATCTCCGCCGGATTCGCGCCCACGGCGAGGCGGACTTTCAGCGCCCCCATGCCCCGGCTGAGACGTGCCGATTCGAGCGGCAGGACCCGTTCGGCATTGAGCCGGATCTCTTCCCCGTTCCGCTTCACCCCAACCGTCACCGCCACGGCATTGCCAACCTGCAACAGCTCGTAATTCTGGGACAGGGTTTCCGGGAAGACCATCATCTCCACCTCCCCCGTCGGGTCAGACAGGGTGAGGAAGGCAAACTTGCCGCCGTTCCGGGCGGGCTTGTCGGACCGCAGGCGCACGATACCGATCATTTCGATAGGTTTCCCGTCCGCCGCGCGCTCCTCGATTTCCATCGCCAGCGTCACCCGTTCCCGGTCGAGCCCGGAGAGCACATCGTCCAGCGGGTGGCCGGAGAAGTAGAACCCGATGGAGCGGAACTCCTCGTCCAGTTTCTGCTGGCCGTTCCACGCCTTGGCCGAAGGCAGCACAGGCCGCAGCGCCGGCTCGGCATCGCCGAACAGGCCGCCCTGCCCGCCCATCCGGTCTTCCGCCGCGCTGGCCGCCATCTGCGCCAGCATCGGCGCGCCGGCCAGAACCCGCGCCCGGTTCTTGTCGAAACAATCGAACGCCCCCGCCTTGGAGAGGGATTCGAAGGCCTTCTTGTTCACATGTTTCGGATCGACCCGTTCGGCAAAATCGTAGATGTCCTTGAACGGGCCGTCCTGCTCCCGGATGGCCACAACATGCTTCATCGCTTCGAGGCCGACGCCTTTCAGCGCGCCGAGCGCATAGACAATGGCCCCATCGCGCACATCGAAATCGGCGGATGAGGAGTTCACGTCCGGCGCAATCACCGGAATCTTCAGCCGCTTTGCTTCCTGGAAGAAGGCGGCGAGCTTGTCGGTATTGCCGAGATCGAGGCTCATCGAAGCGGCCAGGAACTCAACCGGGAAATGCCGCTTCAGATAGCCGGTATGGTATCCGATCAGCGCATAGGCGGCGGCGTGAGACTTGTTGAAGCCGTAGCCCGCGAACTTCTCCATCGTATCGAAGATTTCGTTCGCAAGCGGCGCGGCCATATCCTTGTTCGCCGCGGCGCCTTCCACAAAGCGCTGGCGCTGGGCGACCATCTCCTCGACTTTTTTCTTACCCATGGCACGGCGCAGCAGGTCAGCGTCGCCGAGCGAATAGCCGGCGATTTCCTGCGCCATCCGCATGACCTGTTCCTGATAGACCGGCACACCATAGGTGGCTTCCAGCACAGGCTTCAGGTCAGGGTGGGCATACTGAACCCCTTCGGGGTTTTCCTTGCCTTCAATATAGACAGGGATGTTCTCCATCGGGCCCGGACGATAGAGCGAGATGATGGCGATCACGTCTTCCAGGCTGTGCGGGCGCACCTTTTTCAGCGTATCCCGCATGCCCGCGCCTTCCAGCTGGAAGACCCCCAGCGTGTCACCGCTGCCCATCATATCGTAGGTAGACTGATCGTCCAGGCTCTTCCATTCCGGGCCAACATCCCGGCCGTCGCGGCGGATGAATTTCAGCGCCCGATCGATCACCGTCAGGGTTTTCAGGCCGAGGAAGTCAAACTTCACCAGTCCGGCCGTCTCGGCATATTTCATGTTGAACTGGGTCGCCGGAAGATCAGCTCGCGGATCATTGTACAGCGGCACCAGCTCTACCAGCGGCCGGTCGCCAATCACGACACCGGCGGCGTGCGTCCCGGCGTTCCGGTACTTGCCTTCCAGCTTGAGCGCGATCTTGAGGAGTTCGCCGACCCGTTCGTCAGCATCCATCTCCTCATAGAATTTCGGCTCGTCGTCGATCGCATCCTGCAGCTTCGGCGGATTGGCCGGATTGAACGGGATCAGTTTGGCCAGCCGGTCGACCTGGCCATACGGCATCTGCATCACCCGCCCGACATCACGCACAACAGCCTTCGCCTGCAACGTACCGAAGGTGATGATCATGGCCACAGAGTCCGCGCCATACTTGTCGCGGACATAGCGGATCACTTCGCCGCGCCGCTCCTGGCAGAAGTCGACGTCGAAGTCTGGCATTGAGACGCGTTCGGGGTTCAGGAAGCGTTCGAACAGAAGATCGAACCGAAGTGGATCAAGGTCTGTGATCAGCAGCACCCAGGCGACAACAGACCCGGCACCCGATCCGCGGCCCGGACCCACCGGAATGCCGTGTTCCTTGGCCCATTTGATAAAGTCCGAAACGATCAGGAAGTAACCGGGGAACCCCATCCGTTCGATGATGCCCAGTTCGTAGTCCAGCCGTTCGAAATAGGTCTCCCGGTCCGCATAAAGCTGGTCCGCTTCCTTGAGGCGCAGTTCGAGGCCTTCCAGGGCCTGCATGCGCAGTTCCTCAGCCTCCGACCGCCCTTCCTTCGAAAAGTTCGGCAGGATCGGCGCGTGTTTCTCGGCTTTGACGGCGCAGCGCCGCGCAATCTCAGCCGTGTTTTCGATGGCTTCCGGCAGATCTGCGAACAGCAGCCGCATTTCCGACGGGGTCTTCAGGTATTGCTGGGAGCTGACCTGCTTGCGGTCCGTCTGGCCGAGATATTCGCCGTTGGAAATGCACATCATGGCGTCATGCGCCTGTGCATCGCTTTCTTTCATGAAGCGGGCGTCATGCGTCGCAACCAGCGGCAGATTCAGCTCGTAAGCAAGATCGATCAGGCCTTCTTCGACGGCCCGCTCTTCCGGCGTGCCGTGGCGGGTGATCTCGACATAACACCGGCCCGGATAGGCATTGGCCAATGTGGACAGTTCCGTCCGCGCATCCGCAACGCGGCCCTTGAGAAGATGTTTCGCAACCTCCCCTTCGGCGCCGCCCGTCAGCACGATCAGGCCATAGGTCTGCTCCATGACGAGCGACCGGGACAGTTTCGGCACGCCATCGGCAGCGTCCAGATAGGCCCGCGAAGACAGGAACATCAGGCGGCGATAGCCGGCCTCATTCTGGGCATAGATCGACAGGCGTGACGGTTCGGCCCGCGGGACATCTTCCACCACATCGAAACAACAGGCCATTATCGGCTGAATTCCGGCGCCAGACAGCGTGAGGGAGATTTCAAGCGCACCGAACAGATTGTTCCGGTCGGTAATCGCCACCGCCGGCACCAAATGCTCTTCGCACCAGGCCTTTACGTCCTTGGGCGAAATCATGCTCTCCAGCAGCGAATAGCTGGACCGGACGGCAAGATGGATGAAGGGCGACTCGGTCAAGGCAATCTCTCCTCAGGGGAAGATAAACTGCATGGGCAGGCCCCACCAGACCAGACAGCAATGCCCGGTTTTCACAGCTTATTCCGGTTCGTAAGAAACCAGCTTGCCGTCTTCCAGCGTCAGGACGCGGTCCATATGCGCCGTCAGGGCGTGGTTGTGAGTCGCCACCAGTACCGACGCCCCCTCTTCGCGGGCCATCTTGATGAACGTCGCGAAGACGCGTTCGGTTGTCGCCGGATCAAGGTTGCCGGTCGGCTCGTCAGCAATCACAAGGCGCGGCGTGTTGGCCAGCGCGCGGGCAATCGCAACGCGCTGTTGCTCCCCGCCGGACATCTGGCCCGGCTGGTGATCCGCCCGGTGATCGAGCCCCATTTCGGCGAGCAGTTCGACGGCCGTTTCGCGCGCGGCCTTACGGGCAACACCCGCGATCATCAGCGGCATCGCCACATTGTCCGCCGCACTGAACTCCGGCAGCAGATGGTGGAACTGATACACAAAGCCGATCTTCGACCGGCGCATCGCCGTGCGGGCATTGTCATCAAGCTTCAGACAGTCGACGCCATCCAGCAGGACAGCCCCCGCCTCCGGCCGCTCCAGCAGACCCGCCGTATGCAGCAGGGTCGACTTGCCGGAGCCTGACGGGCCGATCAGGCCGACCAGTTCGCCCGCCTGCAGCTTCAGATCCGCATCGGACAGGACGTTCAGCTCCCCGGCTGCCGTCTTGTAGACGCGCCGGATGCCAAGAAGCTCAAGAACCGGAACCATCATCACTCGAACCTCAGCGCGCTGACAGGATCCTGGCGGGACGCCCACCAGGCCGGAATGAGTGAAACGCCGGCTGACATCCCCAGCGCATACAGGCCCGTGCTGAAGACATCGCCCCAGTCGAGAATGGCCGGCAAGTGGGCGAGCCCATAAGTCTCCGCATCGAAGACTTTGCCGCCATCCATGAACAGGTTGATGAAGGCCTCAATGGCGCCGATGTTCAGGATGAACAGGACGCCGACCGTCATGCCCAGCAGCGCACCCAGCGATCCGAGCACGGTGCCGACCATCAGAAACACGCGCAGCACACCGCCCCGGCCAAGGCCGATCGTGCGCAGGATCGCGATGTCCCGTGTCTTGTTCTTCACCAGCATCACAACGCCCACAATGATGTTCAGCGTGGCAATCCCCATAATTACCATGACCAGCAGGCGCACCATGGTCCGCTCCACTTTCAGGGCGTTGAGATAGGCCGCGCGCTGGCTCTTCCAGTCATACATCCGCACAGCATTTCCGGTGACCTGCGCGATCGCCTGCATGGCTTCCAGCGTCTTGTCGGGATCCTTCAGCCGGATATCCAGCATCTGGTAGTGCCCCTTGGACTGGAACAGGATCTGCGCCTGCTCCATCGGCATGAAGATATAGGCCATGTCGAGCTCGACACTTCCCGTCGAGAAGATCTCACCCACCTTGTAAGCCTTGGACCGCGGGGTCGCGCCCATGACACTGGCATTGGTGCCCGTGGTAATGATCTCAACCTTGTCGCCCGGAATGACGCCCAGCCCATCCCGGCCGGCCGCCAGGAACGCGCCCATCATGATCGTATTGCCGCCATTCCGGCCAACACCGAACCCGGCGTCGATGGCCGCCTGGCCGTGATCCTTCAGGAACGGCAGGGTCGACAGGTCTTCATTCCGCATCCCACGAACAACCGCGCCAGTCTTGCGGCCATTGGCGGTGACGAGCACATATTCCTCGATATAGGGCGACGCGCTCGTAACACCCGGAATCTCGCGGATCTTGTCGGCGATCGATTCGGCTTCGGCTTCTGTGTACTGATTGACGACCGCATAGACATGCGGCTGGCCACCCAGCAGCGCGTCCAGCAGCGTCGCGCGGAACCCGCTCATGATCGACATGGTGATGATCAGCGCCGCGACGGCAAAGAAAATGCCGACGAAAGAGATGACCGAAATCAGGCTCGCACCGCCATTCTCGCGCTTGGCACGCAGGTAGCGCCAGGCCAGAGTCCGTTCGAGACGTCCAAATGGCGCAGCGGCCTGGCTCATGCGGGCGTAACCTTTGCAACGACATCGGCGAAGGGCAGCTCAACCTTCTCGCCAGTTTTGCGATTTTTGACTTCAACTATGCCCTTTTCAAGGCCCTTCGGACCAATCACCAGCTGCCAGGGCAGACCAATCAGGTCCATCCGGGCGAATTTGGCGCCGGCACGGTCGTCGGTTTCGTCGTACAAGGTTTCGATGCCAGCCGCTTCGAGCTGGTCGTAAAGATCGCCACACGCCTTGTCGCAACCTTCGTCGCCCACGCGCATATTGATCAGACCGACATGGAACGGCGCCACCGACTCCGGCCAGACAATGCCGCCGTCGTCATGGCAGGCCTCGATAATGCCGCCGACCAGGCGCGAGACGCCGATGCCGTAGCTGCCCATCTGAACCGGCACCATCTGGCCATCCGGCCCCTGAACCACGGCGTTCATCGGCTTGGAATATTTGGTTCCGAAATTGAAGATGTGACCGACTTCAATCCCGCGTGCCGAGACCTGACGGTCTTCCGGAATCGCCGCGAAAGCCGCTTCGTCGTGCATCTCGTCCGTCGCCGCATAGTACTGCGTGCGCTTTTCGACTTCCGCTGTCAGGTCCGCATCAAAATCCAGACCCAGGCCCGGCGGATCCATTTCCAGCAACGCCCTGTCGCAGAAGACGGCGCTCTCGCCGGTATCGGCCAGGATGATGAATTCGTGGCTGAGGTCCCCGCCGATCGGACCCGTGTCTGCCCGCATCGGAACAGCGGTCAGGCCCATACGGCTGAATGCATTCAGGTAAGCACAGAACATCTTGCGATAAGAGACGCGGGCATCGTCTTCCGTCAGGTCGAAGGAATAGCCATCCTTCATCAGGAATTCGCGGCCCCGCATCACGCCGAAGCGCGGACGCACCTCATCGCGGAACTTCCACTGCTGGTGATACAGGTTCAGCGGCAGCTGCTTGTAGCTCTTCACATAGGAGCGGAAGACATCCGTGATCAGCTCCTCATTGGTCGGGCCGTAAAGCATTTCCCGGTCATGCCGGTCCTGAATACGCAGCATTTCCTTGCCATAGTCGTCATAGCGGCCGGACTCCCGCCAGAGGTCGGCCTGCTGAAGCGTCGGCATCAGGAGTTCGACGGCCCCGGCACGGTTCATCTCGTCCCGCACGATCTGTTCGATCTTTTTCAGGACACGCAGACCAAGCGGCAGCCATGTATAGATGCCGGCTCCGTTCTGGCGCACCATACCGGTGCGCAGCATCAGTTTGTGCGAGACAATGGCCGCATCTGCCGGTGCTTCCTTGGAAACAGGCAGGAAGTATCTGGAAAGCCGCATAGAATCCCCGGGGACTTGTTGTAAAACGCGGCTCACCTAGCCGCAGCGGCGCCTATCGCGCAAGCAGCGGAGGCACGACCACAGCAGCGATAGCCGTGATCACACATGCCACACCCGTCGACCAGAGCGCCTTCTTTCCAACCATATGTTCCTTGGGAGCCGCCTCTTCCGTGCCCTCAACGGTCGAGTCATCTTCCCACTGGCTGCGGACGCCAATGGGAAGAAATGTGAAAAAAGCGACCCACCAGGCGATCGTGAAAACGACCAGCCCGCTCATGAACTGCATTAGTGTGCGCCTTTCGGGCTTTCCATCAGTTCGATCAGAACGCCATTTGAATTTTTTGGGTGAACGAAGACAATCATCGTGCCGTGAGCGCCGATGCGGGGTTTGCCGAGCACGGTTGCGCCGCGCTTGCCCATCTCCTCGACCGCTTCGTTGATGTCGTCGACCTCGAAGCAGACATGGTGCTGTCCGCCCTTGGGGTTCTTCTTGATGAAGTTATGGATCGGGGAGTCTTCGTTCAACGGCTCAATCAGCTCGATCTGGCTGTTCGGCAGGTTCACGAAGCAGACTTTGACGCCCTGATCGGGCATATCGAATGGGGTGGTGATGTCCGTCGCGCCATAAAGCGTGCGGTAGGTGTCGCAGGCTTCTTCCAGGTCCGGCACGGCCACGCCGACATGGTTCAATGGTCCGATCTTGAATTCACTCATGTACTCAGGTCCTCAAAACAACGACTTCGATCATCGGGCGCCTGCCATAGGCTGTCTCTGCGGCCTTTCGAAGCGCGCGGCCAATGGCTCGCTCCACGGCGTCGTCATCGAAGCGGTTTTTCCGTTTCAGGCCGCTCACAGCAATGTCGGCTGCCTCTTCAAGAGTTTCAAGGCTTTCATCCGCAAGCCGTCCATCTGGCTCGGAGAAGCCTTTGGCCACGACGACCGGGCCATCCACGATATTTCCCTGATCATCGAGGGATACGGACGCAAAAAGTATCCCGTTCCACGACAGCTTGCGGCGTTCCTGAATCCCCTGCGCCCCTTCGGGCACCAATTGGTTGCCATCAAGGACCAGGCGGCCATTCGGCACCTCGTCCAGGATCTCGGCCGGCCCCGGCGCAAGCCGGACCAGGCTGCCGTTTCGCGGCGTAATCGCCTCCGGCACCTGAAGAGAGCGCGCATAGGCCGCGTGTTCCATGATGTGCCGGCGTTCGCCATGTACGGGTACGGAAATCTGTGGGCGGACCCACTGGTACATGCGGCGCAACTCGTCGCGGCACGGGTGGCCGGAGACGTGAATATTCTGCGGCACCATACGGGGTGTGACCACCCGGATACCCTTTTCCGCAAGCCCGTTCTGGAGCGCGAAGATCCCTTTTTCGTTGCCCGGAATCTGGCGCGATGAAAAAATGACCGTATCGCCTTCGCGCAGGATCACATGTCTGTGGTCCCCACGCGCAATGCGCGACAGCGCTGCCCGCGGCTCCCCCTGGCTGCCGGTGCACAGGTACAAAATGTGTTCCGGCGGGAAATGCCCGGCCTCGGCCTCGTCCACGAATTCCAGATTTGGGGGCAGGATACCCACCGCTTTCGCCGCATTCGTGATCTTGTGCATGCTGCGCCCGACCAGACACACATGCCGGTCCGCCTGCATCGCCGCATCGACGATGGACTTCACCCGCGCCACGTTCGAGGCAAATGTCGTGACCGCGACAGCTCCGGTTTTCTGCGCCGCGATCAGCTCCACCAATCCCTGACGGACGGTTTCTTCAGATCCAGCCTCGCCCTCTTCGAAGACATTCGTGGAGTCGCAGACCATGGCGAGCACGCCTTCGTCCCCCAGTGCCGTGAGGCCGGAAATGTCCGTTGCCGAACCAATCTGCGGGTCCGGATCGATCTTCCAGTCACCAGTGTGCAGGACAATGCCGGCCGGTGTTCGGATGGCCAGCGCATTCGGCTCCGGAATGGAGTGCGTGAGGGTCACATAGGTCACCTCGAACGGTCCGGCCTGCACCTTGCTTCCCATGGAGATCGTCTTGAGTGCGGACGTATCGACACCGCGCTCTTCCATCTTTGAACGGACCAATTCCGCCGTGAAAGGCGTTGCATAGATGGGGACATTGATCTGCAAGCGCGGATAAATCAGGCCGACCGCACCGATGTGATCTTCGTGGGCATGGGTCAGAAAAACGGCATCAATATGCTCGCCGATCAGATAATCCGGGTCAGCACAAATCAGATCAATGCCCGGCTCATCGTCGCTGCCGAAGGTGACGCCAAGATCCGCAAGGATCCAGCGGCGCGCATGCGGCGGGCCATAGCCGTAGGCATTGAGGTTCATGCCGATCTCGCCGCAACCGCCGAGCGGCAGGAAAACGAGTTCGTCCTTGGAATGGGCTGTATCGGGCATGAGATCCTATTTGTTGAGGCGGTAAATTTCCAGGAGGCCCCGAATGAGGAGATCCTGGTCGTAGTGGTCGATGGTTTCGCTCGCGCCTTCAAACAAGGACGCGACACCGCCTGTAGCAACCACGTTCATTGGCTTGCCATACTCTCTTTTGATCCGGCTCACGAGTCCGTCGATCAGGTCAATGTATCCCCAGAACACACCGGATTGCATCGCCGAAACAGTATCGTGGCCAATCACGTGCGCCGGACGCTGGATGGCGATACGCGGCAGCTGGGCAGCGGCATCATGCAGGGCCTTCACGGAAAGGTTGACGCCCGGCGAAATGATGCCGCCTTCGAACGCACCGTCTTCTGCAACCACGTCGAATGTGGTTGCCGTGCCGCTATCGATCACGATCAGATTGCCGGGATACGTCTTGTGCGCGCCGAGGGCACTGACAAGACGGTCTGCACCCACCTGTTCCGGCCGGCTGATGCGGATTTCCATGCCGGTCTTGAGTTCAGGGTCGCCGATGAACATCGGTTCCACATGCAGGTAACGGCGGGCAAGGTTCCGGAAATTGAAGACAGCCTGGGGCACAACGGTGGAGATCACGCAGCCATTGATCTGGCTGAGATCCGCACCGTGCATATCCGCCAGCCGCCAGAGCCAGGCGGCGTGGTCATCTGCTGTCTTGGTCGGATCGGTGGCGCTGCGCCACTGGTTCACCCATTCCTTGTCGTCATGGATACCGAAGACCGTGTTCGTGTTGCCAACGTCGATAGCGAGCAGCATGCGCGTCAGACCTCTCCAATAAGATGTACATCGCCAGCCCTTATGGTCTGTCGCGATCCGTCCGGCAATCTGAGGAGCAGTCCACCATCGGGGGCCATGTCCTCGAAGATGCCTTCAATGGCCACGCCGCCCGGCGACACACGGACCTTGCCGCCAAGCCCTTCAGCACGTTTCAGCCAATCTGCCCGGACTGGTCCGAAGCCATCACGCGCCTGTGCCAGGCGGGTCATGAAATGGCGGGTCAGAGACCCAAAAACTTCAATATGATCAATGGTTTCGATACCCGCGAGATCCGCAATACATGTGGCGGCCTGACCGGCCTCCGGCGGCACCTGCGCAACGTTCACGCCCATGCCGGCAATCACCCAAAGGCCCTGCTCGTCCTGGCCCGTTTCGATGAGGATCCCGGAAAGTTTGGCTTTGTTCACACGTACGTCATTTGGCCATTTGACGCGCACATCCGTGCCGGGGGCATAGTCCAGCGCAGTATCGCTGACCGCGAGGGCCGCAGCGAACGGGATCCGCGCCGCAACCTGAATGCCGCCTGGCTCGCGGAAAAGCGCTGAGGTGAAGATATTCCCTTTGGGTGAAGCCCAGTTCCGCTGCAACCTGCCCCGGCCGGCCGTCTGCTCGTCCGCCAGAATCCAGCAGTTCTCGAACAGGCCTGCCTGCGCCAGCCGCCGGGCCTCGGTGTTGGTGCTGTCTATCGTGTCATAGCGATGGACGGGCCAGGCTTGGTTCAAGCCGTGATCCCCAACGCGGCCTGATTCGCCCACCCGCTGAGCAGGAAGAAGAAGACCATGAACACGACCACGAACAGCGACGATGCCAGCACAACCAGGGTGACAGAGCCATCAATCGCTTCGAACCGTTCGGTCGGCTCATCGAACCACATGATCTTGATCAGGCGCAGATAGTAGCCAAGCGACACAACCGAAGAGATCACGAGGATGATGGCCAGCGGGTAAAGCCCCGCGCCAACGCCCGCTTCCAGCACGACCCACTTCCCGAGGAAGCCACCAAAAGGCGGCAGGCCGGCAACGGACCAGATCAGGACAGACAGAGCAATCGCCAGCCACGGGCGTTTGGTCATCAGGCCGCCAAGTTCGGAAATCCCTTCCACCATGCCGCCCTGACGGCGCATGGCCAGCACAGCCGCAAACAGGCCGAGCGACGAGACGACGTAAAGCGTCATGAAGGTGAGCAGCGGGCCAGCGCCCAGATCCTTACCCGCAGCAACGGCCACCATCGCATAGCCGACATTGGCAATCGAGGAATAGCCCAGAAGACGTTTGATATTGGTCTGCGTCAGGCCGCCGAAAGCACCAATCAGCATCGAGAGGCCAGAGATAATTGAGACGATCAGCTGCCACTGCTCCATCTCGTCACCGAAGAGCTGGAACATCACATTTGCAAACACGACCATGGCGGCCATTTTGGGCGCAGCGCCGAAGAAGGCACCGACCGGCGTCGGGGCGCCTTCATAAACGTCCGGCGTCCAGATGTGCATCGGAGCTGCCGAGACCTTGAAAGCAAGTCCGACAATCATCAGCACCATCCCGAACATCATGCCGATCGACGGCTCAGCCGCTGCAATGCCAGCATAGAAGGTCGATCCGGAGAAGCCATAGACCAGCGATGCACCATACAGCAGCATGCCGGACGCCAGGGATCCGAGGATCACATATTTCAGGCCGGCTTCGGAGGACCGTGCAGAGTCCCGATGGAATGCGGCAAGCACATAGGAAGACAGGCTGAGCGTCTCGATGCCCATATAGAGCGTCATCAGGTTCGCGGCCGACAGGATGATGCCCATGCCAAGCGATGCGAAGATGGTCAGCAGGGCATATTCATACCGTGCGGTTTGGTGGCGCTTGAGGAATCCCTCGGACATAACCAGGGCCAGACCGCCCACGATGAAGGACACGATCTTGGCGAAGTTGACGAAGCTGTTGGTTTCCACGAGGCCGTTGAACGCCTCGCCGCCCTGATAGGTCATGGCCGCAATCGCCGCCGCACCGAACAGGACCAGCGCGCCGAACTTGAACGACATACCGTTGAAGCGATCCTTGAGAAGCGCGCCGAGGAGCACGCCCAACAGGCCGGTGGCAGCGAGCCAGAGTTCCGGCCCGATCGCCAGGGTCATGGCAGTGAAGTCGAGCATGGGCGATCAGCCTCCGGCCATCATCGAGAGAATGCTGTTCGCAGCGCCCTCGGTCAGGTTAAAGATCAGGTTGGGCGCGACGCCGAAAAGCAGCGTCAGCAGCGCCAACGGGACGATTGTTACAAGTTCGATCCGGTTCATGTCCTTGAGGGCATTCAGTTCCGGGTTGGTAATCTGGCCAAACACGGTGCGCCGGTAGAGCGTCAGCATGTAAACAGCCGAGAAGATCACGCCGAGCGCGGCACCAGCTGCGGCCCAGGTGGATGCCTGGAAGCCGCCGACCATGGTGAGGATCTCACCGATAAAGCCGGATGTGCCCGGAAGGCCGACATTGGCCATGGTGAACAGCATAAACAAGGTCGCATAGACCGGCATGCGGTGGACCAGGCCACCATAAGCCGCGATTTCCCGCGTATGCATCCGGTCATAAACGACACCGACGATCAGGAAGAGCGCCGCAGAGATGAAGCCGTGGCTGATCATCTGGAAGATGGCACCCTGCACGCCGATCTCCGTGAAAGAGAAGACGCCGAGTGTCACAAATCCCATGTGCGCAACCGACGAGTAGGCGATCAGTTTCTTCATGTCAGTCTGACGCCAGGCGACGAGTGACGTGTAGACAATCGCCGCAACGGCCAGCGCAAACATTGCCGGCTGGAACAGGTGGCTCGCATCCGGGAACATGGGCAGCGAGAAACGCAGGAAGCCGTAGCCGCCCATCTTCAGCAGGACGCCTGCCAGAATGACCGAGCCAGCCGTGGGGGCCTGAACGTGCGCATCCGGAAGCCATGTGTGGACCGGCCACATCGGCAGCTTCACCGCGAAGGACGCCATGAAGGCCAGCCATAGCCACGTCTGCACGTGGGGGTCAAAGGCGAACTTCTCCAGCACCTCAAAGTCAGAGCTGCCCGCGGTGATGTACATGTACACGACCGCAACCAGCATCAGCAGCGAGCCAAGCAGCGTATAGAGGAAGAACTTGAACGCGGCGTAGATCTTGTCCTTGCCGCCCCAGATACCGATAATCAGGAACATCGGGATCAGGCCAGCCTCGAAGAAGATGTAGAACAGGACCAGGTCGAGCGCGGTAAACACGCCGATCATGAAGGTTTCGAGCACCAGGAAGGCGACGACGTATTCCGTCACCCTTGTGTGGATCGAATTCCAGCTTGCCAGCAGGCAGATCGGTGTCAGGAACGTCGTCAGCAGGATCAGCGGCAGCGAAAGGCCATCAATGCCGAGCTTGTAGCTGATCGACTGATACCAGACGTGCTGCTCGACCAGTTGATAGCCCGGCGTCGACGGATCGTAATAGAAGAACGCGGCCAGCGAGACGAGGAACGTCGCGCCCGTAATGACGAGGCCAGCCAGAAGCGCGGTGCGCCCCTCATTGGCGGTCTCGGACGCGCTGCTGCCCGCCGTCGCTGCCCGCACGGCCATGATGATCAGTGCGCCAACCAGCGGCAGGAAGGTCAGCGCCGATAGAATGGGAAACCCGCCCATTAGTGTGCCCCTCCGGCGTTCAGCCACATGAGCGCCCCGAAGACGAGGGCTGCGCCAATAATAATGAATGCATAATGATACAGACGACCGGTGTGCAGGGCCGACAGGCGGCGGGCACTGAACAGAGTCAGCGCGGTCATGCCATCAGCACCGGCAGCATCGATGACCTTTTTGTCGGCTTTCCAGAAGATATTCCCGAGGAAGGCCGCGCCCCGCACCAGCGTCGCGTTGTAGATCTCGTCGAAGTACCACTTGTTGTAGAACAGCGAATAGAGCGGCCCGCCACTTTCGGCGATACGCTTCCCGACGCCGCGATTGAAGAGGTAGGTCATTGTTGCCAGGACAAGGCCGCCCAGCGTGACGATCAGCGGGGCGTAGATCACCCACTCCGGCACGTCGTGGCGGGCATGAAGGACATGGTTATCTGCCGCCCGGTAGATCGCCCCGGCCCAGAACGCTTCGTTATAGTGGTCGACGAAGTAATTGTAGAAGAAGAAGCCCGAGAAAATCGCGCCAAGGCTCAGCAAGCCAAGCGGGATCAACATGACCAGCGGGCTCTCATGTGGCGTGTGATCATGACCATGATCGTCGTGCGCGTGATCATCATGGGCATCATGGGCGTGCGCATGATCGTCGTCATGGGCGCCTTCCCAGGCTCTCGGTCCATGGAACGTCATGAAGATGAGGCGCCAGGAATAGAAGCTGGTCAGGAACGCTGCGATGATACCGAACCAGAAAGCCATCTGGCCGAAGGCGATATGCTCCATACCGGCCGCAAATGAGCTTTCCAGGATCGCGTCTTTCGAGAAGAAGCCGGCAAAGCCCAGTTTCGTATGCGGAATACCAAGGCCGATGATGGCGATCGTGCCAACCATCATGGCCGCATAGGTCAGCGGCATGAACTTCGCGAGACCGCCCATCTTCCGCATGTCCTGCTCGTGGTGCATGCCGTGGATCACGGAGCCTGCGCCAAGGAACAGAAGCGCCTTGAAGAAGGCGTGCGTGAAGAGGTGGAACATCGCCGCCTCATAGGCACCGACCCCGGCCGCGAAGAACATGTAGCCGAGCTGCGAACAGGTCGAATAGGCGATCACGCGCTTGATGTCGTTCTGCGCCATGCCGACGGTGGCGGCATAGAGCGCCGTCACCGCGCCAACCACGGTGATCATGCCGGCGGCGACAATCGTGTACTGATACAGCGGCGACAGAAGGCAGACGAGATAGACGCCCGCGGTGACCATGGTTGCAGCGTGGATCAGAGCGGAGACCGGCGTCGGGCCTTCCATCGCGTCCGGCAGCCAGACGTGCAGGAAGAACTGCGCCGATTTGCCCATCGCGCCGATGAACAGCAGCACGCCAATCACCTCGACAGCCCAGACACGGTGGCCGAGGAAGGTCATGATAACTTCGCGCGCCGGTGCCGGATCGGCAAAGGCAAGCGGCGTCACCATGCTATTCTCACGCAGCGCATCCATGAAGGGCGCGAACTCGACCGTTCCGTAGATGCAGAAGATGGCCATGATGCCGAGCGCGAGACCGAAGTCACCCACACGGTTGGTGACGAAGGCCTTGATGGACGCGTCGTTTGGCGCCTTGTTCTGATACCAGAAGCCGATCAGCAGGTACGAAGCGAGGCCCACGCCTTCCCAGCCGAAGAAGAGCTGGATGAAGTTGTCAGCCGTCACCAGCATCAGCATGGCAAAGGTGAAGAGCGACAGATAGGCGAAGAAGCGCGCCTTGTGCGGGTCTTCGCTCATATAGCCCCAGGAATAGAGGTGCACGAGACCGGACACGCCCGTGACGACTGCCATCATGACGATCGACATCGTATCGACCCGGACAGCCCAGTTCGCGTGGAAATCACCAACATTGATCCAGGGCATCAGCCTGATGATGTGCTGCGTAACGGCATGACCGTGTTCCACCGCGCCATGGGCATCGGCGGCATGTCCGCCAACGCCGGCCGCATAGGCAAACAGCTGGAACAGCGACAGCGCGCCCGCCGTCAGAACGACGCCGGTAGTGGCGTACATGACAATCTTGTCGCCGGTGATCTTGTGAACCAGGCCGGTAAGAGCCACGAGGCCCGGTGCAAGAACAATAAAGAGGATAAGTGCGTCAGGAAGCATACCGGCCTAGCCTTTCATCATGTCTACGTTCTCGACCGAGATGTCTCTGCGGTTGCGGAAGTAGACGACCAGGATGGCAAGACCAACAGCGGCCTCAGCGGCAGCGACAGTCAGCACGAGCATGGCGAAGATCTGTCCGGCAATCGTGCCGGAGAAGACCGAGAAGGCGACCAGGTTGAGGTTCACCGAAAGCAGGATCAGCTCGATCGCCATCAGGATGACGATGATATTCTTCCGGTTCACGAAGATGCCGACGACACCGATCGTGAACAGGGCGGCCGATACCGCGAGATAATGGGAAAGTCCGAGTTCCATAGGTATCAGATCCCCTGCCCCGGCTTGGGGTCCTTCAGTTCATAGGCATCACCGCGGCGGCGCGACGTCTGCTTGGCGATGTTCTGGCGTTTGACGTCCGGACGATGGCGCAGCGTCAGCACGATGGCACCGATCATGGCGATGAGCAGGACAACACCGGCCAGCTGGAACAGCAGCAGGTAGTCGGTATACATCACCTGGCCGATGGCTTCGGCATTGGTGTCCGCACCTGGCGCGGCATCAAAGGCATCCGGCCGTGAATGCACGCCCATCACAGACGCCATGAAGATCTCGG
This sequence comes from uncultured Hyphomonas sp., assembly GCF_963677035.1. Classification (NCBI taxonomy): domain Bacteria; kingdom Pseudomonadati; phylum Pseudomonadota; class Alphaproteobacteria; order Hyphomonadales; family Hyphomonadaceae; genus Hyphomonas; species uncultured Hyphomonas sp. The sequence goes on from NZ_OY781472.1 coordinate 3,220,953, forward strand.
CCGCAAAGACAATCCCGACCAGCATAGCGAACGGCCAGTATCGCAGCGTGCCGTCCTTCAGCTCGACGAAGTCCACATCCAGCATCATCACCACAAACAGGAACAACACTGCGACGGCGCCGACATAAACGACGACCAGCAGCATGGCGATAAACTCAGCACCGATCAGGACGAACAGTCCCGCTGCGGAGAAAAATGTCAGGATCAGCCACAGCACGGAGTGGACGGGGTTCCGCGCCATGATGACCATTAGCGCTGACACGAGTGTCACCGCAGCCATCAGGTAGAATGCGATCAGTGCCACAGCCCTCTGACCCCTCTTGTGTTTGGGACAACCATGCGTCCCGGTTACTCTTCAGCGGCGCGCCTTAGCGATAAGGCGCATCCAGTTCCAAATTCTTGGCGATCAGCCGTTCCCAGCGGTCGCCATTCGCGAGCAGGCGGTCCTTGTCATAGAACAGCTCCTCGCGGGTTTCGGTCGCGAACTCGAAGTTCGGCCCTTCGACGATGGCATCCACCGGGCAGGCTTCCTGACAGAAGCCGCAATAGATGCACTTCACCATGTCGATGTCGTAGCGTGTGGTGCGGCGGGCGCCGTCTTCGCGCGGTTCAGCCTCGATCGTGATGGCCTGCGCCGGACAGATTGCTTCGCACAGCTTGCAGGCGATGCAGCGCTCCTCGCCGGATGCATAGCGGCGTAGCGCATGCTCCCCGCGAAAACGCGACGACAGCGGGTTCTTCTCGAATGGATAATTCACGGTGGCCTTGCGGCGGAACATTTCCAGCGTGGCCAGCCAGAGGGCCCCGAGGAAATCGGTCAGCAGCGCGCCGCGGATGGTCTGCGCGAGGCTCATGACTGCACTCCCATATAAGCGACATAGCCTGCAACCACGAGAACGGCGGCGAGCGATGTCGGCAGGAAGATCTTCCAGCCAAGGCGCATCAGCTGGTCGTAGCGGTAGCGCGGGACGATGGCTTTCACCATGGCGAAAAGGAAGAAAAAGAAGAAGGTTTTTAACATGAACCAGAACAGCCCCGAGAAGCTGGTCAGGAACGGATGGTCGCGGACAAATTCATCCCCCAGGGAAACCGGACCATGCCAGCCGCCAAAGAACAGGATCGTCATCATCGAACACATCAGGACGATGTTCAGGTACTCGCCCAGCATGAAGAGCAGGTATGGCGTGGAGCCGTACTCAACCTGATAGCCGGCAACGAGCTCCGATTCCGCTTCCGGCAGGTCAAATGGCGGGCGGTTCGTTTCCGCCAGGGCCGAGACGAAGAAGATAACGAACATCGGCACCATGACCACGATCAGCGGGAAGTTCTGGAAGCTGAAAACGTGCCAGTTCCAGAAACCGCCATCCTGATTGTTGACGATGTCGGTCAGGTTCATGGAACCGACCATCAGGACCACGGTGATGATCACAAAGCCGATGGACACCTCATAGGAGACCATCTGAGCGGCAGACCGCAGCGCGCCGAGGAACGGGTATTTCGAGTTGGAAGCCCAGCCGCCCATGATGATGCCGTAGACACCGAGGGAGCTGATGGCGAACAGGTAAAGGATCCCGACATTCAGGTTCGAGATCACCCAGCTGGTGCCGCTGACTGTGCCAGGGGCAACCGGAATGGCCGACCAGGCCGCGAAGGCCAGTGTACAGGTCAGGATCGGGGCAAACAGGAAGACGAATTTGTTCGCGCCTGCCGGGATCACGATCTCTTTCAGCAGGAACTTGCCGAAGTCCGCAAAGGACTGGAACAGACCGAACGGGCCGACCACGTTCGGGCCTTTCCGCATCATCACACCGGCCCAGACCTTGCGGTCGAACAACAGAAGGAATGCGATCGAGAGAAGCAGGACCAGCGTGAACAACGCGATCTGGCCGAGGACCATCAAGGGGCCCCAGAACTGTCCCATAGACTCGATGTAGTTACTCATGGCGCCCGCCCTACTCCGCTGCTACCGGAGTGTCCAGCGCTGTCGCCAGCGCAGAGCATTCCGCCATGGTTTTCGATGCCCGGGCGACCGGATTTGTCAGATAAAAGTCCCCGATCACCGGCTTGAACGGCGCGCCGGAGAGGCTGCCGGTCCCTTCCGGAACCGTCTTGAGTGCCTCAACGCCTGCCGCGCCCGGGGCATAGCCAATCCCCGCAAATGCTTCATTTTCCCGCAGGCCTTCGCGCAGAGCGTCGACCGTATCGTAAGGCAGCGTCTTGCCCATCACGTCAGACAGAGCACGGAAGATCGCCCAGCCCTCGCGGGCCTCGCCTTTCGGCTGGACGGCCCTCGACGTGACCTGCACACGGCCTTCGGTGTTCACGAAGGTCGCGGCCATCTCGGTGTAAGCGGCCGACGGCAGGATAATGTCTGCACGGGCGGCCCCGGCATCGCCGTGCGAGCCGACATAGATGACCGTCGCACCCGTCGTCTTCGACAGATCCGCTTCGTCGGCGCCGAGCAGCACGATCGTCTCCATGCCGCCGCCGAGGATCCCCGCCGTTGCTTCGCCGCCCTCTCCCGGCACGAAGCCGGTGTCCAGGGCGCCAACGCGGCCGGCTGCATTGTGAAGCACGCCGAAGCCTGCCCAGTCGTCAGCAATCGCGCCGGTCTCATTGGCCAGCTTGATCGCGGCGGCCAGCACGGCGTCGCCATCTTCATGCATCAGGGCCCCTTCGCCGAGCACGATCATCGGGCGCTTGGCGCCTTTCAGGAACTCAGCGGTTTCGGCCTTGTTCAGCGCGTCTGCGCTGTTGCCAAGATGGGTGTATTTGTAGGTCAGGTCCGCCGCTTCGCCGATCATGGCGACTTTCAGGTCAGCCCAGAGCCAGGTCTTGCGGATACGCGCGTTCCAGACAGCGGCCTCAACGCGCGGATTGACACCGACGAGCAGCAGCGCGTCCGCCTCTTCCACACCGGCCAGCGTCGGGTTCAGAATGTAATGCTCGCGCACGCCATCGGTGCCATATTTCGCGCCAGCCGGACGGCAGTCAGTATTCTGCACGCCAAGCGAGCGGAACAGATCCAGCGCAGCCTTGGCCTGTTCGACTTCGATCAGGTCGCCGGCAACAACACCGATCTTGTCAGCAGGTTTCGACAGGGCCTCTTTCGCGGCCACAAAGGCTTCGCTCCAGGTCGCCGGTTTCAGACGGCCATCGACGCGGACATAAGGCGTATCGAGACGCTGGCGGGCGAGCCCATCCCACACGAAGCGGGATTTGTCGGACAGCCACTCCTCGTTAATTTCCTCGTTCACTTCCGGCATGATGCGCATCACGCCATCGCCTTTGGCATCGACGCGGATCGAGGCGCCCATGGCGTCCATCACGTCGATGGAAGACGTCTTGCGCAGCTCCCAGGGGCGCGCATTGAACGCGTAGGGCTTCGAGGTCAGCGCGCCGACCGGGCAAAGGTCGATCACGTTGCCGGACAGCTCAGATGTCAGATTTTTCTCGAGATAGGTCGTGATCTCGGCGCTCTCACCGCGCGAGATCATGCCGATCTCTTCCACGCCGCCGACTTCAGCCACGAAGCGGACGCAGCGCGTGCACTGGATGCAGCGGGTCATGATCGTCTTGACCAGCGGGCCCATATTCTTGTCTTCGACGGCGCGCTTGTTTTCTTCGTAGCGGCTGCCGGAACGGCCATAGGCCACGGCCTGGTCCTGCAGGTCGCATTCGCCACCCTGGTCGCAGATCGGGCAGTCCAGCGGGTGGTTGATGAGCAGGAACTCCATCACCCCGTTGCGGGCCTTCTCGACATAGTCGCCCTTGGTGCGGATGTTCGGCGCGGAACCATCGCGGTTCGGACGCATGTCGCCCACGGTCTGCGCGCAGGACGCAATCGGCTTCGGTGCGCCTTCCCACTCGACGAGGCACATGCGGCAGTTGCCCGCCACGGACAGGCGCTCGTGATAGCAGAAGCGCGGAATTTCGGCGCCAGCCGCCTCACACGCCTGCATAAGCGTGTAGGACTTCGGAACCTCGATTTCCTTGCCGTCGATATTGATTTTAAACAGATCGGACATGGACCTCTACTCCGCCGCGACGACTGCGCCCTGCACCATGGCGCGCGGCAGTCTGTACTGGTTGATGCGGTCTTCGATTTCTGGCCGGAAGTGACGGATCAGGCCCTGGATCGGCCAGGCCGCTGCGTCGCCGAGGGCGCAGATCGTGTGACCTTCCACCTGCTTGGTCACGTCCAGCAGCGTGTCGATCTCGTCATGCTCAGCTTCGCCCTTCGCCATGCGCTCCATCACGCGCCACATCCAGCCGGTGCCTTCCCGGCACGGCGTGCACTGGCCGCAGGATTCGTGCTTGTAGAAGTAAGCGAGACGGGCAACCGCCTTGATCAGGTCGGCGTCCTTGTCCATCACGATTACAGCCGCCGTGCCGAGACCGGACTTCAGATCCCGCAGCGTGTCGAAGTCCATATAGGCGTCCATGATCTGCTCGGCCGGAACCATCGGCACCGACGATCCACCGGGGATCACGGCCTTCAGGTTTTCCCAGCCACCACGGATGCCGCCGCAATGGGTGTCGATCAGATCACGGAAGGTGATCGACATCTCTTCTTCGACATTGCACGGCTTGTTCACGTGGCCGGAGATGCAGAACAGCTTGGTGCCGGTATTGTTCGGGCGGCCGAAGCCCGCGAACCATTCGGCGCCGCGGCGCAGGATCGTGCCGGCAACGGCGATCGATTCCACATTGTTCACGGTCGTCGGGCAACCATAGAGACCGGCATTGGCCGGGAATGGCGGCTTCAGGCGCGGCTGGCCCTTCTTGCCTTCAAGGCTTTCGAGCAGAGCCGTTTCTTCGCCGCAGATATAAGCGCCGGCGCCGTGGTGGACGTAGAGATCGAAATCCCAGCCGTTCACATTGTCCTGGCCGATCAGCTTCGCCTCATAGGCTTCCTTGACGGCCTTTTCGAGCGCGTGGCGCTCATTGATGTATTCGCCGCGCAGGTAGACGTAGCATTTGTGCGCCCGCATCGCGCGAGAGGCGATCATGCAGCCTTCGATCAGCAGATGCGGATCATGGCGCATGATTTCGCGGTCTTTGCATGTGCCGGGCTCAGACTCGTCGGCATTGACGACGAGATAGTGCGGACGGTCGCGCTCTTCCTTCGGCATGAAAGTCCATTTCAGGCCGGTCGGGAAGCCAGCGCCACCACGGCCGCGAAGGCCGGACGCCTTGATCTGGTCGCAGATCCAATCCGGTCCCTGTTCCAGGATTTCCCGGGTCAGGTGCCATGCACCGCGCTTCTTCGCCGCGTCGAGTTCGGGCGAATGATGACCGTACAGGTTCGTGAAGATGCGATCCTTGTCCTGCAGCATGGCTCAGTCCTCATCTTCCTGGCTGGAGGGGACATCGCCCGCATCCACGCGCTTGGAGAATTCCGTTTCGCCGCCCTCGGCGAGCGTCTTCGCCTGGGCAATCCAGTCTTCGCGCTCGATCCGCCCGGGGAAGCTCATGAAGTCTTCGACCCAGTCGACATTTTCCGTCGTCCACTCGGCGATCTGCTTGAACGTATAGATGCCAAGCTCGTTGAGCGCGTCTTCATTCTTCGGGCCGATGCCCTTGATGCGCTTCAGGTCATCATAGGAGGCCGGATCGATTGTCACGGCCGCCGGACGTTCGCCCGTCTCGGCCTTCTTGCCTGTATCGATGAGAGTCGTCTTCGTGTTGGAGGCGACCGGCTCTTCGCGTTTCGTGTTGGTCGGGGCCGCGGCCTCGGGCTTGCCTGCAGCTTCAGCTTCCGAAGGCTCAGGCTCGTCGGATGGCAGGTTCGGCAGCTTGGTGATGGCGTTCTTGCTGCCATCGAAGAGGGCCGGATCGGTCAGCGTGGTTGCGCCGCCTTCCGGCGCGCTGTTCACGCGGTCGATCTGCGGACCCGGCGCAACATCGACACCATTCTTCAGCTTGCCGAGAATTTGCGACAGCGTTTCCGGCGTCAGGTCTTCGTAATAGTCGTCATTGATCTGCACCATCGGTGCATTCACGCAGGCGCCGAGGCACTCGACCTCTTCCCAGGAAAGGCGGCCATCGTCGGTGACATACATGATGTCGCCGATTTCCTGCTGGCAGACTTCCTTCAGCTTGTCAGCCCCGCGCAGCTGGCACGGCGTGGTGCCACAAAGCTGGACGTGGAATTTGCCGACCGGCTGGAGACGGAACATCGTGTAGAAGGTCGCGACCTCGTAAACGCGGATATACGGCATTTCCAGCCGGTCCGCGACTTCGCGCATGGCCGGCTCGGACAGCCAGCCATCATTGTCCTTCTGGGCAAGCCACAGCATGGGGATGACGGCCGAACGCTGCTTTTCTGCCGGATACTTGTTCCGCCAGAAGGCAATCTTCTCTTCCGTTTCCGGCTTGAAGGCGAATGTATCGCCACCAGCCTCAAGATCAAAACGGCGCAGTGCCACTACTCGATCCTTCCTGCATAAAACGTTTCTGCTTCACCCTTGGCCGGATGAATGACTTTTCCAGCGGACATCAGCGGTCGATCTCCCCGAACACGATGTCGAGCGAACCGAGGATCGCGGACACGTCAGCCAGCATGTATCCCCGGCACAAATGGTCCATCGCCTGAAGATGCGGATAGCCCGGAGCACGGATCTTCGCCCGGTACGGCCGGTTGGTGCCATCAGAGACAAGGTACACACCGAACTCGCCCTTCGGCGCTTCGATGGCGGCGTAGGTCTCACCTTCCGGCACGTGGAAGCCTTCGGTGTACAGCTTGAAGTGATGGATCAGCGCTTCCATCGAGTTTTTCATCTCGGCGCGGCGCGGCGGCGAGACTTTCGACCCCTTCAGCAGGACCGGCCCCGGCCCTTCGCGGTTCATGATCTCGATGCATTGCTGCATGATCTTGGTCGACTCGCGCATCTCTTCCATGCGGCAGACATAACGGTCGTAATTGTCGCCGTTCTTGCCAACGGGAATCTTGAAGTCGAGTTCGGAGTAGCACTCATAGGGCTGGGCGCGGCGCAGGTCCCAGGCATAGCCGGACCCGCGAACCATCACGCCGGAGAAGCCCCAGTCCATGATCGTCTTCTCGTCCACGATGCCGATATCGACATTCCGCTGCTTGAAGATGCGGTTTTCGGTGACGAGGCCTTCAAGCTGGTCCAGCTTGCCGGGGAAGTGTTCGCACCATTCCGAAATATCGTCGAGCAGCGCCTGCGGCAGGTCCTGGTGGACACCGCCCGGGCGGAAAAAGGCTGCGTGCATCCGGCTGCCCGAGGCGCGTTCGTAGAAGACGCAGAGCTTCTCGCGTTCTTCGAAGGCCCAGGTGATCGGCGTCAGCGCACCGACGTCCAGCACCTGCGAGCCGATGTTCAGCAGGTGAGACATGATGCGGCCAAGCTCGGAATAGAGAACGCGGATCAGGCTGCCGCGGCGCGGCGGCTCAATGCCCAGCAGCTTTTCGATCGCCAGGCACCAGGCGTGCTCCTGGTTCATCGGCGCGCAGTAATCCAGCCGGTCGAAATACGGCATGCCCTGCAGGAAGGTCTTGTATTCGATCAGCTTCTCGGTGCCGCGGTGCAGCAGGCCGATATGCGGGTCGACGCGCGTGACGATCTCGCCGTCGAGGTCGAGGATCATACGCAGCACGCCGTGGGCCGCCGGGTGCTGAGGCCCGAAGTTCAGCGTGAACTTGCGGTCTTCCATTTCGGAGATGTGAGCGGTGTCAGCCATTGTCTTACGACTCCGTCGCTTTCTCATCACCCGGGATCTGGGCAGTCATGCCCTCCCATGGGGATAGGAAGTCAAAGTTGCGGAATTCCTGAACCAGCTGCACCGGCTCGTAGACCACTTTCTTTTCGAGGTCGTCATAGCGGACTTCGTAATTGCCGGTCAGCGGGAAGTCCTTGCGCAGCGGATAGCCCTCGAAGCCATAGTCCGTCAGAATCCGGCGCAGGTCCGGGTGATCGGCGAACTGGATGCCATACATGTCGAAGGCTTCGCGCTCGAACCAGTTGGCAGCCGGCCATACGGCGCAGGCGCTCGGCACGGCCGTGTCTTCATCCGTCGACACACGCACCCGGACGCGATGGTTCAGGTGCATGGACAGGAGATGGTAGACCACTTCGAAACGCTCGCCACGCTCCGGATAGTCAACGCCGCAGATATCGACCAGCGTCTCGAAATCGCATTGTGGATCTTCGCGCAGGAAGCGGAGCAGCCCCACGACATGATCGCGCTCGGCCATAACGACCAGCTCGTCCATATTGATGTGGAAGCTCTTCACCGCATCCGCGCGCGCAGCAGAAATATGCTCGCCGAGATCCTTGAGGGCGTCGATGGCATCCTGGTTCAGCATGTCTTTCCCCTAGCGCTCCAGTGAGCCTTCCCGGCGGATCTTCTTCTGCAGCTGCAGGAAGCCGTACACGAGAGCCTCAGCGGTGGGCGGGCAGCCCGGAATATATATGTCGACCGGCACAATCCGGTCACAGCCACGCACAACGCTGTAGCTGTAATGATAATAGCCGCCGCCATTGGCACAGCTGCCCATCGAGATCACGTAGCGCGGCTCCGGCATCTGGTCGTAAACCTTGCGCAGCGCCGGGGCCATCTTGTTGGTCAGCGTGCCCGCAACGATCATCACATCCGACTGGCGGGGTGAACCGCGCGGCGCCATGCCGAAACGCTCAAGGTCGTAGCGCGGGTTACCCGCGTGCATCATTTCAACGGCGCAGCAGGCGAGACCAAAGGTCATCCACATCAGCGAGCCGGTGCGCGCCCAGGCAATCAGGTCATCAGCCGCGGCCGTGAAATAGCCCTTGTCTGCCAGCTGGTCGGACAGGCCCGAATAGAACGGATCGTCCTGACCGGGCTTGAAACCGCCTTCGACACCCGACCGGGCGCCGCCAAGGGCGTATGTCTTGAACTCTTCGGCCATTATTCCCACTCCAGCGCGCCGCGGCGCCATTCGTAGATGAAGCCAACGGTCAGAACGCCAAGAAAGACGACCATCGACCAGAAGCCAAGCAGACCGATCTTGCCCAGGCTGATTGCCCAGGGGAACAGGAAGGCCACTTCAAGGTCAAAGATGATGAACAGGATGGCGACCAGGTAGAACCGGACGTCAAACTTCATGCGGGCGTCGTCGAAAGCGTTGAAACCGCACTCATAGGCGGAGTTTTTCTCGGGGTCGGGCTCGGACGGTGCGAGCAGCAGTGAACCAACGATGAAAAGGCCCGAAATCGCGGCACCGATCACCAGAAAAATGATGACCGGTAGATAGTCGAGCGCCAGCCGTTCGATGTCCGACATGAGAGAGGGCCTCCTAGCCTGTGCTGGCGCCGGATTAGGACGGTTTTGCCATCCACGCAACACATCCACGCCACATAACGGTGAGACTTATCTTAAAGTCTGCATTCGGCCACCTCACGGGGGCAGATGTGCGGCTGTGCGTCACGGCTGACGACCCGCAATGCCTGTCCGGAAGGCAGCACTGCCCCCAAATTTCCGCTACTCGGGCGAAACCCCCAGCGACTCAAGGGTGCCAATGGTCAGGTATCCCGCCGGCAGGCCGTTCTTTTCCTGCCAGTCCTGCAACGCATTCTGCGTCGCCGGGCCGGAAACACCATCTGCCTCTACATTATAGCTCTTCGCGGCCAGGGCGCGCTGTACTTCGGCGATTTTGGCCTCTGTCGCGTCCGAATCGCACAGCACTTGCCGCCATTCCACGGTTCCGCCACCGGTCAGGGTGCGAGTCTCTATGGTCTTGTAGGTTGCTGGCACGACAACCGTCTCCTGTTGTTCGGGCGCCACAAGCCGCTGGACTTCTATGTCCTCGTATTCGGCCGGAATGATTTCCTCGACCACACGGGCCGGTTCACGCAGGACCTGGCGCTCAACCGTACGGATTCGGGCGGGCGTCACATGCGTTTCAACGCGTTCGGGCGATTTCAGGCGCGTCCGGCTCACCGTGTCATATTGCGCCGGAACTTCGACGCGGCGCAGCCCGTCGGCGGTTGCCGGCGGTTCAGCCCCTTCCCCCGTCTGCGGCAGGCCAGACAGCCCGGCGGCCGGCTTCCAGGTAATATAGGCCGGACGGATCATAACCCGTTCGGTAATTGTTTCGTATTCTGCAGGAATCACGACGGTTTCGGTCTGTTCCGGGACAATGAGGAGTTGTTCGGTCTCAATCTCGTAAACGGGCGGCACGACCCGGTAGGTCACCGCCTGCTCCTTCACGAGCACACGCTGGACGACCGTTTCATATGTCGCCGGAATCACACGGGCCCTTGTATGCTCAGGCTGGTCCAGAACCTGTTCGGTCCGGACTTCATAGGTTTCCGGCATACGCACCTGCGCATAACAGGCCCCGGGTTCAGCATCGGGCGGGGCGCCCCCGGTCCCCTGCGCGGCTGCGGCGCCCGCCAGCACCAGCGAAACCGCCGACAGGGTGAGAATTCTGCTCATTCCATGTCCCCTTCCGGAAAGCCGCCCCTTATTCCGGAAACGGCAGACTGCCACCAACCTAGCCTACGCGGAAACCAGCGGCCACTCCGTTCGCCAGAGCCCTGCAGCATGCCGTCATCTCCTGCGCCGGAGCGTCCTGTCACAGGGGGTGGCAAACCAGACGGTTCGGCGTATTAGGGGCGCGAACAAACAGGCCCGTGCTTACAGGGCCGGAACCAGCAGGAATGCGCGCATGATCCCCCGTTATACCCGTCCCGAAATGGCAGCCATCTGGTCTCCTGAATCCCGCTTCGGCATCTGGCTCGAAATCGAGACCCTCGCCGCCGAAGCCATGGAAAACCTTGGCATCATCCCGGAAGGCACCTCGGCCACCGTCCGCGAGAAGGCCGCGTTCGAAGTGGACCGGATCGACGAGATCGAACGGGAAGTGAAACACGACGTCATCGCGTTCCTGACCAATGTCGCCGAACATGTGGGTGAACCTGCCCGCTTCCTGCACCTCGGCATGACCTCATCCGACGTGCTCGACACCTGCCTGAACGTGCAGATGGTGCGCGCCGCCGACCTGTTGCTGACCGGCATCGACCGCGTGCTCGCGGCGCTGGAAAAGCGGGCCTTCGAACACAAGCTGACCCCGACCATCGGCCGCAGCCACGGCATCCATGCTGAGCCGACCACGTTCGGCGTCAAGCTGGCCACCTTCCATGCCGAATTCCAGCGCGCCCGCACGCGCCTGCTGATCGCCCGGGAAGAAGTCGCCACCTGCGCCATATCCGGCGCGGTCGGAACCTTCGCCAATATCGACCCGAAAATCGAAGCTCATGTCGCCGAAAAGCTGGGTCTCTCCATTGAGCCGGTGTCGACGCAGGTCATCCCGCGCGACCGCCATGCCATGTACTTCGCTGTGCTGGGCGTGATTGCGTCCTCCGTTGAACGCCTCGCCACGGAAGTGCGCCACCTTCAGCGCACGGAAGTGCTGGAAGCCGAAGAATACTTCTCGGCTGGCCAGAAAGGCTCCTCAGCCATGCCGCACAAGCGCAACCCGGTGCTGACCGAGAACCTGACCGGCCTCGCCCGTCTCGTGCGCTCCGCCGTGACGCCGGCCCTCGAAAACGTGGCCCTCTGGCATGAGCGCGATATCTCGCACTCTTCCGTCGAGCGCGGCATCGGCCCGGACGCCACCGTCCACCTCGACTTCGCCCTGCACCGCCTGGCCGGGGTCGTGGAAAATCTCGTCGTCTATCCGGAACGGATGCTGAAGACGCTGAACTCCATGGGCGGCCTGCACAATTCGCAGCGCATCCTGCTCGCCCTCGTCGAGGCCGGTAACAGCCGGGAAGATTCCTACCGCATGGTCCAGCGCAATGCGATGAAGACCTGGGGCGGCGAAGGCCCGCTTCTGGAGCTGCTCCAGAAGGACGAGGACGTGATGGCGAAACTGACGAAGGAACAGCTCGAGGACCTCTTCGACCTCGAGTATCACTTCAAGCAGGTCGACACGATTTTCGAGCGCGTTTTCGGCCGCTCATAATCATCTGCCAGTCCGCACTGGTCCGGCTAAGTCCGTTATCGTCATGAGCTGATCGCGCTAAGTGCCTCTCTGGCCTTGCGCGAGATGCCCGCCCAGTCGCCGGAATCGACGTCAGCCCGCGTCGCGATCCATGATCCGCCCACCGCCAGAACGTTCGGCAAGGCGAGGTAATCATTGGCATCGCCAGCGCTGACTCCGCCGGTCGGCATGAACTGAATGTGCGGCAATGGCCCGGCGAGCGCCTTCAGCGCCGGAATGCCGCCAGCCACGCTGGCCGGGAAAAGCTTCAGCATTTCAAAGCCTTCCTCGTGGCGGCACATCGCTTCGCTGGCCGTCGCCACGCCTGGAATCATCAGCGGCTTATAATTGCCCAGCGCATTCAGCAGCCCGGGGCTCATCCCCGGAGAGACCAGGAAGTCCGCCCCGGCCTCCACCGAATTGCTTACATCCTCCGCTGTCAGCACCGTCCCCGCCCCGACCTGCAATGCCGGCGCCGCCGCCTTCATCGCCGCAATCGCCCCAATCCCCGCCGGCGTCCGGAGCGTGACTTCTGCGATGGTCAAACCGCCATCCTGCAGTGCCTTCGCCAGCGGCGCGGCCTGGTCCACGGATCCGATCACCAGCACCGGCACGACGGGTGCCTTTGCGGCCGCGCGCTTCAGCTCTGCGAGGGAAAAGGTCATGTCCGTAGCTCCTGGTCATAATAGGCTGCCGCGCCAATCAGCGGCGCGTGCGGGTCATGCATCAGCACAACCGGGCAATTCTCGAGAAAACCGCTCATCGGTCCCCGCTCCCGGAAGCGGGCAACCGCTTCTGGTGTTTTAAGAAAATCGACAATCCGCTCCGTCACACCGCCCGCCAGCACGACGCCGCCCAATGCACCATTGGCCAGGGCGAGATCGCCCACAGCGCCCATCACCGTACAGGCGCGGACGAGGATGAGCTGATAGAACATCTGATCGCCGTCATCTGCCCGCTTTCGCATTTCGGCAGGCGACAGATCCTCAACCGGACGGTCATACATCTCGCAGAAAGCTTCGTGCACCGGCGGCAGCCCCGTGCCGGACGATACAAGTTCATTCGACACGTATCCGAATTTCCGGAGCAGGATCTTGCTCAACTCGCATTCAAGATCTGTGCGAGGGGCAAAGGCGATGTGCCCGCCTTCTCCGGTCAGCACGTGCCAATTACCGCAATCATGGAACAGTGTCGCGACACCGAAGCCGGTTCCCGGCCCTGCAACAATCTTCGGGGCTTCCGGTTCCGGCTCACCCGGCAGGATCGGTTCGAAATTGCTTTGCTCGAACTCGGGCACCGCACGCGCCATCGCGGTGAAATCATTGATGAGACGAACATCGTCGAAGCCGAACCCGGTCTGCAATTCTAGTTCGGAAACATGCCAGCCGCGATTGGTGAGCGTCACGCTGCCGTGCTGAACAGGGCCCGCCATGGCGAAACAAGCGCGATCGACGCCCGCATTCGTCCGATCCAGATAGGCACGCAACACATCGTCAAACCGGGCGAAATCATCGCCGGCAAATTTTTCGAAATGATCGGCGACAATCCTGCCGTCCTGCCGGCGGGCGATGGCGAAGCGGGCATGCGTTCCGCCGACATCCCCCACCAAAATACCTTCCTTCAAAGATCAGTCCCCCTCGGCAACAAACGCGAACTGGCTGGCACCCGTATCCGCGGTTCCGCTCATCTGGCGGAAATATGAGAACATCTCGCGGCCCAGACCAACCGAGGACGTGTTTGGCCGGAACTCTGCCGGTTCGCGTGCCGCAAATTCGGCCGGATCGACTTTGATATCCAGCGTTCCACTTTCAGCGTCGAAAACGATCATGTCGCCATCACGGACGCGGGCGAGCGGGCCACCGCGGGCCGCTTCCGGGCTGACATGAATCGCCGATGGCACCTTACCGCTGGCACCGGACATACGGCCATCTGTCACCAGCGCCACCTTGAATCCCCTGTCCTGCAGCACTCCCAGCGGCGGCGACAGGCTATGAAGTTCCGGCATGCCATTTGCCGCCGGGCCCTGAAAGCGGACGACAGCGACAAAGTCCTGATCCAGGCGGCCCGCCTCGAAGGCTTCCTTCAGCGCCTCCTGGGAGTCGAACACCCTTGCCGGGGCCTCCAGCACCCGTTTCTCAGGTTTGACGGCAGAGACTTTGGAAACCCCGCGCCCCAGCGGACCCGTCATCAACCGAAGGCCGCCATCAGACGAGAACGGATCACTGACAGGCCGGATGATGTCCAGGTCACCGCTTTCTTCCGGCGCCGGGCGCCATGCCACCTTGTCCCCCTCCAGGAACGGCTCGTGAGAATAGCCGGAGATGGGCCCGGCCACGCCCTGGGCGTCACCATTGAGCAGACCCGCCCCCAGCAATTCACGCACAACAAACCCCATGCCGCCCGCGGCGTGGAAATGATTTACGTCTGCGGGGCCATTCGGATAGATCCGGGTCAACAGCGGGGTGACGCGGCTGATGTCTTCAAAGTCTTCCAGCGTCACGATGAACCCCGCCGCAGCGGCCATGGCCGGAATGTGGAGCGCATGATTGGTGGACCCGCCAGTCGCCATCAGCCCGACGATCCCGTTGACGAAAGAGCGCTCGTCCATGATTTCGCCCGCGGGCAAATAATTGTCTCCCTGCGCCGTGATCTCGGCCGCACGGTGCGCGGCTGCCTTTGTCAGCGCCGTACGAAGTGGCGTACCGGGGTTTGTGAATGCCGCCCCCGGAAGGTGGAAGCCCATGACTTCCATAAGCATCTGATTGGAGTTGGCCGTTCCATAGAATGTGCAGGTGCCCTGCGTGTGGTAACTTTTGGCCTCGGCTTCCAGCAACGCGCTGCGGTCTACTTTCCCTTCGGCGAACAATTGCCGGATACGGACTTTCTCAGGGTTCGGAAGGCCCGACGGCATTGGTCCGGCGGGCACGAATATAGAAGGAATCCAGCCAAAGCGTAGCGCCGCGATGACAAGGCCTGGAACGATCTTGTCACAGACCCCGAGATGCAGGGCCGCGTCGAACACATCATGACTGAGGCCCACCGCAGATGCCATGGCGATGACATCCCGCGAAAACAGCGATAGCTCCATGCCCTGCTGGCCTTGCGTGACCCCATCGCACATGGCTGGAACACCGCCAGCCACCTGGGCCACCGCATTCACCTCGCGCGCGCCTTCGCGGATCAGTTCCGGATAGTGCTCGAACGGCGCATGCGCCGACAGCATATCATTGTAGGCCGTAATGATGCCGATGTTCGGCCAGCCCGCACCAAGAAGATGGGTCTTTTCTATCACGGCGCACCCTGCCGAGGCGTGCGCCAGATTGCCTTCTGTCAGGCGCTGGCGGGCAAACCCTTTCGGGCGCCGTGAACGGATCATTTCGAGATAGGCGGCGCGTGGCTCTGCCGATCTCAGACGAATGCGTTCTGTCACTTCGGCGATTTTGGGATGCAGTTTGGTCATCTAGGGTGCCCATATGATTGTGAGACGCGGACCGAGTTTATCGATGGCGTAACGGACCGGCATATCGAGCGGATCTGACACGAGCGCGCGCTCCAGAATGTCCAGCTTCTCATCACCGAACAGCAACATCAACGCCATCCGCGCGGACGTGACTGCAGGGCCGGTCAGTGTCAGCCGTTGTGTATTCAACCCCGCACCAGGGCAACCGGTTGCATCGATCGCTGCAATTGTTTCATCCTTCGCAGGCGCCAGCGCGGCTTCCAGTCCTTTGGAACCGGGGAACCAACTCGCCGTGTGTCCGTCGCCGCCCATGCCGAGCAACAGCACATCTGCCGGCGCGCAATGAGGTGCATAAGCTGCGTTTCTGTCCGCCACCGCTTCGCCGGGTTGCGATACGGCAGTCTTCATCGGGATGAGCCCTGCCGCCCCCGCACGCCCGTTCAGCAGACGTGTCCGGACCAGCGCTTCATTGGAAAAGTCATGGTCCAACGGCACCCAGCGTTCATCGACAAGGCCGACACTCACACACTCCCATGGCAGGTCCCAGCCTGAGAGGCGGTCGAACAACGGCCCCGGTGTAGAGCCGCCGGACGTCATGAAATCCGCTCGCCCCCGGTCAGTGATGACACGCTCCAGCCCTCCTGCAACGAATTTTGCGGCGAAATCCAGCGCAGCATCACGCGTATCGAAACGGGCCAGTTCGTGTTTCATCCGTCTACAACCCTTCCCACCAGGCCCGGTCGTCACGATCCATCAGCATGGCTGCGGCCAATGGGCCATCGCTCCCGGCCGGATAAGGCTCCGGCGCATCACCGGCCTGTTCCCAGGCTTCAATAAGAGTGTCGACCCAGGCCCAGGCCGCTTCAACTTCATCCTTGCGCATGAACAGGGACAGGTTACCGCGTACCACATCCATCAGCAGGCGCTCATAGGCATCGGGATAGCGCACCGTAAAGCTCTCAGCATAGGAGAGGTTCAGCGGCATGGATTTGACGCGCAGGCCGCCGGGGCCGGGCTCCTTGATCTGCACGAACAGACGCACGCCTTCGTCCGGCTGCAAGCGGATCACCAGCCTGTTCGCCATGTCATTGCCTTCACCAAACAAGGAATGCGGCGTCTTCTTGAACTGGATCACGATGTCGGAATGGCGATGCGACATGCGTTTGCCAGTGCGCAGATAGAAAGGCACACCGGCCCATCGCCAATTGTCGATACTGGCCTTGATCGCTACAAAGGTCTCGGTATGGCTCTTGTCTTCGCCGGACAGCTCATCCGCATAACCCCGGACAGCTGCTCCGTCTTTCATGCCTGCCTTGTACTGGCCGCGCACGGTCTGCTTTTTCGCCGCCTCTCCGTGAATCGGCATCAGCGCATTGAGCACCTTGATCTTCTCGGTGCGGACGTCGTCGTCCTCCAGCTGGTTCGGCGGCTCCATCGCCGTGAGGCAGAGCAGCTGCAGCATATGGTTCTGCACCATGTCCCGCAGCGCGCCAGAACGGTCATAGTAATCGGCACGCCCTTCCAGGCCGAGGTCCTCGGCGACCGTGATCTGGACGTGATCAATATAATTTCGGGACCAGAGCGGCTCGAACAGGATGTTTCCGAAACGCAAAACCATCAGGTTCTGGACGGTTTCCTTGCCGAGATAATGGTCAATACGGAACACTTGGCGCTCGGAGAATACGGCGCCGACCCCATCATTGATCGCTCTTGCCGATTCGAGATCTGTGCCGATTGGCTTCTCAAGGACAACGCGGGTGTTGCCTTCCGCCAGGCCTTCCCGGCCGAGCGCATCGCAGATGGCGACGTACAGGCTGGGCGCTGTCGCCAGATAGAAGACGCAGGCCCGCTCGCCATCCATGGTCAGCTTGGATTTCAGCGCCGGCCAGTCGGCTTTGGCATTGGTCGCGTCAATCGAGACGTAGTGGATCAGTTTCTCGAACTTCTTCCATTCCTTGTCGTCCCAGTTTTCGCCTGTCGCCTTCTCACAGGCCTCTCGCGCCATTGCACGATAGGCCTTGTCATCAAGATCGGACCGGGCCGTTCCGACAATCGCACTGTTCTCAGGAATCTGCCCATCGAGCCACCTGTGGAAGAGCGCCGGCAGGAGCTTGCGCCGGGACAGGTCCCCCGTTCCCCCGAAAATGACAATGTCGAAGGGATCAACCGGTATAAATTTGGCCATGTCGCGCTCCTTTCACGCGGATACTCGGTATTCTTGTTAGTGCATTCCGGAAGAGCTGAAAAATTTTGGGGCGAGGTTTCTCCCACGATCCCTCATTCGCCCAATCTTTCAGTAGCTTTGCACGCAAACACCCCCGATGACGACATGCAGATTCCTGCAGGAAAGCGATATTTGTGACACCAGCCGGGACCTCATTCGACTCGCGCCAGCATCTATTACAACGTTGTCTTTTTCTTTACTAGCGGACGGACACCCATGATGACAAGCAGAACT
Source organism: uncultured Hyphomonas sp. (assembly GCF_963677035.1). NCBI lineage: Bacteria > Pseudomonadati > Pseudomonadota > Alphaproteobacteria > Hyphomonadales > Hyphomonadaceae > Hyphomonas > uncultured Hyphomonas sp. Next base: position 3,238,860 of record NZ_OY781472.1, read on the forward strand.
CGCGTGAGGTGTCAGTGTTTCAGGATCACAAATGAATAAGGCGGCAAAGCTCTGCCCGGCGGCTGATCCACCCCTTCCGACTGAATCAGGACAGTGCCGTCCAGATGCGCCGCCTCCGGGATCTCAACAGGCGACGCACCGAGATTGAACAGACACGTCACCGTTTCCGCCCCGGAGGCACGGATCATGATGAGCAACGGCTCCAGGCTTTCGACAAAAGAGACATCCCCCCATTTCAGGGCCGGGCTCCCCTTGCGGATATCCAGTAATCTGCGCGTGAAGTTCAACACCGATTCCGGGTCGTCCTCCTGCACGCCCACTGACAGGCCGGGATGGTCAGCGCCCACCGGCAACCAGGGCTTCACCTGCGAGAACCCAGCGTTCGGGGCATTTGCATCCCAGGGCATCGGGGTGCGCGCACCGTCGCGCCCCAGCGTGCGGGGCCAGTTCGCGATGGCTTCCGGATCCTGCAGCGCCTCGAACGGCACATCCACCTGCGTCAGGCCCAGCTCCTCCCCCTGATACAGGATCGGATTTCCCCGCAGGCAAAGCAGCAGCGCGTTTGTGAGTTTTGCAAACCGGGGCCTGTCCGGCCCATCATACCATCGGCTGACGCAGCGCGGCGCGTCATGGTTCGAAAACTCCCAGGACGGCCAGCCCTCTTCCAGTGATCCGGTCCAGTTGCCTTGTGACCTGCGAACCCGTTTGGCCGACAATGTCGACGCATACAGGAAATCGAAGCTGTAGGCGGCGGTCAGCCGGTCATCCCCCCGCGTATAGGACCGCATTGTTGGCAAGGGGTTGTCACTTGCGACTTCGGCAACGGTATAGCGGTCACCATATTCGTCTGTCAGTTCGCGAACCCGCTTCAGGAACTCCGGAACCTCCGGCTGGGACTGGTTATACTCCCGCCTCTGCAGATCAAACGGACGGGTGATCGTCCGGCCCGCCGGATCCCAGGGCGGATTGTCCCGGAATGCCTGGTCGTGCATGGCAAAGTTGATTGCATCCAGGCGGAAGCCGTCGACGCCGCGGTCCAGCCAGAAACGCGCTGTCGCCAGCAAGGCATCCTGAACGTCCGGATTGTGTACATTCAGCTGCGGCTGCCCGGGCAGAAAATTGTGCATGAAATATTGCTGACGCCGGGCATCCCATGTCCACGCGGCGCCACCGAATACAGCCTGCCAGTTATTCGGCGGTGTCCCGTCCGGTTTCGGATCCTGCCACACATACCAGTCTGCCTTCGGATTATTCCGGCTCTGGCGGGATTCCGTGAACCAGACATGTTCATCCGATGTGTGGGCATAGACCTGATCGATAATCACCTTCAGCCCATGCCCGTGCGCACGGTCCAGAAGCTGATCAAAGTCCTCCAAGGTGCCGAAGATCGGGTCGACGGCACAATAATCTGAGACATCGTAGCCGAAATCCTTCATCGGCGACGCGAAGAAGGGGGAGATCCAGATACCGTCCACACCGAGCGAAGCGATATAGTCCAGTTTCTGCGTAATCCCCGGCAGATCGCCGATGCCATCCCCATTGGTATCGAGATAGGAACGCGGATAAATCTGGTACAGGACAGCTCCGCGCCACCAGGGGCGTTCTGACTCGCTCATGCCGTCATCTCCCGGGCGACCTTGTCTGCAATCATGATGGTTGGCGTATTTGTATTGCCGGACGTGATCGTGGGCATGACCGATGCGTCGATCACGCGGAGGCCCTCCACGCCGGCGACACGCAAATCCTTGTCCACCACAGCCATTGAGTCATCCCGACGGCCCATTTTTGCTGTCCCGACGGGATGAAATATTGTCGTTCCGATGTCTCCGGCCGCCTGGGCCAGCGCCGCATCGTCATCGCCTACCAAGGGACCGGGCAGGAACTCTTCCGGATGAAACGGCGCCATCGCCGCCTGCCGCATCAGTTTCCGCGTGACCCGGATGGCGTCCGCCGCAACCTTCCGGTCCTCTTCAGTAGACAGATAACCGGGCGCGATCACAGGCTTTGCCGCCGGATCGGCCGATGAGATCCGGACCTCCCCCCTCGACGTTGGCCGCAAATTGCAGGCACTGACCGTGATGGCCGGAAACCGGTGCAGCGGGTCGCCGAATTTGTCGAGCGAAAGCGGCTGGACGTGGAATTCGATATTTGCCCGCGCCTGCTCTGCGTCAGAGCGCATGAAAATGCCCAGCTGCGACGGCGCCATGGTGAGAGGGCCCCGCCGGCGCAAAGCATAGTCCAGCCCCATCAGCCCTCGCCGGAACAGGTTGTGATAGGTCTCATTCAGCGTCCGCGCGCCTGTGACCCTGTAAATCGCGCGCTGTTGCAAATGATCCTGAAGGTTCCGGCCAACGCCCGGCCGGTCAAGCTGCACCGCAACGCCCGCCTCCTTCAGAACGTCTCCCGGCCCGATGCCGGAGCGCTGGAGAACCTGCACCGACCCGATCGCACCGGCGCAGAGGATAACCTCACCCCTGCAATGCGCCCGCCGCCGCTGGCCGTCCTGCAGGAAATCAACTCCCACAGCCCGGCCATCTTCCAGAACCAGTCTGTCCGTCAGGCACCCGGTCTCAACACGCAGGTTCTGCCGCGTCAGGGCTGGCTTCAGGAACCCCCGTGCCGCAGACCAGCGCAGGCCCTTCTTCTGGTTCACATGAAAATAGGAGGAGCCTTCATTGTTCCCGGTATTGAAATCATCAACCGGCTCAACGCCCATCTCCCGCGCCGCCTCGCGAACTTTGTCCAGAATGTTCCAGCGCACACGGGGCGCCTCGACGCGCCACTCTCCCCCCGTACCGTGCGCGTCGCTCTCGCCCAGAAAGTGATCTTCGATCCGGCGGAACACCGGTAGGACATCGTCCCAGCCCCAGCCCGGCAGGCCAAGACTTTTCCAATGGTCATAATCCCCTGCCTGTCCGCGCATGGAGATCATGGCGTTGATGGCAGATGACCCCCCCAGCACCTTTCCGCGCGGATAGTTCAGTTTCCGTCCGTTGAGGCCCGGTTCCGTTACCGTCTCGAACATCCAGTCGGATCGCGGATTCCCGATGGCAAACAAATACCCCACCGGGATGTGGAACCAGATCCAGTTGTCCTGTCCGCCCGCTTCCAGCACCAGCACGCGCCGCTTGCCGGATTCCGAGAGCCGGTTGGCCACGACGCATCCGGCTGAGCCTGCGCCCACAATGATGTAGTCGTACTCGCCGTCCAGATCCGCCGAACCGTTCAACTGCGCCTCCCGATGTGGAGACCATTAGGCCGCATGGGCCGGGCGGCGTCCACCCTTACCGAAGGGAGGCCAGCACACCGAATGGACTGTCGGACGGTTTACGGTCCGGCGCTTTGGAGGCCTTTTCCGGCTTCGCTGCCGGGTGTGCACCCTGCCGCTTCATGCTGAGGCCGATCCGCTTGCGGGAAACATCCACTTCCAGAACGACCACATTCACGACCTGCCCCGTCTTCACGACCGAGTGGGGATCCTTCACGAACGTATCGGCAAGTTCGGAGATATGGACCAGACCATCCTGGTGCACGCCGATGTCCACGAATGCCCCGAATGCCGTGACATTGGTCACAACGCCTTCCAGCCGCATGCCCGGCTTGAGGTCGTTCATCGTGTCGATGCCATCCTTGAAGGTGGCGGTCTTGAATTCCGGACGCGGGTCGCGCCCCGGCTTTTCGAGCTCGCTCAGAATGTCTTTCACGGTCGGCACGCCGAACGTGTCATCCGCGAAATCCTCCACCTTCAGCTTTGACAGGAACGCCCTGTCGCCAATCAGCGCCGCCACTTTCCGCCCGGTTTGCTTCGCAATACGTTCCACCACCGGATAGGCTTCCGGGTGAACCGCTGAGGCATCCAGCGGATTCTTCCCGTCCATGATGCGCAGGAAGCCTGCCGCCTGTTCAAATGCCTTCGGTCCAAGCCTTGGCACTTTCTTCAGTTCGCTGCGGGATTTGAAGGGTCCGTTCTTGTCCCGATAGGTAACAATGTTTTCCGCGATAGTCGCATTGAGCCCCGCCACGCGGGACAACAGCGATGCCGAGGCTGTATTCACATCCACGCCCACCGCGTTCACGCAGTCTTCCACTACGCCATTCAGCGACTTGGCGAGCTGCCCCTGATCGACATCGTGCTGATACTGCCCGACACCAATGGCTTTCGGTTCGATCTTGACCAGTTCGGCCAGCGGATCCTGTAGGCGCCGGGCAATGGAAACCGCCCCGCGAATGCTGACATCCAGGTCAGGGAATTCCTTGGCCGCCAGTTCGGACGCAGAATAAACAGACGCCCCGGCCTCAGACACCATCAGGCGGGTCAGGCCAAGATCGGGCATCTTGTCCGACAGGTCCGCGACCAGCTTGTCCGTCTCGCGTCCTGCGGTTCCGTTCCCGACACTGACGAGTTCAACATTGTGCTTCTTGCAGAGCTTCGCCAGCGTCGTCAGGGCGCCGGCCCAGTCCTTCCTTGGCTCATGCGGATAGATGGTCGCCGTGTCCATCAGCTTGCCGGTCGAATCCACGATGGCCACCTTGCAGCCTGTGCGGATGCCCGGATCGATCCCCATGACGACCTTATGCCCGGCCGGAGCAGCCATCAGCAGGTCTTTCATGTTGCGGGAGAACACGCGGATGGCTTCATTATCCGCCGAATCCTTCAGCCGGTTGATGGACTCCCGGGAGCTGGACGGCTCAAGCTTGCTCTTCCAGGCAGCTTCCGCGGTATCCATCAGCCATTCGTCAGCCGTTCGTCCCTTTTTGGCGAAACCGAATTCCGAACAGATCTCCCGCACCGCCGGGTGATGGCGCGTGTCGGTGTGAGGCACATCCACCTTGATGCGCAGGATGCCTTCCTTCTGCCCGCGCAGCATGGCCAGTGCCCGGTGGGATGGCATCTTCTCGAACGGCTCATCGAAATCGAAATAGTCGGAAAACTTCGCGCCCTCGGCCTCCTTGCCCTTCACCAGCGACGACCCGAGCTTGCCCTGTTTCCAGACCGTCTCCCGAATCTTGCGGGTCAGGCGCGGCGTCTCCGCAATCTTCTCCACGATGATCTCGCGGGCGCCGTTCAGGGCCGCATCAGGGGTATCGACCCCTTTCTTCTTGGAGACGAAACTTTTTGCCTCGGCTTCCAGCGCCACGGCCGGATTGGCGAGGATACGCTCAGCCAGCGGTTCGAGGCCCGCCTCCTTCGCAATCGTCGCTTTGGTGCGGCGCTTCTGCTTATAGGGCGCGTAGAGGTCTTCCAACGCCACTTTCGTGGTGGCCGCCATGATCTCGCGCTCAAGGTCCGGCGTCAGCTTGTCCTGCTGGCGGATGGCATCGAGGATCGTGTCGCGGCGCTTAGCCAGCTCGGTCAGATAGTCCAGCCGTTCGGCAAGGTTCCGCAGTTGCGTATCATCCAGTCCGCCGGTCCGCTCCTTCCGGTAACGCGCGATGAAGGGCACAGTAGCACCTTCTCCGAGCAGCTCGATCACGGTCTCAACCTGGCGCTCAGTTATGCCGAGTTCTGTCGCGATCAGTTTCGCAATGGAGGGGGCAGCAGATTTGCGGGGTTTTGCAGGCATGAAGCGAGCGCCTTTCTGGCTGGAATTGACGGATACGCCTGACGGCGCAGGACCCGATCAATTCACCGGAAATCGTTCACACCTCGTTTACGCTTGCACGTGGCAGACCAAATATTTTGCGGATTGCTCAGAAGACGACGCATACGCCGCGAACACGCGGCGCACCAGGCTCTGATTTTCGGAAATTTGCCTGGCAGGGGCAGCAGGACTCGAACCCGCGACCCTCGGTTTTGGAGACCGATGCTCTACCAACTGAGCTATACCCCTTCAGGCGAGGTGAGGGTTTGCCCCAAACTCCCCGTCACCGCAAGCCGGAAGGTTCAGCAATGGCAAGGTTTGCTGACCTGCAGCATCACCGCTCGGGTGGAGCTGGCGATATCGGCGGCAAATTCATCAGGGTGAGCAGTTCATTCTGGGTCGTTTTCAAAGTGCCTTCCGGCCAATTCCCCAGCTTCATATCTTCCATGGTTGCCTGGACTGCCATGGTTGCCACAGGCACCGCGAGGTTTTCGCCAATTTTGGTCGCTTCCTTTACCAGCGCATTCTGATTTCGAGCGACTTCCTGGCCAGCTTCTGTCTCAAGAAATGCGCGATACGCCGCAAGAGCTTCCGGAGAAAGATTGACGACATAGGCTTCAGCCAAAGGTTCACGCATCGCTTCGACCACCGCATCGGTCATGTGACTAGTCAGCATTTTGACGTACACACCTCCGGCATCCTTGGTGATCGTCAGCCCCTCCTTGGCCAATTCGTTCTCCAGACTGGCGAGCATCAGGTCCCCAAGACCAGCATAAACGATTTCCAGCTGTTCAGAGTTGACCGTTGTATCGACGATGTAGAGGGCATCCTCCATCGGGTCTGCGAGCGCATATCCCCAGGATATGCCGGCTAGTACGAACGCGCTCACGACCCACTTCATGGAAATGCCCCTCTGGTAAAAACAACTCGCTACCACGGGGCCAAATTCGCGCAAACAAAAAGGCCGCCCTGTTTGGGCGGCCTTTTCGATTCTTTGAGGCGTTGGCCTTAAGGACTTAGTCCTTGATGGCCGAGACGACGCCGGCGCCGACCGTGCGGCCACCTTCGCGGATAGCGAAGCGCAGGCCCTGGTCCATGGCGATCGGCTGGATCAGCTCAACGTCCATTTTCACGTTGTCGCCCGGCAGGACCATTTCCTTGTCGGCCGGAAGCGTCACAACACCCGTCACGTCCGTCGTACGGAAGTAGAACTGCGGACGGTAGTTGGTGAAGAACGGCGTGTGACGGCCACCCTCTTCCTTGGTCAGGATGTAGGCTTCGGCTTCGAACTTCGTGTGCGGCGTGATCGAGCCCGGCTTGCAAAGCACCTGGCCGCGCTCAACGCCTTCACGGTCCACACCACGCAGCAGCGCGCCGATGTTGTCGCCAGCCTGGCCCTGGTCGAGCAGCTTGCGGAACATTTCAACGCCCGTGCAGGTCGTCTTCGTGGTGTCGCGGATACCGACGATTTCGATCTCGTCGCCCACTTTCAGGATGCCCTGCTCAACACGGCCGGTCACAACCGTACCACGGCCGGAGATCGAGAACACGTCTTCCACCGGCATCAGGAACGGCTTGTCCAGCGGACGTTCCGGCGTCGGGATGTACTCATCCACAGCCGCCATCAGCTCAAGCACCTTGTCCTTGCCGATTGCATCGTCACGGCCTTCGACAGCCGCCAGCGCAGACCCGGCAATGATCGGAATCTCGTCGCCCGGGAATTCGTAGGACGACAGAAGCTCACGCACTTCCATTTCGACGAGCTCGAGCAGCTCTTCGTCGTCAACCTGGTCAACCTTGTTCAGGAACACGACCAGTGCCGGCACGCCAACCTGGCGGGCAAGCAGGATGTGCTCACGCGTCTGCGGCATCGGGCCGTCAGCAGCGTTCACAACCAGGATCGCGCCGTCCATCTGAGCCGCACCCGTGATCATGTTCTTCACATAGTCAGCGTGTCCGGGGCAGTCGACGTGGGCATAGTGACGGTTGGCCGTCTCGTATTCCACGTGCGCGGTGTTGATCGTGATCCCGCGCGCCTTCTCTTCCGGTGCAGAGTCAATGTCTGCATAGGATTTCGATTCACCGCCGGATGCTTCTGACAGCACCATCGAAATCGCTGCCGTCAGCGTCGTCTTGCCGTGGTCAACGTGGCCAATCGTGCCGATGTTCACGTGCGGCTTGTTACGCTCAAACTTTGCCTTGCCCATCGGGCCTCTCCTTGAATTCGTGTTCAGTCCGGCCCGCCGGACGGGATACCATATCAGGCCTGCGGCCTGTTAAACGGGCCTCATACCCATGTGTGGCGCGGGATTCAAGCGCACAATTGCGTTCGGCTGCACCTGCCCGGGCCACATCTTGCGCCCAGCGGCGAACCATGGGTAATCCGTGAGTTCCAGTTACGGAAAGGACCCGCAACATGTCTGCTGATCTCGGCACCCTTGCCGCATCCCTCAAAGCCGCCCCTCTGAAGGACCTTGCGACGGCCCGGGCCGGTCAGGCATCCCTGTCTGCGGCGGGCTGGACAGCCGACCTTTCCCGCCAATACCTGGACGCCGAGTCAGACGCGGCGCTGCTTGCCCACGGCGCAGAGGCCGGACTGGAGGCTGCGGCCACAAGCCTCTTCAATGGGGACATTGTAAATCCGTCAGAGAACCGCCCGGCGCTGCACTGGGCTCTGCGCGCACAGGCCCCGCTCTCCGGTGAGGCTGAAAAAGTGCGCCAGAGCGTCCTGCCCGCGCTTGAGTTCGCCCGCCGCGTGCAGGAAGGCGACATCAGGACAGTTGGCGGGGCGCCCTACAAGGCCGTCCTTCACATCGGCATCGGCGGCTCGGACTTCGGCCCCCGCCTGATTGCCGACGCCTTTGCCGACCTCGCCGCCCCCGGCATCGACCTGCGCTTCTGCGCCAATGTCGATCCATGGGACCTCGATCACGCGGTGACCGGACTGGACCCGGCGACCACACTCATCGTCGGCGTCTCCAAATCCTTCGGAACGGAAGAAACGCTCTACAATCTCGGACGCGCCCGCAAATGGATGGAGGCGTCCCTCGGCGCGGAGGCCACCCGCCAATTCGCGCTTGTTACGGCCAATCCGGACCGGGCGAAGGCCTGGCTCGGTGACAATGATGGCTATCTTTTCGACATGCCGCTACCGGTCGGCGGGCGCTTTTCGCTCTGGTCCGCCGCATCGCTCGCCTGCATGATTTATCTCAAAGCCGGTACGTTCGAGGCGATCCTCAAGGGCGCCGCGGACATGGATGCGCATACCCGCTCTGCCCCGCTGGCCGAAAACCTGCCGATGCGACTCGCCCTGCTCGACTTCTGGAACGCGTCCTTCCTTGAGCGCAGCATGCGGGTCGTGCTCGCCTATTCCCACCGCCTGCGCATGTTGCCGACCTATCTGCAGCAGCTGGAAATGGAATCGAATGGCAAGTCGGTCGGTCCGGGCGGCGTTCCATCACCCTATTCCACAGCGCCGGCCCTCTGGGGCGGCGAAGGCTCTGTCGGCCAGCACTCCTATCACCAATGGCTGCACCAGGGCTCCCGCAGCGTTCCGTCAGAATTCATCCTCGCCCCGGACTTTGACCGCGATCCGGTTGGCATCACGGCCCTCACGGCCCATGCGCTGGCGCAGGCCGAAGTTCTGGCCAATGGCCGGTCGCTGGAGGAGGTCAGGGACGAAGAGCCGGACCTGTCCGATGCCGTTGCAAAACAGAAAGTCCATGCCGGGGGCCGTGCCTCCTCTTTCCTGCACCACAAAGCCTTCGGCCCCGAAGCCTTCGGCAGCCTCGTCGCGCTCTATGAGCACCGGACCTATTTTGCCGGAAAGCTCTGGGGCCTGAACCCGTTCGACCAATGGGGCGTGGAGCGCGGCAAGACGATGGCGACGCGCCTGAAACCGGCCCTTTCGGGCGACAGCTCAGCGGCCGACCCGGTCACCGCCGCCCTGATTAAAGATCTCGGCTAGCCCCATGCCTGCGGCTCGCATCCTTCAGGAAGTGTGCGCCGCGGAAACGCGCGAAGTCGCGCTGGATGAGCAAGATCGCCCCCTCGCGGTCCGGCTGACCCGCCTGACGGAGGACCGGCCCGTCCGGATCGGCGAGCAGGTGACCGGCCGCCTGCACACGATTTCGCTCGGACAGGGCGGTGGCTTTGTGGACCTCGATGACCACGGCGGCGAGGCCTTCCTGCGGCTGCAGGAAGGCCACGGCCTGACGGAAGGACAGTCCCTCGACTTGCGCATTGCCGCGGAGCCCCGCGAGGGCAGCAAACTGCCCCGGGTCGCGTTGGCCGGGAAAGCGCCGGTATCCGGCGCGTCTGATCTATGGGACGCGGCGGAGGTGATGCAGGTCGATCCCGGTGACCCAACTGTCGCCATGGCCTTCGACATGGCCATTTCGGAGACCGTAAACCTGCCCGGCGGGGGGAATATCACCCTTGAGCGGACCCGCGCCCTTGTCGCGGTGGATGTCGACACGTCCGGCCGCACGGAAACAGGACGGCCGGCCTCCCGCGCGCTCAAGGTCAATCTGGATGCCGCCGCCGAGCTTGCCCGTCAGATCCGCCTCAGAAATCTCGGCGGACTTATCGTGATGGACTGCGTCAGCCCCCTCAACCGCGAGGCAGGCAAACAGGTGCGGGACCGGTTCAATACCGTGTTCCGGCAGATCTCCAGCCAGCGGGTCCGGGCGCTGCTGCCATCGGATCTCGGTCTTCTGGAAGCCTCCGTCGAATGGGCTGAGACACCGATCGCCGAGCGGCTGCTGGATCCTTCCGGCGTTAAGTCTTCCCGGACAGTCTGCTTCGACGGATTCCGGCTTCTGGAACAGGAAGCGCGGGCGAGACGTATGGACAGGCTCTGCCTTGACCTGCCGGGGCACGCCCTTGACTGGCTCAACCGGGATGGCCTGCTTCTGCGGCAAAGCCTTGCGCAAAAGTACGGCGACCGCTTCACTTACGACTCGACCGATCCGAAATCTCCTGTTGTTTTCACCGCCCCATGAGCCAGCCCGTGCCCCCCGAGAAACGTCAGCCCAAATGTGCCCAGTGCCGCAAGAACCCGGTGTCTGCGGAATACCGGCCATTCTGCTCCAAGCGCTGCGCGGATGTGGACCTCGGCAAGTGGCTGAACGAGGGCTATGCCATTCCCGGCCCGCCGGTCGAGGACGATGAAGACTCCCCCCGCCCGGGCGGCGCCGGGGATATGTCAGCAGAAGACTGAAATCAGCATGGACAAGCCCGCAGGGCTCCGTTAGATAGCGCCCTTCCCCACGGCCCGCCCGGGTAGCTCAGGGGTAGAGCAGCGGATTGAAAATCCGCGTGTCGGTGGTTCGATTCCGCCCCCGGGCACCATTTTCCCAGATCAGATTGCTTATGCCGCCTCGTCCTGTCCTGGGGCGCGCTCAGCAGATGCATCCAGCACGCCGGGGCGGTCCCAGGCGCCTTCGGGGCGGATGATCTGGTAGGGGTCCGCCTCCATCGGCAGGGCTTCGGGGTGTTCTGGCACGAAAATCTCGATCTCGCGGTACTCATAGTCTGAGAACCAGAACGGCGCCCGGCCCGGCAGGAGGCGGCAGTTGAACGTGCGAGACCAGACCGGCCAGAGCCGTGCCTGGATCTGGCCCAGCATGCGCCGGTAGCCCTTCCGCGCGACCAGTTCGAACATTTCCGCCAGCAGCACACGCAGTCCCATCCGCCCCCGCTCTCGCGGCAGGAGGGCGATTCGTTCCAGCTTGGCGAAATCCGCAAACCAGCGCACCCGCAAAGTCCCGACCGGCTCAGCCCCGTCGAACAGCAGGAAATGCGTGCCGCACAGATCGTTCCCATCATATTCCTCTTCATACGGACAGGCCTGTTCCGACATGAACACCGCCGCGCGGATAGCCGCCGCCATCTGCAATTCATCCAGCGACCTGACCGGCCGGGCGCTGTAACGGCCCCAGGCCTCGTCCGGCACAGGGCGGCGCAGCCCCTCCATTCCCACCACTGGCCGTTTCATCACGCTGCCTCCGACCCGGAAGAGAAACCTTCCTGAACCCAAAGATCCGGAAGGCCGCCTTCAAGCGGTGAAAAGCCAAGTGAGGCCATCGACCGCTTGCCGTCATCTGTCGCGCCCCGGGCGAATGTCGGGACCGGTGCAAACTGGTCCATCCGCATCACCGCAGACGCTGTCATCACGGCCCGCCGGGCCTCCTTTGTCGCGCCAGCATAGACGCCGATATACACGCCGGCGACATCCCGCCCCTGCCAGGCGAGATGGGCCGGGGCCGGATCTGCCGGGCAATAGGTTCCATCCCGGACGGCCTGTTCCCCCGAAGGCGACAAGGGCAGGACGAGGAACACGCCTTCAATCGGATTGCCCGTGACCCAGGCGGTCATTCCGGTGACCACATCCATGCGCATCACCGAATCCGGTGTTGCTATCTTCGTCCCCATCAGGGACTCTGCCAGCTGAATACCTTCGGCAAGCTCTCCGATGTTCGCATGCCGGAACCCAAGCTCCCTGGCCCGCTCTTCTACCCGTACAATGTCTACGTGTATCGTAGGCTTGTTACAATTTCTCGTTGCTTCCATGTCGACTCTCCACTACACGCTTAAATTGAGTTTTTCAGTTTTCGCGGGATGGGGCTTTAGCCGTGGGTGAAAGGGGGCGTTTCAGCCTTGCAAGGGATTGCGATGCAAGCTGAGCTGTTTGACTGGGACAAGATCCGGGTGTTCCGGACCGTTGCACAACTCGGCAGCATGAGCGCCGCCGCAGCCCGCCTGAGCGGGTCCGTACCAACGGTCAGCCGGCGGATGTCGGACCTGGAGGCGGATCTGAATACCCAGCTCTTCCATCGCTCCACGCGGGGCATAGAACTGACGGAGGCCGGGCAAGTGCTGTTGCGGCACGCCAATGTCATGGCCGATGTTATGGAGGCCGTGCAGACCGATGTGGCCGACCAGAAAGGCACGGCGACAGGTATCGTAAGGCTGGATGCGGACGAAGCCCTGCTGGCCTGGTGGATTGCGCCGCAGATCGCGGCATTCCTGAACGGTCACCCGGGAATCGACCTCCGCGCCAGCGCGTGGACGCCGCCATCGCCGGACATCGCCAGCATCTCGGATGTGTTCCTGACGCTTGAGCGCCCCGTCCAGTCTGACCTGATCGCCCGGCGTCTCGGCAAGGTGCACTATGCCGTCTATGCCGTGCCCGCGCACCCCGTCTCCGCTGGCGGACCGGCAAGGCTCGCCGCCATTGATTCCGCCCGGTGTGTGTTTCCACGTCAGCTGGCGGACCTGATCTCCGGAACACTGCCGGCCGCGGATTCTCTGCGCCAGTTTTGTGAGAGGTCACCTATAACGAACAGCCTGTCAGCAGCGCTTGCGGAGTGCCGCAGCGGCGCAGCGCTGTGTGCCCTGCCGACATTCGTTGAGGCGGCTCACCCTGACATCCTGCGCATCTGCCCGCTCCCGGCCATCCGGGCTGACATCTGGATGTCCTTCCCTGACCGCGCACGGCGGCAGGAACGGTGCGTGGCCGTGCTGGACTGGCTGCGTGGCCTGCTGGACGCCGAGGACCATCATTGCTTCCGGCAAAACCCGGCACACGCGTTCCGGACAGAACCGGAAGCGCTCATCCGCCGTCAGGCCTGAAAAGACGCGCGCCAGGTCAGGCGGCCACGAAGCCCTGCAGTTCGGCGGCGCTCTGGCGCGCCTGCTCCGGACTGCCGAACAGCTGCCGGTTCACGCCGATCCGCTTGAACCAGTAATGCAGCCCCACAAGGTCCGTGAAGCCCATGCCGCCATGCACTTCGGTCGAGATCTTGGCAACGAAAGTGCCAACCTCAGCGAGGTGCGCCTTGGCCAGATTTGCCATCACGAGGGCCTCCGGGTCTCCGGTATCCATCGCATAAGCCGCATGCCAGACGAGGGCGCGCGCCGGTTCCAGCTTCGCCGTCATTTCCGCACACAGATGCTTCACCGCCTGGAACGAGCCGATGACGCGCCCGAACTGTTTGCGCTCTTTCGCGTACTCGACTGCCTTGTCCAGCATGGCCTGCGCCGCACCAAGCGTATCCGCGGCAATCAGGAGGCGGGCTGCTTCCAGCGCGCCATCCGCCTGCGCGATGGACGCAGCACACGCCGATTGGTCGAAGCTGAGCTCCTGAAAGGTCCTCGTACGGTCGATCGTTCGCATGTCTGCTGCCGACCAGGCCTCAACGACATGGAGACCGCCGTCATTGTCGGCCACCAGGACATGGGTCGCGCCATCCGGCACCATGGCCAGCAATGTCTTGCCGGACACATGCCCATCCTTCAGCGTCAGGCCTGCTAGGTCCCGCCGGGACGACAGCTCCGTCAGCGACATACCGAACACCATGCCGCCGGTCGCAACGCCTTCAGCGAAAGCGCCCCCAGCATTCGGCAGCACATGCGCCGCCACGGTCGCCGCGAGAAAGCCCGATGGCGCCACCGCATAGCCCAGCGCTTCCTGAACAAGGCAGGCCTCCAGCAGGCCAAGCCCTGACCCACCGGCCGCTTCGGGAACGTGCAGGCCCATGATGCCCATCTCGGCAAGCCCGGCCGCCAGCCCGGCCTTTGCCTCTGCGTCGCCGTCCGCGATCTTGCGGATTGTATCCAGCGATGCGTTGTCCTTCAGGTATCCGCTGATCGAATCCTGCAGCATGCGCTGGTCTTCTGAGAGTGCGAATTCCATGACTTACACCTTTGCCGGCTTGGGTTCGCGCGGCATGCCGAGGCCACGTTCGGAAATGATATTCTTCTGGATCTGCGCTGTACCGCCGCCAATGATCAGGCCAAGGTCGTACATATAGCGCCATTGCCACGACCCATCCGCCTTCAGATGATCGCCCTCTCCATAGAGGATGCCCAACTCGCCCAGTGCATCGATGGCGAGACCGGCAATTTGGTGGTTCAGCTCACAGCCCTGCAGCTTCACGATCAGGCCGGCGAGTCCTGCACTTTCCTGCTTCAGGCGCGCCGTCGTCACACGCAGGCCGTTCGCCTGCATCGCATAGACTTCGCCCTGCAGTTTCAGCAGACGGTCTCTCAGCAGAGGGTTGTCGATCAGGCGCTCACCGTTGAGCGTCTCGGTCTTCATCAGCTCGACGAGTTCCAGGAACCGCGCCTTTGTGGCGTTGGGATCGCCCAGCATGCCGCGCTCATGCGTCAGCGTGGCATTCGCCACCTGCCAGCCCTTGTTCTTCTCGAACACGATGCCGCTTTGCGGCACGCGCACATCGGTGAAGAAGACTTCGTTGAAGTTTGCATTCTCCGTCATGTCGACCAGCGGACGCACCTCAATGCCGGGTGTGTCCATCGGGAACAGGATATAAGAGATGCCGTGATGCTTCTTCGCGTCCGGATCCGTCCGTACAAGGCAGAAAATCATGTCGGCCTGTTTCGCGGTCGAAGTCCAGATCTTCTGGCCGTTGATGATGAAATCATCGCCATCTTCCACAGCCGCCGTGCGCAGCGCCGCAAGGTCAGACCCCGCGCCCGGCTCGGAATAGCCCTGACACCAGATCATCTCGCCATGCAGCGTGGGGCGGATATAGGCTTCCTTCTGCTCCGGCGTGCCCAGCTCCAGCAGCGTCGGCACCAGCATGGAAATACCCTGCCCGCCCATCGGCCGCGTGATGCCCGTGCGGGCAAACTCTTCCGCGATGATGCGGGACTTCAGCAGATCAGGCTCGGCGCCATAACCGCCATATTCCTTCGGGATCGTCCGGGCGGTCAGCCCGTTCTCGATCAGAAATTTCTGCCAGGCGAGACGTTTGGGGTTTTTAAACCCCTTGTCGTCCGGGCCGGGGGCCAGATGGGCATTTTCCGTCAGGACGCGGTTCACGTCCTTGCGGAAGGCTTCGTATTCGGGGCTTAGATTCAGTTCCATGAAGTCATGCTGAAGGGTCTTCCCCAAGGTTCGCCAAGAGGAAAAATTTCTTCGCATCCGCACAATAGACACCCCGGCGGCAGGCCTTGCGCGGACGCTGCGTCAACAGGCTTACGTCGCTGCCAACACCTCAACAAGCGCACCAGGGAGCGAAACCAAATGGCAGTCGAATATGAGAAAAAGGGCCACGTCGCCATCATCACGATGAACCGGCCGGAAGCCCGCAATGCCATCAATGGCGAGATGGCCCAGACGATGGAAGCCGCCCTCGACCAGATGGAATCCGACCCGGAAGTGTGGGTGGGCATCCTCACCGCCGTCGGCAAGGCCTTCTGCGCCGGGGCGGACCTGAAAGAAATCTCGGCTGGCAATGGCGCCGCCCTTTCCACCAAGAAAGGCGGCTTTGCAGGCATAGCAAAGCGCGAGCGGACCAAACCGCTGATCGCCGCGATCACCGGCTCTGCCCTCGCAGGCGGCACGGAAGTCGCCCTCTCCTGCGATATGATCGTCTGCGCGGACAACACGAATTTCGGCCTGCCGGAGGTGAAACGCTCGCTCGTCGCGGCGGCCGGCGGCCTGTTCCGCCTGCCGCGCGTGATTGGCAAGGCCATGGCGATGGAAGTCATCCTGACCGGCGATCCGATGTCGGCCCAACGCGCCTATGAGCTTGGCATGGTCAACAAGGTCGCCCCCGAAGCCGACGTGATGGCCGAAGCTGAAAAGCTCGCTGCGCGCATCACCGCCAACGCACCGCTCGCCGTCGCCGCCAGCCGGACCGTCGTCATCGACGCCACGTCCAAGACCGATGACGAACTCTGGAAAGACAGCGGCAAAGCCTTCGGTAAAATCGTCGGCACCGAAGACTTCAAGGAAGGCCCGAAAGCCTTCATCGAAAAACGTGCCCCTGTCTGGAAGGGGAAGTAAGGCCTCTCATCCTCCCCTGCGAAGCGGGGGAGGTGCTGAGCGCAGCGAGGCAGAGGGGAATACCTGAAGCCCGCGCCCGTGCTTCGACTTCGCTCAGCATGAGTGCTACGGAGTTGCAGCCAGGAACGGACTCATCCTGAGCGACGTCGAAGGATGACGGGTCTGGCTCAATCAGCCCGGCTCAATCGGCAAGCCAATCCAGCACGCCGCGTCCCGCTGCCCGGCCCGTCGCCAGGCAGGCCGTGATCAGATAGCCGCCTGTCGGCGCGTCCCATGCGATCATCTCGCCCGCGCAGAAATGCCCGGGCTTTTCTTTCAGCATCAGCCGATCGTCCAGCGCATCCCACGCGACGCCACCCGCCGTCGAGATGGCCTCGTCCAGCGGCACGGTGCCGGTCAGCGTCAGCGGCAGCGCCTTGATCGCCTGCGCCGCCCTGGCCGGATCGTTCAGCGCGTCGCGGTCCGCACACTCATACAGCAGTGCCGCCTTCACGCCTGTCAGCTTCAGCGCCTTGCGAAGCCGGTTCGACAGGGATTGTTTGACCGGCGCCGCCGCCAGCCGCCGGGCGATCTCGCCTGCGTCCATGTCCGGCAACAGGTCCAGCCACAGAGTGGCCGTGCCCTTCGTTTCGACCTCATCGCGGAGCCCGGCGGACAGCGTGTAGACGCCGCCGCTCTCTACGCCCCGCGCCGTAATGGCAAATTCCTCTCGCGTCGCCTGCCCGCCTGCTGCCAGGCCCACGCCTTTCACCGGCGCACCGGCAAACTGGTCCCGCATCCGCTCTGACCAGTCCACGGTGAACCCACAATTGGAAGGCCGGAATGGTGCAACCGCAATTCCGGCCTCGCCGAACGGACCAGCCCACGCGCCATCGGAGCCGAGCCGCCGCCAGCTGCCGCCACCGAGAGCGAAGACGGTCGCGGCGGGCGTGACGGTCATGGCCCCCTCCGGCGTCTCGAACGCGAGCGCACCATCCCCCGTCCAACCGGTCCAGCGGTGTTTCAGGTGCAGCCGCACGCCCCGGTCTGCCAGCCGCCTCAGCCAGGCGCGGAGCAGCGGGGAGGCCTTCATCGATTGCGGGAAAATCCGCCCCGTCGGGCCGACATGTGCCGGCATACCGAGGCCTTCCATCCAGGCGGTCACCTGATCCGGTCCGAATGCTCCGACCTGGTCAGGGAATAGTCCGTTATAGTCATGGTATCGCATGAGGAAGTCATGCGACGATCCGGTATGGGATATGTTCAGTCCGCTTTTTCCGGCCATCAGGAACTTGCGCCCGGCGCTTGGCATCGCCTCGTAGATGTCCACGCCGACCCCCGCCTCCGACAGCACGTCCGCAGCCATCAGGCCTGCCGGACCGGAGCCTACGACAGCGACGCGATCAGTCTTCACGGAGGACCCGCGCCTTGCCCCGGCCAAGCGCCAGCGCCTTGATCGCGCCCCGGAATGTCTGCACTTCCTGCCGCGTCCAGTCCGCCCTTATCAACGCGGCGCGAAGGTTGTCCTTCATCAGCGGCGTCTTCTCTGGTGGAAAAAAATATCCCGCTCTTTCAAGCTCTTCCTCGAAATGCTCGAACATGCGGTAAAGCTCATCGCGGGGGGCGGGATCGCCGAGACCGGCCTTGTTATCCCCCTCATCAGCGCGCGGGCCGATCGCCAGCTTGCCCCACTCGGCGCTGAACACGCAGACGGCCTGGGCGAGGTTCAGGCTCTTGAAATCGGTGTCGACCGGATAGGTCATGAGGAAATCGGCCACAGCAACTGCATCATTTGGCAGGCCTGACTTCTCCGCCCCGAACATGATCGCCGATTTGCCTGTGCCGAGCCGCTCATGCGCCACCTGCGCCGCGTCCTGTGCATCGCCCACCCGCTTCTCGATCCCCCGCAGCCGCGCTGTCGCCGCAGCAAGCCAGGTGATGCCCTCCAGCGCATCCTGTAGTGTCTGGTGCACAGTCACGGTCACACCCGCGTCGAACGCGCCCGCTGACATCGTATCAGCTGCCGGGTTCGGCCACCCGTCGCGGGGCGTCACGAGGCGCAGGTCCGTCAGACCAAAGTTGCGCATCACGCGGGCAGCTGCGCCTATATTTTCGCCCAATTGGGGCGAGTGGAGGATGATGGCCGGGCTGCGGTGATCTGCCATGTCGTAACCTGTTTTGACGCCTGCCCGGGCTCTGCTATAGGCCTGCCAGACAATTACAAGCGCAAGGACTTCCAAATATGGCGAAAATCAAGGTCAAGAACCCGATCGTCGAGATGGACGGGGACGAAATGACCCGCATCATCTGGCAGCTTATCAAAGACAAGCTGATCTACCCCTACCTGGACATCGACCTGAAGTATTTCGACCTGTCGGTCCAGAAGCGCGACGAAACCGACGACCAGATCACCGTTGATGCCGCCAACGCCACCAAGGAATATGGTGTGGCTGTGAAATGCGCAACGATCACGCCGGATGAAGCCCGTGTGGAAGAATTCGGCCTGAAGAAGATGTGGCGTTCGCCGAACGGCACGATCCGTAACATCCTCGGCGGCGTCGTGTTCCGCGAGCCGATCGTGATCTCAAACATCCCGCGTCTGGTGCCGGGCTGGACCCGTCCGGTCGTCGTCGGCCGTCACGCATTTGGCGACCAGTACAAGGCCACCGACTTCCTTGTGCCGGGCAAAGGCAAGCTGACCATGAAGTGGGAAGCCGCCGATGGCTCCGACTCCAAGGAATACGAAGTGTTCGATTTCCCGTCGGCCGGTATCGCCATGGGCATGTACAACCTCGACGAGTCGATCCGCGACTTCGCCCGCGCCAGCATGAACTATGGCCTGCAGCGCAAGTGGCCGGTCTACCTGTCGACCAAGAACACGATCCTTAAGGCCTATGACGGCCGCTTCAAGGACATCTTCCAGGAAGTCTTCGACAACGAGTTTGCTGACAAATTCGCAGAGTTCGGCGGTACCTATGAGCACCGCCTGATCGATGACATGGTTGCAGCCTGCATGAAATGGTCCGGCGGCTATGTCTGGGCCTGTAAGAACTATGACGGTGACGTCCAGTCCGACACGGTCGCCCAGGGCTACGGCTCGCTGGGTCTGATGACCTCGGTTCTGATGAGCCCGGATGGCAATACGGTCGAAGCTGAAGCCGCCCACGGCACAGTCACCCGCCACTACCGCAACCACCAGAAAGGCGAAGCGACCTCGACCAACTCGATCGCCTCGATCTACGCCTGGACCCAAGGCCTCGACCATCGCGGCCGGATGGACGGCACACCGGAAGTGCGGGAATTCGCACAAACGCTGGAGAAGACCATCGTCGAGACGGTCGAAGCCGGCTTCATGACGAAAGACCTCGCCCTGCTCGTGGGCCCGGATCAGGGATACCTGACCACCGAAGGCTTCATTGAGAAAGTCGCCGAGAACTTCGAAAAGGCGATGTCGAAGGCCTGATCCTTCCGGCACGACCGACAAATGAAAACCCCGCAGCACCTGCTGCGGGGTTTTTCTTTTGAAATCAGGGGGCGTTGAAGATTTCGGACGTCACGGCCGAGCTCTCCGCCGCGGCCTCTGGCGACCTGTCACCCCGCAGGACGAACCAGACCACGCCGACCAGAAGCGCCATCGGGATCAGCCAGAAAAGCCACACAGGGCGCGCTGGCGCACGTTCAGGCAGGTCTGGCTTCGGATCGCCGGGGTCAGTCATTCAGGTGCCTTGTCTGTTTGGTCAAACGCCGTTCTACCCGAGAGCGTCTCCAATGGCGCTACCGAGTCAAGCGTTCTTGTGGTTCAGGCCTCGCCCAGAAGCTTACGGACATGGTCCTCCAGGTCCAGCTGGCGCAGCCGTTTCAAGCGCTCCACCAGAAGGATCCGGCGAAGGCGCTGGTAGGCGACTTCAAGGTCATCATTGACGATGACATAGTCATAGCGGCGCCAGTGCATGATCTCACGCTTGGCGTCTTCCATTCGGCGCGCAACAATTTCGGGCGTTGAACCGGGCCGGGCCGCCAGGCGCTGTTCCAGTGCGCTGATGCTTGGCGGCAGGATGAAGACCGAGACGACATCGTTCGGCATCTGGTCGTGCAGCGCGTCGGCGCCCTGCCAGTCCACGTCGAACAGCACGTCCTCGCCGGCTTCCAGTCGTGCCACCGTGTCAGCTTTGGGCGTGCCGTAATACTTGTCGAACACATGCGCCCATTCGAGGAAGGCGCGCTGTTCGATCATCTCGTGGAACGCATCCACGGTCTTGAAGAAATAGTCTTTCCCATCCGTCTCACCCGGGCGCGGCGTGCGCGTCGTGGCCGAGACCGACAGTTTCACATCGTGGAATTCGTCAATCAGCTTGTGCGACAGCGTCGTCTTGCCAGCGCCCGACGGGCTGGACAGGACCAGCATGAGGCCGCGGCGCGTGCCGCTGTCTTTGGGGTGTCCGCTATTCGACATTGGCGGCCTGCTCCTTGAACTGGTCGATAAGTCCTTTGAGACCGAGTCCCGCATTCGTCAAATCGAGGCTGATGGATTTCGAGCAGAGCGTATTGGCTTCGCGGTTCAGCTCCTGTGCCAGGAAGTCCAGCTTCCGGCCAGCCGGAGAACCACCCGCAAGCAGATCGTGCGCGGAAACGAAATGGGCGCTGAGGCGGTCCAGTTCTTCACGGACATCCGCCTTGGCGGCGCTGAGGGCAATTTCTGCAGCCGCGCGATCCTTGTCGACGCGGTTATCCGGATCGAGTTCATCGAGTTGTTTCGTCAGGCGTTCCTGCAGCAGGCCCGGCTGGCTATCCGCCAGCGTACCGGCCTTCTCCCGCAGGTCTTCCATGCCGGCGACCAGCCCCTCCAGCAAGTCGGTCAGCATGCCGCCCTCGCGGCGCCGTTCGGCTTGCAGGGCCTGCAGGGCCTCCTCTCCGGCCTTGGCGAGCGGGGCAATCACAGCCTCATCACTGCCAAGGTCACGCAGATTGGAGGCACCAGGCTCCACGACGCCCTTCACATTCATCAGGCTCGCGAATACCTCGCCCGACAGGGGCGTGCCGGTACGTTTTTCAACAGCGGAGGCCAGCGCGTCGAGCAGCGTGGTGTTCACGGTTGCCGTATCTGCGCCGCTCGACAGGTCGACGCGGAGCGCCACCTGAAGGGACCCCCGCTGGAAATATTTCGGCGCGGCCGTCTTGATGGCACGGTCAAGCGCTTCGAAGCCCGGCGGATAGTTCACGCGCACGTCTAGGCCGCGGCCATTGACGCTTTTCGCTTCCCACGCCCAGCTGCCCCATTCGGCCTCACCCGAAACACGGGCAAAGCCAGTCATCCCCGATAACACACTCATTTTGGCGCCCGCTCCTTTGCGATTTCTTTTCGCTCATAGGCGCGATAGGCAGCCACATTGCGATTGTGGTCCGCCAGCGTCTTGGCGAACAGATGCCCGCCTTTTCCATCGGCGACGAAGAAAATATATTCTGTATGCGGCGGGTTGAGCACAGCCTCAATCGCGCCGCGCCCCGGATTGCAGATCGGTGTCTTCGGCAAACCATCAATCTGGTAGGTGTTCCAGTCGGTCTTTCTGTCGATCTCGGACCGACGCAATGTGCGGCGTTGGCCCCGGGCATTATAGAGCGGCTCGCCGCGCGACACGCCGTAAATGATCGTCGGGTCGCTTTCCAGCCGCATCCCCCGGTTCAGACGCGTTGTGAAGAGTGCGGCGATTTCCGGCTGCTCGTCCACACGGCCGGTTTCCTTCTCGACCACGGAGGCCAGGATAACCGCCTCATAGGGGGTCTTGAGCGGGATATCAGGATCGCGCTCCGGCCACAGGTCTTCCAGCAATTCTGTCTGCTTGTCCTGCATCAGCTTGACCATCTCGGCACGGGTCATGCCGCGGTCGAACAGGTACGTATCCGGAAGGAGCGATCCTTCAGGGATCTCCTCTTCGGGCATGTCTCCGACGAGAACCGGGTCTGCTTCAATCACTTTCAGGAGCTGCGCCGTTGTGCGGCCTTCCGGCAAGGTGATCTTGTAGAGAATGCCTTTGCCTTCGATCAGCGTGTGCAGCACCTCGACTGTGCTGGCACCACGATCGATCTTGAATTCGCCCGTTTTGATATCGGTTTCGGTATTGTCCAGCTTCGCTTTGAGCCGGATCAGCTTGGCATCACGAATGATGCCCTCCTCTTCCAGACGCACCGCAACGCTGGAAAGGCCTTCGCCCGGTTCAACGTGGAACACGACGTCTTCAGCCAGCGGCCCGTCCCGGTTCAGCGCATCCTGCATCCAGATCCAGCCGACACCGGCTGCAGCCCCGCCAATGACGAGGACCAGGATGATGAGCGACAACAGGCCCTTCAGGAATTTCATGCGCAGCCTCAATCAGCGGGTTTCCTGCACGGCAGCCTAAGCATGGTGCAGGAGTCCGGAAAGGGACTTACTTCACCTCGCGCAGCACCAGGCTGGCGTTCGTTCCGCCAAACCCGAAACTGTTCGACATGGCGGCACGCACCCGGCCCTTCTTGGCATTGTGCGGGATCAGGTCGATCACGGTTTCGAAGCTCGGATTATCGAGGTTCAGCGTCGGCGGCATGACCTGGTCGCGAATGGCCAGGGCGCAGAACGCGCTTTCAATCGCGCCCGCAGCGCCGAGGAGGTGCCCGACGGCCGACTTGGTCGACGACATCGAGATGTCCTTCGCATGGTCGCCGAAAGCCCGCTCCACTGCGCCGGCTTCGCCTTCGTCACCCTTGGGCGTCGATGTGCCGTGCGCATTGACGTAGTCGATTTCGGTGGGGTCGATGCCGGAATTCTTCAGAGCCATTTTCATGGCGCGATAGCCACCCTCAGCCCCTTCAGCAGGGGCCGTGATGTGGTACGCATCGCCAGTCAGGCCGTAACCCGAGACCTCTGCGTAAATCTTCGCGCCGCGGGCCTTTGCATGCTCATACTCTTCGAGCACCAGAATCGCAGCGCCTTCACCCATGACAAATCCGTCGCGATCCTTGTCATAGGGACGCGAGGCTTTTTCGGGCGTATCGTTGAACCCGGTGGACATGGCCTTGGCGGCGCAGAAGCCGGCAATACCGATCCGGCCGATCACGGCTTCGGATCCTCCTGCAATCATCACGTCCGCATCGCCGTATTTGATAAGACGGGATGAGTCGCCGATGGCGTGCGCCCCGGTGGCACAAGCTGTCACGACCGAGTGATTCGGGCCTTTGAAGCCGTACTTGATCGAAACCTGGCCGGAGGCGAGGTTGATCAGAGCCGACGGAATAAAGAACGGGCTGACCTTGCGCGGGCCATGCTCATACAGGGTGATCGCCGTGTCGTAGATCGACTCGAGACCACCGATACCTGAGCCGATCATGACCCCGGTCCGTTCTTTTTCCTCTTCGTCCTCAGGACGCCAGTTGGCATCCTCGACAGCCTCTTCGGCCGCCGCGAGGGCGTAGAGAATGAATTCGTCGATCCGGCGCATCTCCTTTTTGGAGACGAATTTCTCCGAATCGAACGCTTCAGGGTCACCTTCTCCGCCACCGCGGCCCGTCACCCATGGCACCTGGAAAGCGATTTTGCAGGGCATGTCCTCAGGGTCGAACGCATCAATGCGCCCAGCCCCGGACTTGCCCGCAAGCAACCGTTCCCATGTGGCCTCCCGTGTCGCCGCAAGCGGAGACACGATACCAATGCCAGTGATGACGACGCGGCGGTCAGACATGGAGACCCCTTCTGTCCAGGATGTCTTAGATGTGAGCCTTGATGTGGGTCACGGCGTCACCGACGGTACGGATCGACTCCTGCACATCGTCCGGGATTTCGATATTGAATTCTTCCTCAAAAGCCATGACCAGCTCGACGAGGTCCAGCGAGTCTGCGCCGAGGTCGTCAATGAAGCTCGCGCTTTCGACGACCTTGTCACCTTCTACGTCGAGATTGTCGACAACGATTTTCTTAACACGTTCAAGAACGTCAGACATGCTTACCTCTCTTAAATGCCTGAGGAATGGCCCGAAATCCGAACCATTGTGTTGCGCCTAGCACACAGTTATCCGAGCCGCCAAGCCCTTGTATAGCTGTGAACTGTGCCTATCAGATCATGGCCATACCGCCATTTACGTGCAGCGTCTGCCCCGTAACATAGCCTGCCTCGTCAGAAGCCAGATACACCGCAGCTGCAGCAATATCAGCACCCTGCCCCAATCGGCCCGCCGGAATTCTCCCCAGAAGCGAACTCTTCTGAGCTTCCGGCAGCACATCCGTCATCGGTGATTCGATGAAACCGGGGGCGATTGCGTTGGCTGTAATGCCGCGGCTGGCGACTTCCTGGGCCAGGGATTTGGTAAACCCGATCATCCCCGCCTTGGACGCACAATAGTTCGTTTGGCCGGGATTGCCGGTCACGCCCACAACCGATGTGATGCCGATAATGCGGCCATGGCGGCGCTTCATCATGCCGCGCACGACGCTCTTCGTGAGGCGGTAATAAGATCCGAGATTGATATCGATGACGCTGTTCCAGTCGTCATCCTTCATCTGCATCAGCAGTTTGTCGCGGGTGATGCCGGCATTCGCGACCAGGATATCGAGCGGCCCGACCGCTTCCTCCGCCTTCGCGGCGAGGCCATCGACGGCCTCGGGGTCGGACAGGTTGCAGGTCACCACGGCACTTTCACCGGGCAAAGTGGCGGCGACATCATTGAGGACGCCTTCGCGCGTGCCAGACAGCACGACTTTCGCGCCAGCTTCGGAGAGCGCTTTCGCAATCGCGCTGCCGATACCGCCGGAAGCGCCCGTAACAAGGGCCGTACGGCCGGAGAGTGTGAACATGGGATTATCCCTTCATGGCTTCTGCAAAGGCTTCCAAATCCTCGGGCGCGCCGAGGGTGAAGCCTTTTAGTGATTTCTCGATGCGGCGCTGCATCACTGTCAGGACCTTACCGTTGCCAGCTTCGCCCGTCGTGTCGACGCCCTCGGCGACCATGAACTGTACGCTCTCGGTCCAGCGGACGCGGCCGGTCACCTGCGCGACGAGATTCTGACGGATGGTCTCCGGATCGGTCACCGGCGTCGCGGAGACATTCGCAACCACCGGAACGACCGGCGATTTGATGTCCGTTCCGGCCAGCGCTTCGGCCATGGCATCGGCGGCAGGCTGCATCAGCGAACAATGGAAGGGCGCGGACACGTTCAACGGCATCGCCTTCTTCACGCCATTGGCCTTTGCCCACTCACACGCCGCATCAATCGCGGCTTTCGATCCGGACAGGACCAGCTGGCCCGGCGCATTGTCGTTTGCCAGTTCACAGGCACCGCCGGTCTCACGGCCGGCCGCACAGGCGGCCTCCGCTTGTGCGACGTCAGCGCCCAGCAGAGCTGCCATGGCGCCTTCTCCGGGCTGAACGGCGGACTGCATGGCATTGCCGCGAATACGCAGCAGGCGCGCCGTATCGGCGATTGTCAGCGATCCTGCAGCGGCAAGCGCGGAATATTCCCCCAGCGAATGACCGGCCACAAAAGCCGCATCCTTCGCGGAAATACCGAATTCCGCCTCCAGCGCTTTCATGACAGCAACCGAATGGGCCATGAGCGCGGGCTGGGTATTGGCCGTCAGCGTCAGTTCCTCGATCGTGCCGTTCCACATCAGGTCCGACAGGCCCTGGCCGAGCGCATCATCGACCGCCTGAAATACGTCGCGGGCGGCCGTATAAGCATCCGCAAGGGCCTTGCCCATGCCGATTTCCTGGCTGCCCTGGCCAGGAAAGATGAAAGCGAGTTTGGTCATCGGCGATTCTCCCGGGATTTTGGCCGTGCCTAAATGTGCACGCGCGTGTGCGCAAGCTATTGAAAACCCTTGCCAGATGCGCTTTACAGCCGCCTTCATGGACAGAGATGCGGTCCTTGGTACTCCGGAATGAGCCGGGGGAAGAGGGGCCATCGTCCGGCAGTCTCCCACTGTCTGGCGCCGCATCTCTTAGATTTTGGGAATAAAAACATGGCTTTTTACGAGCATGTCGTGATCACACGACCTGATATCTCGCCGGCCCAGGTCGACTCTTTTGTCGAAGAACTGTCCGGCTTTCTCAAGGAAAAAGGCGCCACCATCGGCAAAACCGAGTATTGGGGCCTTCGCAACCTTGCCTACCCGATCAAGAAGCAGCGCAAGGGTCACTACTCGCTGATCAACATCGACGCGCCTGCCGCTGCGATCCACGAACTGGAACGCCGTCAGCGCCTGTCGGAAGACGTCATGCGCTACATGACCATCCGTGTGGAAGAACTGAGCGACGAGCCGTCGCCGGTGCTCTCCCGCAAAGACCGTCGCCGCGACTAGGAAAGGGACAGGACATGGCTCAGAAACTGAACATCACCAATATCCCGGCCCGCCGCCCGTTCGGCCGCCGCCGCAAAGTCGATCCGTTTTCGGGCGATAACGCCCAGACGATCGACTACAAGGACGTGAAACTGCTGCAGCGCTATATCTCTGAAAAAGGGAAAATCGTGCCGAGCCGCATCACGGCTGTAAACCTGAAGAACCAGCGCAAGCTTGCCCAGGCCATCAAACGTGCCCGCATGCTCGCCCTGCTGCCCTTCGAAGTGAAGTAAGGAGAGACTGACATGCAAGTGATCCTCCTTGAACGCGTTGAAAACCTCGGCGCCATTGGCGACGAAGTGAAAGTGAAGAACGGCTTCGCCCGTAACTTCCTTCTGCCGCAAGGCAAGGCCCTGATGGCCAATGAACGCAATCGCGCCCGTTTCGAGCGTGAACGCGACGCCATCGAAGCCCGCAACGCCGAAGCCCGCGCAGCAGCTGAGACCGAATCTCAGAAGCTCGACGGCGCAATCTTCGTCCTGATCCGTCAGGCTGGCGACACTGGCCATCTTTATGGCTCCGTCACCGCACGCGACATTGCCGATGCGGCTGAAGCCGCCGGCTACAGCGTGCCGCGTTCCGGCGTGCGTCTCGACAAGCCGATCAAAGAGATCGGCCTGTACGACATCTCCGTCCGCCTCCACGCGGAAGTGGCTATCACCGTCCAGGCAAACATTGCCCGTTCGAATGATGAAGCTGACCGTCAGGCCAAGGGTGAAGACATTGTGGCTTCGCTGCAGGCTGCCAATCAGGCGCAGGATGATGAGCAGGCCGGCGAACTCGCCGAGGCTGCTGCAGAGCGCGCTGCTGAAGGCCCTGCCGAAGAAGAATAAGCTTCACGGCATACCAGACAGAAAAGGCCGCACTTCCGGGTGCGGCCTTTTTCTTTGGTGACTCCGTGGCCAGTTCCGGGTGCGCGCGGATCATCCACCGGTGACGGGCACTTATCCACAGGCGAGGCAGTTCTATCACCGTGCACTCTCCCCTCAGGTAAGGTAGGGTTAACCCATGCCTCTGGACGATACCGCCTTCCCCAAAGACGCCATTGCGCCGCCGCACAATCTGTCGGCCGAATCCGCTGTGCTGGGCGCCATTCTCTTTGACAACAATTCCTACCAGCGCGTCGCCGACATCCTGCGCGCGTCGGACTTCTACGCCCCGGCCCACCAGGAATTGTACGAAGTCGCGTCCATCATGATCCAGCAGGGTCGCATCGCTGATGGCGTGACCCTGCGCGAGCATTTCGAGAAGGCCGAAAAGCTGTCAGAAATTGGCGGCGCGCGTTACCTGGAACAGCTGCTGGACTCGGCGGCGTTCGGGGCTGAGGTGGGCGACTACGCCCATATGATCCGCGACCTCGCCATGCGGCGCTCGCTCGTCGGCATCGGCAGCGATCTTCAGGGCCGGGCGCTGACCCCTGCCCCGGAAGAAAGCGGCGAGCGCCAGATCGAGCTGGCCGAACGCCAGCTGTTCGACCTCGCCGAGCGCGGCGCAACCGGCCGCGGCTTTACCAGCTTCGCCGAAGCCCTGACGGAATCGCTGAAAACGGCCGAAGCCGCCTACAAGCGCGAAGGCAAGATTGCCGGTATCCCGACCGGCCTGCGCGATCTCGATGAGAAGCTCGGCGGCATGCACCGGTCTGACCTGATCATTCTCGCCGGACGCCCATCCATGGGTAAGACATCGCTGGCCACCAACATCGCCTACAATGCAGCGTCTGCCTACCGCGCCGAGATGCAGGAAGACGGCTCCAAGAAAACCGTAGACGGAGCGATCGTCGGTTTCTTCTCGCTGGAAATGTCGAACGAACAGCTGGCCACCCGTATCATTGCGGAGCGGACCGGGATCACCACCCACCGCATTCGTCAGGGCGACCTCGACAAGGGCGATTTCGAACGCCTGCGCGAAGCGACGGAGGAGCTGCAGAACCTGCCGCTCTACATCGACGACACCGGCGGCATCTCGATCAGCCAGCTCGCGGCCCGCGCGCGCCGCCTGCAGCGCTCTGTTGGTCTCGACATGATCGTGATCGACTACCTGCAGCTCATCACGGTCAGCACCTCCGGCCCCAATTCCAGCCGTGTGCAGGAAATCACCCAGATCACAACCTCGCTGAAGGCGCTGGCGAAGGATCTGAACGTCCCGATCATCGCGCTGTCCCAGCTCTCCCGCGCGGTGGAACAGCGCGACGACAAACGTCCGCAGCTGTCGGACCTCCGGGAATCCGGTTCCATCGAGCAGGACGCGGACGTCGTCATGTTCGTGTATCGTGAGGAGTATTATCTCGCCCGGACAGAGCCCGGTGCAGACCCGAGTGATCCGGCCTCAAACGAAAAATGGTCCAAGTGGCGCCAGCGCATGGACGAGGTCTACGGCAAGGCCGAATGTATCATCGGTAAGCAGCGTCACGGCCCGATCGGCCGCGTCGAACTCGCCTTCGATTCCAACATCACGCGCTTCGGCGATCTGACCAAGGAACAGCAGGGCTACGGCGCCGACTTCGAATAGAACTCAGGTCAGCGCGGCGTGCAGCAGATCCAGCGCTTCGATGGCAAAGCGGCGCATATTGTCTGCCCGGTTATCGATTCCCGTTTCTAAAGTGCGGGACATTTCAAACCTGTCCGGGCCGCAGACCGCCACACAGGTGTGGCCTGCGGCGTCGCCGTAAGGGTTTCCGTTCGGCCCGGATGCGCCGGTCTCGCACAGCCCCCAGTCGGCGCTCAGCTTGCCCCGGATCGTGCGGGACAGCAGGCGGGCATATGGCTCGGTCGAAGACCGCACATCGCCCAGGTCTTCCCTGGTCAGCCCCAACAGCCCCCGGAATGCCTGAGGCGTGTAGATCACCCCGCCGCCCCGGTAGAAAGCCGATGCGCCCGGCACGGCGAGCAGCGCCGCCGAGATCAGGCCACCGGATGATGATTCTGAAATCGCGACGGTTTCACCACGCTCTGTCAGGCGTGTGCCGATATCGGCGGCAATAGGGAGCAAGTTGTGCATACCTCACATCACCCAATTGCCGGCACGCTGGCAAGTCTCGACGCGACGACAGGTGTTGGTTTCGTCGGCTTTTGCGCCCACACTCCCCCTGAAATCAGTGGAGGAAGCCGAAGTGGATCTGCATCTAAAGGGAAAGAACGCCGTCATCCTTGGCGGCACGCGCGGTATCGGGCGTGCCATTGCCGAGACATTGGCGGATGAAGGCACCAATGTTGCGATTTGCGCCCGGAATGAAAAGCAGGTCGCCGAAACGGTGGAGGCCCTGCAGGCCAAAGGCGTAAATGCAACAGGCGCATCAGTTGATATCAAGGATGCTGACGCGCTCAAATCGTGGATCCGGCACGCGGGTCTGAAACTCGGTGGCATCGACATCCTCGTTTCAAACGCCGGGGCCATGGCGCAAGGCAATACACCCGAGGCCTGGACGCAGAATTTCGAGCTGGACGTGCTGGGCGCAGTCAACGCGTTCAGCGCGGCTGAGCCCTTTCTGAACAAGGCCGCCGATACCCATGGCGATGCGGCCTTTGTCATCATCTCCTCCGTCTCTGCTGCCCAGGCGGACCGGGCAGATTCCTACGGCCCGATGAAGGCGTCGCTGATACATTTTGCCAAGGGGCTGGCCCGTGAAAACGCCGCCAAAGGCCTGCGCGTCAATGTCGTCTCACCCGGCATGGTCTTCTTCGAAGGCGGGATCTGGCACATGGTGCAGACGAACCAGCCCGACTTCTTCAAGCAGGCCAATTCCCGCAATCCGACCGGACGCTGTGCAACGCCGCAGGAAATCGCCAACGCGGCCGTCTTCCTGGCCAGCCCGGCATCTTCTTACACGACGGGCGTCAACCTGGTTGTGGACGGCGCCGTCTCCAACCGCGTGAACTACTGACGGAGTGACAGATCGTGCCGGCAGGCGGGCTTACAGCCCGCCCAGCCAGTCGATCAGGTAGCGGTTCACGGCGTCCGGGTTCTCCTGCTGCGTCCAATGGCCGATGCCATCCAGCAGATGGCATCCGCGCAGATCCGCCAGGTTCGGCTTCATCGCCGCGACGATGTCGCCCTGGAACATCTTCAGCACCAGATCCTTCGTGCCACCAATGAACAGTGACGGCTGCTGAATCACCGGATTGGCCGGATGGTTTTTCAGGAACGCATAGTCGCGCGCATGATTGCGGTAGCGGTTCAGCGGGCCGCGAAAACCGGATTTGCGGAACTGGCTGTCATAGTAAGCGACATCATCCGCATCCAGCCAGGGCAGCGGCATGGGCGGTTCCGGCAGGCGGTGCAGCAGCGTGTCGCCATGCTTCTTGTCCGTCGGCCAGGTGCCGTCCGGCGCATCGCCGGAAATTGCATAGTAGAATTTCCGGATCGTCTCCGCCGGATCTGCTTCCAGCTCGGCTTCCGGCGGGCCGATATCCTGAAAATAGACCTGATAGAAGAACAGGCCCCGTTCCGTGAACACCTTGTGCACCATGTCCAGGAACATGACATCGCCCATTGGCAGGTAGGGCACGGAAAGACCCGCCACTGCACGGAACTTGTCCGCATGCAGACGGGCCGTATTCCACGCAATTGGCGCCCCCCAGTCATGGCCGACGACGACTGCCTTCTCGCCCGGTGACAAGGCCTCCGCCAACCCGGCAATATCGCCCGTCAGGCTTTCGAGATCATAGGCCTCTACCGCCTCAGGCCGTTCGGATTCGCCATAGCCGCGCACATCCGGTGCGGCCACCCTGTAGCCGGCCTCGCTGAGCGCCTTGATCTGGTGGCGCCAGGAATACCAGCTTTCGGGGAATCCGTGGACGAGCACGACAAGCGGCCCGTCCCCGGCAGTCGCCACGCGCAGCGTGACGCCATTCGTCTTTATAAACTCGAAGGTCTGCTCACTCACGAGCCGTCACCACCAATCCATTTGAATTCCGGCTCATCCCACCAGGGGAAGAAGCTCGGCATGCCGTCGGATACTTTCACCGGATAGGTCGGCTGACGCTTCTCCAGGAAGCTCATCACGCCTTCGCGGGCATCTTCGGTCTTGCCGCGCGAATAGATCGCGGCGGAATCGACGATGTGGGCTTCCATCGGGTGGCTGGCCCCCAGCATGCGCCACATCATGTGGCGGGTCAGCGTGGTGGAAACAGCGGCCGTATTGTCTGCAATCTCGCGGGCCAGTTTTTTTGCTTCGTCCAGAAGCTCTGCCTGCGGATAGACGGCCTTCACGAAGCCCGCATCGAGCGCTTCCTGCGCCGGGAAGATACGGCCGGTATAGCACCAGTCCAGCGCCTGCTGGATGCCGACGAGCCGCGGCAGGAAGTAAGACGATGCCGCTTCCGGATTGATACCCCGGCGATTGAACACAAACCCGAACCGGGCGTTATCAGCCGCCAGGCGGATGTCCATCGGCAACTGCATGGTCACGCCGATGCCGACAGCCGCGCCGTTGATGGCGCCGATCACCGGCTTCAGACTGTTGAAGATGCGCAGCGTCACGCGTCCGCCGCCATCGCGCTGGATGTCTTCGCTGGCCGTGCGGCCCGCCTCACCGTCATCCGAACGTTTATCATAGTCGAATGTCTTGGCGCCGGCCGACAGGTCAGCCCCTGCGCAGAAGGCGCGATCCCCATGGCCCGTCACGATGACGACACGCACATCGTCGTCCGCGTCGGTGATGTCGAACGCCTCGATCAGCTCCTGCATCATCTTGCCCGTAAAGGCGTTCATCTTTTCTGGCCGGTGAAGGGTCAGAATCGCGATTCCGTCTTCCTTCTCCAGCTTGATCTCTTCGAATGTCTTGAGCGCCGTAGCGGCCATGGCCGGTCTCCCTGTTGGTTTGCTGGCCAGTGAGGCGGGGTTCCCCAAGGTTCGTCAAGCCGGGGCTGGCGAGTTTCGGACTCGCTCCCGGGAAAACAGGGTCTGGCGAAATCCTCAGGTATGCTTGACGCCACGCCCCGACGGACCGGATAGTTGCGCGTTGCCCCGCCATCATTTTACGGACCCGCGCTTCATGGAGTTTCACGACTTCCCCCCTGTCACGACGTATGCCGCGCCATTCTTCGTGCTGTTCGTCGCGCTGGAATGGTGGGGCGTAAAGACCGGGCGCTTCCATGGCCGGTATGAAACGAAAGACGCCTTCACCTCTCTGGCCATGGGGATCGGCAATGTCGTGGTGAACACGCTTACGGCAACACTGTTCCTGTGGCTGCTGATGATCGCCTGGCCCTACCGGCTGTTCACCCTGCCCTTTACCTGGTGGAGCTTTGCCGCCTGTTTCGTGCTCTACGACTTTATCTATTACTGGAAGCACCGGTTTGCACATCGCGCGCGCTGGTGGTGGATGGAGCATGTCACGCACCATTCTTCTGAGCACTACAATCTGACGACCGCGCTGCGCCAGCCCTGGTTCGGCCCGTTCACCGGGCTCTATATTCTCGGCCTGCCCATGGTGATCCTCGGTTTCCATCCTTACCTGATCGGCTTTGCGGCGGGCTGGAACCTGCTCTACCAGTTCTGGATCCATACCGAGGCGATAGGCCGGATGCCGAAATGGTTCGAGGCGGTGATGAACACGCCGTCGCATCACCGGGTCCACCACGCCACCAACCCGAGATACCTCGATACCAATTATGCCGGGGTCTTCATCATCTGGGACAAGATGTTCGGCACCTTTGTGCCGGAGCTGGACGCGGACAAGCCCGTCTATGGCATCGTGAAACCGGTTGGCTCGTACAATCCGTTCACCGTGGCCTTCCACGAATTCTTCGCCCTGATGCGGGACTGCGCCAGCGACGGCCTGCGCCCGGACAAATGGTTCGGACGGATGATCAACGCCCCGGGCTGGAGTCCTGACGGGCACCACAACCGCTCGGTTGAGCTCAAACAGGCCTATGTCGACGCCCACCCCGACGAGGCCGGCAATCCGGGCCTCCCCGGCTAACCGCCCGATGGCCGACTGGTTGCGACAGTTCCGGCGCTTTCCGCAACGTCTCCGGTGGACGCCATCAACGGTGTGAGTATGGTCGCGCCTGACCATTTCAGAGGGCCGGTGACAAGCGCCCCCGAAATTCGTGAGGAGAGCCAGGAAATGCACCCCCATCACCACGCAAAGACCAATCCGGACAAGCCCGCCTATATCATGGCCGGCTCAGGTGAGACCGTCACCTATGGACAGCTGGAGGCCCGCTCCAACCAGGTCGCCCATGCCCTGCGCGGCGCAGGCTGCAATCCCGGCGACACGATTGCCATCTTCGCTGAAAACTCGCCGCGGTATTTCGAGATCTGCTGGGCCGCGCAGCGCGCCGGGCTCTACTATGTTGCCATTTCCTCGCGCCTCACCGCGCCGGAAGTGGAATACATCCTGTCGGACTCCGGGGCGAAGCTGTTCATCGCGGGCGCGTCCAAGCGCGCTGTCGCCGAAGAGGTGAGAGCGCTGACAAGTCTGGAGCACTACTGGTCTATCGATGGCCCCATGCCAGGCTTTGCACCGCTTGAAGCGCTTCGGGGTGAGTTCCCGGAAACGCCCATCGCCGACGAAATGGCCGGCACGGACATGCTCTACTCCTCTGGCACGACCGGCCGCCCGAAAGGCATCCGCCCGCCGCTGGAACCCGACACCCCGATCGACGAGACGAATGTGCTGGCGCAGGTCCTCCAGGCCTTCTCCGGCGCAGGCGCAGACAGCGTCTACCTGTCGCCTGCCCCGCTCTACCATGCCGCCCCGCTGCGCTACTGCATGACCTTCATGAAGTTCGGCGCCACGCTGGTCATCATGGAAAAATTCGACGCAGAAGCACTGCTCGCCAATATCGAAAAGCACAGGATCACGCACATCCAGATGGTGCCGACCATGTTCGTGAAGCTGCTCAAGCTGCCTGAAGAGGTCCGCAGTAAATACGACGTGTCCAGCCTGAAATGGGTTGTCCACGCCGCAGCGCCGTGCCCGGTGCCGGTCAAGGAACAGATGATCGCCTGGTGGGGCCCCATCATCGACGAATACTATGCCGGGTCCGAAGGCAATGGCATGACCTGGGCGAAGAGCGACGAATGGATGGCCCACAAGGGCACCGTCGGCAAAGCGGTCTATGGCGAGGTCAAGATCTGCAACGAGGAAGGCGACGAAGTGCCGGTCGGCGAGGAAGGTCAGGTCTATTTTGCCGGGACCAATCCGCCAAACTACCACAATTCGCCGGACAAGAACGCGGCCGCCCTCAACCCCAAGCACAGCGACTGGTCGTCCCTCGGCGATGTCGGTAAGCTGGACGCGGACGGGTTCCTCTACCTCACCGACCGCAAGGCGTTCATGATCATCTCCGGCGGCGTGAACATCTATCCGCAGGAATGCGAAAACATCATGATCACCCACCCGAAAGTGGCGGACGTGGCCGTGATCGGTGTGCCGGATGAAGAGTTCGGCGAGTCGGTGAAAGCGGTCGTCCAGCCCATGCCGGGCATTGCCCCTTCCGAGGAACTGGCGGCAGAACTGATGGAATTCGCGCAGGCAAACCTGTCGAAAATCAAATGCCCGAAAAGCATCGACTTCGACGCTGAACTGCCGCGCCACCCGACTGGCAAACTCTACAAGCGCCTCATCCGCGACCGCTATTGGGGCAAGAAAGACAGCCGCATCGTCTGACGTGCAAAACGGCCCGGGCGGGAAAGCACCCGGGCCGCCAGCGGCTGCCGCACCTATTTCAGGAAGGCGACAGCTTCGTCCGTCGTCCAGACGTCATTCGCGATCATGGAATAATTCAGGAGCGCCGCGTCATAGGCCTCTTCGCCCGGCGCGCCGACAGCATCTTCCACCATCACGACATTGAAGCCCTGCTCGACCAGTTCCCGCATATGGGAATCCGTACAAAGATTGGCCGCAAAGCCGCCCATGATCACCGTGTCGATGCCGTGCTTGCGCAGCTGCATCACGAGATCGTTGGACTCCGGACCATAGATCTTGTGCGGCGAAACAATCACGGTTTCCCCATCCAGAATGGCGGGCTTCAGCGGAGCGTAGAAATCTGCGCCCGTACCGGCGATCTTTGAATAGTCCACCGGCCCGGCCACTTCGAACATATGAATGTCGTGCAGGGTCTGCTGGATCGGTCCGCGCGCCAGCCAGCCGCCATCCTGCGGGAAGTAGAAGTGCGGACTGATGAACAATGGCACGTCTTCCGACTTGGCAGACGCAATCAGCTTCGCGATATTCTCACGGGTGTGCAGGCGTTCCACATTGCCCTTCACGAGGCCCCAGGCAGCGCCTTTCTCGCTCATGAAGTCATTCTGCGGATCGGTGATCAGCACCGCTGTTCGCGCCGGATCAGGCTGGAAGCCGGCGGCCGGCTCTGCTGAGGCACACCCTGCGAACGTCAGTATGGCACCGGCCATCACCAACGCCGCCGCGAAGCCCTTCCGGGAGGATTTCAGACCAAACATTCTTGTCTCCTTTGCTGTCTAGCAGGCCGGAACCTGCGCCTCAGCAGGCCGCCGGGGAAATTCAGAGTTTGGATTTGATTGATAGATGCGCTCAATCAATGATTGCGCTATGCCTGATGCCAATCAGATAGAGTGCTTGCCGTGAAACTCCGCCAGATCGACTACGCCGTCCGCCTCGCGCATACGCTTTCTTTCCGGAAAGCCGCCGCCGAAGCCGGCGCGACCCAGCCCACGCTCTCCAACGGGCTTGTCCAGCTGGAAGAAGAACTGGGCGGGCGCCTGTTTGACCGGACGACGCGCGAAGTGTCTCTCACACCGTTCGGACAGCACATGCTGCCCTTTCTCGAAGCGCTGCTCGGTGATGTGGACGAAATAGAAAAGGCGGCCTCCGCCTGGCACAATCCGGCACACAAGATCCTCCGGATCGGCATGTCCCCGCTGATCGACCTGAAAACTGTGGAGCGCGCGCTTGGCCCTTACCGGCAGGCAAACCCAAATGTGTCGATCCTGTTCAAGGAATGCCTTCTGGATGATCTGATCGAACGTATACAGACGGGAAAGCTGGATTTCGGCCTGCGCGTAACGGAACCGGCGCCGGACGGGATGCAGGTCTTACCGGCCTATCGGGACCCGCTCTTCTACCTGCCGCGCGAGACGCAAGGGTCAGATCCCTCTCTTCACCCATGGCAGATCAGCTCCCTGCCGGATGCGCCCATCATCTGCACAAACGGCACCTGCGGCCTCAACGCCGCACTCGAACGCCTGTTTGAGGCTGAGGGCGCCTGCCTGACACTCTATCCCGGATATGCGCTCAGCTATCACGTCATCGAAGAATGGACCGAACTCGGCGTGGGCGCAGCGATCCTGCCCGCGGCAAAACTGTCGGCAACGAACATGACCGCCGGTCCGCTGCAGGGGCTGGACGGCCAGGCGCTGGAATTTTCCTTTGAATGGGTCATGAAGTCTGCCCGGCTCGCCAGCACGCCCACCCATGTGAACGCCTTCCGCCAACATATAGAAACCATCGCCCCGGCCTTGCTCAATTCCTAGGAAAGTACGTGGTGCGGCAACGTCTCACTGGCCCGGACCGCAGGCGCGCGCTAGGCAAACCGGATGACCCAGATCCCGAACCAGCGCCACTTGTTCGACATCCCTGACGATGTTGCCTATTTCAACACTGCCACGATGGGGCCGATGACGACGGCGTCTGTCGAGGCCGGGCAGAAGGGGCTCGCCCGCAAGCTGCAGCCCTGGCATATTCAGGAGACGGACTTCTTTGCCGACACCGAGCGCCTGCGCCCCCTGCTGGCTGAGCTGATCGGCGCCGACACCGATGGCATCGCCTTCTCGCCCTCGGCCAGCTACAGCCTGGCCACGGCGGCCAGGAACCTGCCTCTGTTGAAGGGACAGGAGATCCTCATCCTGGAGGACCAGTTCCCCTCCAACGTCTACGCCTGGCGCGACCTGGCGAAGGAGACCGGCGCCACGCTGCGCACGGTGGGCACACACGGGAACGAGACGCTGTCAGATGCCCTGCTCAGCGCCATCGGCCCGGACACCGGCCTCGTCGCCTGCGGTCATATCCGCTGGACCGACGGCGCCCTGATCGATCTCACCGCCGTCGGCAAGCGCTGCCGCGAGGTGGGCGCCGCGCTCGTGCTGGACCTGACGCAAAGCTGCGGCGCGCTGGCCTTCGACGTGAAGGACGTGCAGCCAGATTTCGCCGCCGTCGCCGCCTATAAATGGCTGCTCGCCCCGTATGGCACCGGCTTCCTCTATGTTGCCCCGCAGCATCGCGGCGGCCAGCCGCTGGAGCAGACCTGGATCACGCGGGAAGGCTCGACGAACTTCGCGCGCCTGATCGACTACACCGACAATTACGCCCCCGGCGCCCAGCGCTTCGACATGGGCGAGCGCTCGAACTTCGCCCTCCTGCCCGCCTTCGAGGAAGCGATCCGCACCGTGCTTGGCTGGGGCGTGGCCAATATCGAGCAAACGCTCGGCGTGCGGAACACGGCGCTGGCAGACCGGCTGGCAGAGATCGGCATGTCCTGCCCACCCGAAGGCGTGCGCGGGAGCCACTATCTCTGCCCGGCTCTGCCAGACCGCGCACCGGCGGACCTGGCCGTCCGGCTGAAGGAAGATGGCATCTTCGTCTCACGGCGCGGGGACCGGTTGCGCATCACGCAACACCTCTTCACCAGCGACCGCGACGTGGAGCACTTTATCGCAAGACTTGCGCATCATCTGAACGGCTGAGGTCATGCCCTGGTCCGGCTTGGTCCGGTATAGTCATGGGATAATCGCCGGGGTCGCGGGCGCAATTACCCTACCGTAAGGCTTGCCCCGGCCCGGCCGACGCGCCAAAACAAGCCAGCACATTTTAAGGAGGACTCCATGGCCAACCCACGCGTCGTCGCCTTCGACGAGCTTGAATCTATTGCAGGACAGGAAGTCGGCGTGTCCGACTGGCACACCATTGACCAGGACCGCGTCAACCTGTTTGCCGACGCAACCGGAGACCATCAGTGGATCCACGTCGACGTCGAGAAAGCCACCAAAGCCATGGGCGGCCCCATCGCTCACGGCTTCCTCACCCTCTCCCTTCTGCCAATGCTGGGCGGCGAAGTGCTGAAAGTCACCGGCACGACGCGCGGCATCAATTATGGCTCTGACAAGGTGCGTTTCACCAATATGGTGCCGGTCGGCTCCAAGGTTCGCCTGCGCCAGAAATGCCTGTCAGTGGAGCCTAAATCCGGCGGCAAGCAGATGAAGATGGAAGCCACGATCGAGATCGAAGGCCAGGAGCGCCCGGCGCTCGTTGCAGAGACCATCACCGTCCTTTACGCATAAGCATCTGATGACATTTGACTTTTTCGGCCGCTCCGTTCTCCGGGGCGGCCGTTCTGCTTTCGGCATGGGTGAAAATCGCCGGCCGCACGCCTATATTTCCCTTCCCGGCTAAGGAGACCCGTATGAGCCAGAGCATCAAACGTTCGGACCGCGAATGGCGGGAAGTGCTGACCGAAGAGGAATACCGAGTCGGCGTCAAAGAAGGCACCGAGCGCGCCTTCACACCCGGCAATTACAATGACGAGAAACGCGCTGGCACCTATTACTGCAAAGGCTGCGACAGCCCGCTCTGGTCGTCTGAGCACAAGTTCGATTCCGGCACGGGCTGGCCCAGCTATTGGCAGCCGATCACGCCGGAAGCAGTCGCCACCAAAACCGACTTCAAGATGATCATCCCTCGTACGGAATGCCATTGCGCCACCTGCGGCCTGCATATGGGACACGTCTTCAAGGACGGGCCGCCGCCCACCGGCGAGCGCTGGTGTATCAATGGCGTCGTGCTGGATTTCCGTCCCGCCGAATAAGTCTGGACACTCCCGCTCCACGCTGATCCACTTCCCGCCAGGGCAGGATCAACCTTGGACGGGTGCCATACATGCGAAATTCACTCCTGCTGGCCGGCGCAGCCGCAGCAACCATTCTCTCAGGATGCACAATGACCGAAAAAACTGACCTGACCTCTGCGCCGGCCAAGCAGGCCCCCAAGACCACTCCGGCAACACCTGTCGCAAAGCGCGTGGATTTCGAGACGACACAGGTCGGCCGCACCCGCGTCGATCCTTATCACTGGATGAAGGACGATAACTGGCAGGAAGTGATGCGCGACCCATCCGTCCTGCGCGCCGACATTCGCGAATACCTTGAGGCTGAGAATGCCTACACCAAGGCCAATCTCGAGGCGCCAACTGCAGATCTGCGCGAGGCGCTTTTCCAGGAGATGAAAGGCCGCATCAAGGAAGACGACGCCTCCGTTCCCGAGATTGATGGCCGGTTCGCTTACTATTCCCGCTACCGCGAAGGCGGCGAATACCCCATCATCGCCCGGCGGGACGCCTCGGACGCCTTCACCCCCGATGCAGAAGAGACCATCCTGCTCGACGGCGACAAGATGTCTGAAGGCACAGATTACTTCTCCTTTGGAAGCGTAGACACATCACCGGACCACTCGCTGATTGCCTATGCACTGGATACGCAGGGCAGCGAGTTCTACACGGTCACGATCACCAATATCGGGACCGGAGAACCCGCCGCCGCGCCGATCTCTGACAGCTACGGCTCGTTCGAGTGGAGCGAAGACGGAAAGTCCATTTTCTGGGTTCACCGCGACGAGAACGCCCGGCCCGACGCCGTCTATGAGCGGGATCTCGAAACCGGCGAAGACACGCTGATTTACGAAGAAAAGGACCCCGGCTTCTTCGTCGGCGTCTCCAAATCCGCGAACCAGGAAAAGATCTTCGTCACCTCGTCCAATCACACCACATCTGAATGGCACTGGTTCGATGCGAAGGCGCACCGCCCAACGCTGCACCTGATTGCACCACGTGAAGACGGTGTGGAGTATTCGGCCGTCGTCTGGGACGGTCAGTTCTACATCACGACCAATTCCGGCGGCGCGGTCGACTTCAAGGTTGCGCGCGCGCCGTTTGACGCCACCTCACGCGATCAGTGGGAAGACGTCATCGCTCACCGTCCCGGCACGCTGATCCTCGGCCTGCAGGCTCAGAAGGACTATCTCTCTCGCATGGAGCGCGAGAATGGCCTGCCACGCATTGTGGTACGCGCCCGTGCCGACGGCGACGAGCATGAGATCAGCTTTGACGAAGCCGCTTACGATCTGGGGCTCGATTCCGGCTATGACTATGACGTGCCGATGCTGCGGTTCGACTACGCCTCCCCCACGACACCGGATCAGGTCTACGATTACAACCTCAACACGCATGAACGCATCCTGCGCAAAACGCGTGAAGTACCCTCCGGCCACAATGCGGACGACTATGTATCCGAACGCCTGATGGCGCCCAGCTGGGACGGCGCCGAAGTGCCTGTCACTATCCTGCACCGCAAGGATACGCCCATCGACGGCACGGCCCCGATGCTGCTCTATGGTTACGGCTCTTATGGCATCACCATTCCGGCTGACTTCAGGACAGGCCGGCTCAGCCTGGTGGATCGCGGGTTCGTCTACGCCATCGTGCACCCCCGCGGCGGCATGGCGAAGGGCTATCAGTGGTATCTCGACGGCAAGCTCGAAACCAAGACCAACACGTTCAAGGACTTCGTGGCGGCCGGGCATTACCTTGTCGACAAGGGGTATTCGGCGCCAGATAAAGTCGTGGCCATGGGCGGCTCGGCCGGTGGCCTGCTGATGGGCGCGGTGTCCAATATGGACCCGGACCTGTTTGCGGGAATCATTGCCGCTGTGCCCTTTGTGGACGTGATCAACACCATGTCGGACGAGAGCCTGCCGCTGACCCCGCCGGAATGGCCCGAATGGGGCAACCCGCTGACCAGCGCCGAAGACTATGACCAGATCGCCGCCTACAGCCCGTACGACAATGTGACGGCGCAGACCTATCCGGCCATGTTCATCACCGGCGGCCTGTCCGATCCGAGGGTGACCTACTGGGAACCAAGCAAGTGGGCTGCGAAGCTGCGCCACGACGCACCAGAGGGCGGTCCGTACTTCCTGAAGATCAACATGGAAGCCGGCCATGGCGGCGCCTCAGGGCGGTTTGAAGGCCTGAAGGAAGTCGCGACGGAATACGCCTTCGCCCTCGCCGCTGTCGGGCAGGTTGAAGACGTGGATCTAACGAAGGACTGATTGGGTGAGCGGGGGATAGCCCTCACTTACGCTTCGGGCATCATCTGCTTCACATCGATTCACCGGATCGATTTGTTCGCCGCAGGTGAACCGGCAGAAAATGGTCGGAGCGATAGGATTCGAACCTACGACCCCTCGCCCCCCAGGCGAGTGCGCTACCATACTGCGCCACGCTCCGACACTGGCGGCTTTTAGCCAAGCCACTCCGGTTCCGCAATTGATTATGTGGGTTCAGGCTGCGCGACGGCCCCGCACAGCATCGATACGGGATTTGATGTCCGACAGTTCCGTCAGGGCGTCTTCAAGACGTGCGCGACGTGCGTCTGTCAGCGCATCCCCGCTTTCATCGGAAAACGCCTTTGCGACCGTCTTCTGGAGGTCTCGCGCGGGGCTACTGCCTGCGGGGGCCCCGGCGCCCAGCGTGGCCTCACCGGACAGGACAGCCGACATGCCCTGCTCTGCGATCAGGGCCTTGGCGCCCTTCAGCGTCATGCCACGCTCATGCACAAGGATCTGGATGGCCCGCAGCGCATCAACGTCCTGCGGGCGGAACATGCGCCGTCCATCGGGACGTTTGACCGGGCGAACTTCACGCGGAAACTTGCTCTCCCAGTAGCGGATGACATGCGTCTCAATACCAAGTTCCGAAGCGGCTTCGCCGATAGACCGGAATGCGGTCGCAGATTTCTCGATTCGGGCCCGGCTGGCGCTCATGTCCATTCCTTCCTGGATAGTTATTTGTTGTCGACCTGCGCCTTCAGCATCGGCGACGGGCGGAAGGTGACAACGCGCCGTGCAGCAATCGTGGCCTCCTCCCCGGTCTTGGGATTGCGGCCTTCGCGCGCGGCCTTGGACCGCACGACGAAATTGCCGAACCGGGAGAGCTTCACCTCGTCCTCATGCTCAAGGGCCGCGCCGATCATATCGAGCGTCCGGTCGAGCAAGTCCGACGATTCCTGCCGCGTCAGACCGACTTCGCTGACGATCTTGTCGGTCACTTCGGCGCGGGTAATGGTCTGGTTGGGCATGGGATTCTCCCGATCTGGTTAAGATATAGCCAAAGATTGTTAACGGATTACTAGCGCATCCGTCAGCTAATATCCGTGAAATAATCGAGCTTGTCGCCTGATTTTAAAGGCGGAACAGGCTGGCGCCCCAGGAAAAGCCGCCCCCCATCGCCTC
Organism: uncultured Hyphomonas sp.; assembly: GCF_963677035.1. Lineage (NCBI taxonomy): Bacteria > Pseudomonadati > Pseudomonadota > Alphaproteobacteria > Hyphomonadales > Hyphomonadaceae > Hyphomonas > uncultured Hyphomonas sp. The sequence goes on from NZ_OY781472.1 coordinate 3,281,868, forward strand.
TGACAGGATCAGGTCGCCCGGTTTTGCCCGCCCGGAGCGAACCGCGTGGTTCAATGCGAGGGGGATGGAAGCGGCCGACGTGTTGGCATGCTCGTCCACGGTGACGATCACCTTCTCCTCGGCGAGGTCCATCTTTTTCGCCACGCTATCGAGGATGCGCTTGTTGGCCTGATGCGGCACGAACCAGTCAATGTCCGCCCCGGTCAGGCCCGTTTCATCATAGATGGCCTGGATGGCGGATGCGATATTGGTGACGGCATGCCGGAAGACGCGGTTTCCTTCCATGCGGACATGCCCGATCGTCCCGGTGGAGCTGACGCCGCCATCGACATAGAGCAGGTCAGATTTGGTGCCGTCCGTCCGGATATGGTGGGTGATGACCCCCGCCAGCTTGTCGCCGTCCCACTCCTCAGCCTGCAGCACGGCCGCGCCACCGCCGTCACCAAAGAGGACGCATGTGCCCCGGTCAGACCAATCCAGAATGCGCGTGAACGTCTCTGCGCCGATAACCAGAGCCGTATTGAACAGCCCCTGTTTCAGCATCGTATCCGCCGTCGCCAGTGCGAACAGAAATCCGGAACAAACGGCCTGGACATCGAACGCCGCCCCGCCTGTCATGCCAAGCTTCGCCTGAACGGCCGTCGCGGTTGCCGGAAAAGTCTGATCTGGTGTCGTTGTTGCCAGCACGATCAGGTCAACATCGGAAACAGAAAGGCCCGCTGCGTCGAGCGCAGACCGGGCCGCCGCCGTCGCAATATCGGATGTCAGCTCGCCTTCGGCTGCGATGTGCCGGCGTTTAATTCCCGTACGCTCCTGAATCCACTCATCGGATGTCTCGATCAGTGCAGACAGGTCTTCATTGGTCATTACTCGTTCGGGAAGATACCCACCTGTCCCGCGGATGAAACTACGCCGTGCCATCTTATGTCCTTTATGGGGTGGCCTGCTCAGCCAGCCGCCGCCCCTTTCTTTTGGATTCGCGCGAGGTTTGCAGCAACCTCTTCCGGATAGTGACTTGTGGCGAGATCCGCCGCCAAACGGCAAGCCGTGGCGAAGCCCTGAGCATCCGTTCCACCGTGACTTTTGACCGAAACACCGCCGAGACCGAGCAAAACACCGCCATTTGCATTGCTGGGGTTCATCTGCTCACGGAGCTGGTTGAGCCCCGAAGATGCCAGAACCGCACCTGCTTTGGTTGCGAGGCTCTTCATCAATGCTTCGCGGACTCGGGTGCCCAGCATGCGGGCCACGCCTTCGCCGGTCTTCAGGGCAATATTACCGGTGAAGCCGTCTGTAACGACCACATCCACCGCGCCCATTGAAATATCATCGCCTTCGACAAAGCCCCGATAGTCCAGGTCCAGATCGGAGGCACGCAGAATCTCATGCGCCTGGCGCACCTCTTCATGCCCCTTCATTTCTTCAGAGCCAATATTCAGCAGTCCGATCGTCGGCCTGTCTTTGCCGAGTGTGGCCCTGGCATAGGCTTCGCCCATGATCGCGAACGAAACGAGCTGGGCCGCATCCGCCTCAACGTTTGCGCCGACATCGAGCACAACCGAACGCCCGGCAAGTGTCGGCCACATGGCTGTCATGGCGGGCCGGTGCACACCATCCATCTTGCGCAAGACGAGCATCGAGATGGCCATCAGCGCACCGGTGTTGCCGGCCGACACGGAGGCGTGTGCCCGGCCTTCCTTCACGGCTTCCAGCGCATTCCACATCGACGAACCCTTGCCACGGCGCAACGCCTGGCTGGGCTTCATATCGCTGGTGATCTTGTGGTCGCAGTGAACAATTTCGCACCGGCCCGAAAGCCCCGGATGGACAGCGACCAGCGGCGTGAGAGACGCCTCATCACCGAATAGAATCACTTGCGAATCCGCGCGCTCTTTCAAAAATACGGCAACGCCATCGACGATCACGCCTGGTGCGTGGTCGCCTCCCATTGCATCAACTGACAGGATCGTTCCGCGAGTCATGGCGCCTTCCGGATTCAGGCCCTGTTGAGAGCCGTTCGCGCTGTTTAAGGCGCGCCTCAGACCTTGGCAACGCCGGGTCTGCTTGTTGCAGGAAAGCTTAACCACGGAGGTGTGCCCGACAAAAAGGCCTCGGACGCGGCTTCTTCGAAGGCCTGTGCGGTTGCCACCAGATATTGTGCAAGCTCCGCTTCGCGCCCAGGCGTTGCAACGCCATTGCGCTCCAGAACATTGGAAAGCCCAGCGGCGCGTTCAGCGTCCGGCCGGGCGCAGGACTCAGCGATCGACTTCCCGAGACCGTAATAATGCTCCCCCAGTTTGCGAACCTTCCGGGCGATCGACGCATCTCCCACCCCGGTTTCACGCAGGGAAGCATCGAATCCATCAAATACGCGGGTGTGAATCAGCTGAGGCAGGCGCTGAAGCTCACGTTCAGGCCTCCGGGTGAGCTGCCAGACCAGGATTGCGGCATGGAGCCCGACCATCTGCACGCGATGGTCCATATCATCCGGGACGACACCCGCCATATAGGCCTCTGGTGACAGGGCCGCTGCCATCAGGCCGCGATACAGCGCATCCGCCCGCTGTTTCTGCGCGTTCCTGTTTCGAAACGGGTTCCAGATGCCAACCAATAATATTCTCCTGCACTCATGTGCTTGCCAAAGCTATCCCGCTGCCGCTAGGTCTGACGCGGACCATTATCAGGAGTTTGCCGATGGCGCGACGCGCAATTCTGGCCGTAGGCCTTCTGGCCCTTCCGCTGACTGCGTGCCTTACGCCCAGCCGCGATTACCACGGCTATGTCGCAGATGAGGCTCAGCCAAGCGATATCCAGCCCGGTGAAGACACACGCTCAACCGTGCTGGCACAACTGGGCTCGCCGTCGACCAAAAGCCTGTTCGACGACAATACCTGGATCTACATGTCCGAACTGCAAGAGCGGATCGCATTCTATCGTCCAAAGGTGGAGACGCGCAAAATCACGGCGATCTCTTTCGGCACCGACGACAAGGTCGAGGAAGTTCTCGAGTACACTGCGGACGACGGCCAGGTTATCAATTACGCGTCGCGTGAAACCCCGACTCGTGGCCGGGAACTCGGTCTGTGGGAACAGATCTTCGGTTCCGTCGGCAATGTGCGCCTGCCAAATTCGGATGAGATCACTCCGGACAACCCCACCGGACGGCGCCGCTGACCGTGATTTTGCGGCGCAGCAATCGCCCTTAATCTCGCCCCCGACGGGAATCTAAGCAAAATATAATTCGTCAAGCAGGCGTATTGGCGTTAATGTTTGACCATAAGCTCCAAACGAGCGGCTGGGCGGCGCGACAGCCCCGGGCAATCCCGAGAACGCGGCCCGCTCACCCTGTAGCGCGTGCAAGTGGCATGTTCTGCAAGGATGCAAGGAGATTGGGTTATGGCAATCAGGTTCTCCCTGTTCGGCCGGCGCACAAGTGCCCCGAGTTCCAAACAGTCCCGCGCTTACGCTTCACTGAAAGATGCGGCGGCTGAAGCCGGGCTGCTTCCGCCAACGGATACGGTCAAGCATATACGGGATCGCGCACGCGAGCGCCTTCAACGCGCCGATCACGCCTTCGATCAGTTCGAAGGATCAGAAAACGCCAGCTGAAACTGGATCACGCGGCGCTAAACAAGCCCCGCGCAAGCATTTCAATGTCGGAAATCAGGTCGATATGGCCGTTTGCCGTGCGGCTCTCGTCGCGCGCTGAACCACCGACCTGGCCAAAATCGGCCCTCTCCATCTTGAAGACAACCGCCTCACGTGCCCGGCTGACCCGGCTTTTGATCGTGCCAGGTGAGCAATTGCAGATTTCCCCGGCTTCCTCGTAAGTATACCCGGCCGCGACAACGAGAACCAGCGCTTCACGTTGCACATCCGGAAGGTCGGACATTGCTGCCTGAAGCACTTTGAAATCAATTTTGGCATCCAGATCCGCCGGCGCGACGAGTGTGTTCTCGGCGACCTCCTGATCAAGCGGCGTCGAACGCCATGAACGCCGGGAATATTGATAAAACTCATTGCGAAGGATTCGGAACAACCAGGGCCTCATCGGCGCATCCGGATCAAATGAATCGATGGCCTGCCACGCTTTCAGGCAGGTGTCCTGAACAAGATCATCCGCAAGTTCGCGCTCTCGGCACAAACTCCGCGCAAAGGCCCGCAACTCCGGGATAAGCCGCTCAAGCTCGTCAACGAACGACCAGTCATTCCCGGAATCCGGCAGTTCTTCCTGACAAACCGGAGACACCTTAGTCACAATCAGCGGCCTTTCTTTTGTTGTTCCTCAATACGCAACTTATCGATCATTTCCCGCAACCTTTTCGGCAACGGCTCTTCTTGCACAGGTTTAAAGCTTGCTCGCAATGCATCTCCGATTGCGCCTTCCAGCCTTCCCCGATTTGGGAGTGGTGCCCCTGTTTGCCAGTACGGCTCAGCTGTCGCCCCCCATGACTTCGCTAACTTCCCCAAAACAAACGTCCCCAAGCATGACTCACCAACGGCTTCGAACGTACCCTAGCGTTCACATGCCGTACAATGGTCCAAATTCTGCCTCCTTGGGGTTAAGAATAGGTTTGTAAGAGAGCGTGGTTTCCCGCGTAAAAACAACAAAATTACCTTATTGCCATTTTGTTATTCCATAGAATCTAGAAGATATCCTCCTAATCCAAAAAGGCCGCGTGCGTGTTATACGAACTGATTACAAAGGAATTGCCCTATTTGCGCCGGTATGCACGCGCCATGACGGGCGACCAGATGGCAGGAGACCAGTGCGTTGAGACCATGCTTCAGGAGCATGTCCTGAAACCACAGCCATCAGATGCCGTCCTTCCGGAGACCCGAATAGACCTGTTCTCATTGCTCGATTCGATTCTTGCGGACGCCGCCCACCTGCCCGTCGCCCCGCTCTCGGTTCCGGCCTTTCAGAATCTGTCGTCACGGTCACGGCGCGCCCTGTTCCTGACAGCGGTTGAACAACTTGATTCGAGCGCCGTCGAATCGATTCTGAAAATCGGCCCCGAGGAACTGGCGGACATCCTGAAAGAGGCGGAGCGAGACCTTGCCTCTGCTCTGGCCACGGATATCATGATTATTGAAGACGAGGCGATGATCGCCCTCCAATTAAAAGAGATCATCGAAAGCCTCGGCCATAACATGGTCGCACGCGCAACCACATACGATGAAGCCGTGAAACAGGCCCGCACCACCCGCCCAGGGCTGATGCTTGTCGACATTCAGCTTGCTGATGACTCATCCGGCCTGGACGCCATGGATGAGATCTTCAAATTCCACAAGGTCCCCAGTATCGTAATTACCGCCTATCCGGAACGCCTCCTCTCGGGGCGTAAAAACGAACCGGCCTTCCTGATCCCAAAGCCTTTCCGGGCAGACCATGTCAAAACCATAATCAGCCAGGCTTTGCTGACCCAGGTCGCCAGCTAGTCTGCCGACAGCCAGACTTCTTCCTGCTTAACCTCATCGAGCACCAGATCAGCGGGCACGACGTATTCCATGACCAGTCCGGTGTCACGATAGTCACACGTAACTTTAGCATTCGGCAACATTTCGATCAGGCGCGTGCTGAACCCCTTTTTTTGAGGCGGCCTGACCCCGGTCAGGCCAGACTCGACCCACAGCAGACGCAGATACCCATCAGACACTTCCCATTCCACATCCAGACGGCCTTCGGAATGCGAGAAACAACCGTGCTTCACAGCATTTGTAACGAACTCATGGATGATCATACCACCATCCCGCGTCGCCTTTGCCGTCAGCTGTATATCGTTACCTTTCAAGCTGTATGGAATAGCTTTCTGACTCGAAACCTGCGCCAGCTCGACCTCGAACAAACTCCGCAGATCCAGCCCCATTAATCCCAGTGAAGACATATGTGAGTAAATACGCGCCATTGAATCGACGCGGCTGCAAAAGTCCTCTGTATACTGCTCGACTGACGTCGCAGACGCACTTGTGATCCGCGCTGTCGCGAGAATGACAGAAACAAAGTTCTTCACGCGGTGGTCCAGTTCTGCCGCAATGACATCATGACTTTTCTGGAGTTCGACCAGATGCGTGATGTCTTCGACACGCTGCATGACGTAGCGGATTTCGCCATCGCCGAGGGCAAACGGCTCCTGGGTCGTTTGCCGGTATACCGGACGGGTGCGCCCGTCTTCTCCGGTCACCAGCGTTGTGAGAACTTCCGAACGCGTAATCTCCCCCGTGAACGTGAGCCCACACATGTGCCGGAAGGCGTCCTCACTCTCGATGGGGGCCTTGTCGACATCGAAGACAAATTTGCCGATCAGCTGCGCTTTGGGCAGTCCGACCGCTTCACAGTAAGCCTTGTTTGCAAAAACATATCGCAGCTCCCGGTCGATCGCCATCATGGGAACCGTCGACTGCTCGCTAAATCCGGCAATGTCCGACTCGCTGAGTCCTTCGACGCGTTCTTCCCGATTCGAGATGGGCGGCGCGTTTGTCATGGCCTCAGTCCTCACAATGGAATGCAACAAGGATATTGCAATCCTACTCCCAATCAGGCGTGCGAGTCTTTATAGCCGCCCAACAAAAACCAGTTGTTAAGAACAAGGGTCGCCCTGCCATTACATAGCCGAAGCACGTGCGCGGGGGGGCCAGCACGTCCGCCCGGAAACGCCCCTGGCGCTCCGGCAAAGTTTCCTGATTGTGGGCAAGGCTCAGCTGGAATCCGGCCAGCGTTTCAGCGCATCGATCAGCTGCACGGTCAGCCCGCCCGAAACAATGCCAAGCGCGGCAGGCATGCGGTGGCTGCGGGGAATCGGCGGCACATGCGGCCGGGCCTCGCCAGCGGCCTGCCAGCGCTGGATCGTGCGGGCGAGGCATTTTGCCCGGCGCTTATGATGCTTCAGCGTGTCCAGCATGCCCTGCCACCGCGCGATCAGCGGCGCAGCCGGCACAGCCCCCCACGAAGGCACCGTCACCGCACCTTTCATAAAGTGCGGACACGGGCGCGATGGCGCGGGCACCATGGAGAAAGTGTAGCGGTAGTCCGCATCCGGCTTTTCGGACGCGTAGTAATTGCGCCCCATGCGCGGCGGCAGCGGCGCGAGCTCCATCTGCAAGGCGATCAGGAATATCAGACGGCGGAGCAGAACAGCCAGCCGCTTCAGCTCCGCCCGCACGCGCCGGTTCACCGATTGGGAAATCGTCTCAGGCGTCCTGAACAGCCCCACCTTCACGCCCGTCACCGCAATGGCGCGGGCAATCGTGTCGTAAGCGTGAGAGAGGAAATCGGTGCGGTCTGTCATGGCGGGCAGACTGCCACGGGGCATTATCCTGGAGGATAGAGACGCCGGATTTCCGTGTTCTATGTAACAAGTCCGGGCATGCGGGTGGTGGGTATCCGTTCCGCTTATCCCCATTTCACCTTGTTGCCGCGTGGTGGCCCTGGGGAGTGAGTCCTGGCCATGACTTGCAGCCACATAGTCATGTCCCCATCATGACTATACATGACTTGCCATGATCATACCGGACTATAACGGATCATGAGCGACAGCAGGTCCGGACACACGAGGGTGGGTATCGCTCCACCCCTTCGAAAGGGCCGACTGCGGGTTCTGACATTTCGGCTAGCCCTGTCCGGCTGGGCGAGCTCTGGCGACCCGCAGACCCACCTCAATAATACAGGTGTTCCCGCATCTCTCCGGAAGCCACCAGTTCCTTGCAAACATCAATGAACGGATCCCGCTTGTTCCGTATGCCAGGCGTGCGGGATTTCATCTTTGCCGCCACCAGGTAAGGGTTGAAAAACTCGTCCGTAATCCGCTTATAGGTCAGCTGATCGCCGAGTGGAGAGATCATGCTGCACGAGCGCACGACGCGTAATGACACCGCATCGCTCTGCCCGACCAGAGCCTGGGCGCCAGAGGCAATATTGCTGGAAAAAAGGACGTCCGGTGCATAGTCGAGCGCCAAATAGGCATCATAAGCCAGATCAAAGGCATTCGGCTCGTTGTTCATCACCTGCTTGTAGCCGGCGAGATCTTTCAGACTGACCTTCTCGTCACCCGTATCCAGCGGATGCCCCTTACGCATCAGGACGCATACTTCCGGACGGCACAGGGTTGTGACTTCAACATTGGCCGGCCCGATGTCATCACCGCGGAAGGTGATCAGGACATCGATTTCCCCCTCCTCCAGTTCCTCATAATTTGTGGCAAGCGGCGTGGTCTTCATCGACACACGCAGTTCCGGTTGGCGCTCGGCGAGCTTATTGATTGCCCGTGCGAGCAAGGACCAGATCAGCCCTTCCTGACTGCCGATAATCAGCTCACCCCGAAACTGATCTTCCGGGCCTGCGAACTGATCCTGTAACGTTTCAAGGTCTGACAGAACCTGCCGGCATTGCCGGTAAAGCTTTTGTCCATCGGCCGTCAGCGTCAGACCGCGCGAAGGCTTCCGGACGAACAGGGCTGTCCCGAGCTGCTCTTCCAGCATGTTGACCGCATGCCCGACGGAGGTGGGCGAAATGTGCATCTTCAGACCCGCGGCCGTAAAGCTTCCCTGCGTTGCGGCCGCCACGAAATACCGAAGACGATCCAGTTTCATGCCCATTCCTCTAAAATTTGAAGCATATCGCTCGATTCATTGCATTTTATACACATTCAATTCGATGTCATCTTTCTCAGGCTGACAGGGCTCGCCGCGACCAGAGCGGTTCAGAAGGCCGTGCAGCACCGGGAGGAAACCAGGACTGCTAAAGGCGCGGGGCACCGTTAACCTGGCGCAGCGCCGACCTCTCGGGTGACCAGAAAAACCGCAGACATCTCTGTCTCGGACCCCGAATGAGAGAGGCCCCAATCGATGTTTCCATCTGACAGGACAGCTGCCATCCGCCGCAAATTGCAGGCAGTTCCTCATACCTCCATCGCGATGGCGCTTGTGGTGTCTGGCGTTGTATCGGCCTGCGGCTTCGAACCCACGCCCAGAGGGGTCGCAGAATACCTGCATGACAGTGTGACGGCTCCCAAGAAGTATGAAGACCTGCCGATACGGCCCGCAGACCGGTACGCCGACCTGCACAATGAGGGCATTCCTGCCGCCGGCAACCAGGCCGCTATTCTGCCGACAATGATCGACCTTCATGCCGATACGCTCATGCTGCCGGATGAAGATGACGACAACGGAATCGATGACGACTTCGATGGGCAGAGAAATGATGACGACTCTTTCGATGGGATCGTCGCCCCCCATGAACACCTGTTGGTGAATAATGATGAAGACGGGCACGTGGATCTGAAACGCCTGGCGCAGGGCAATATGCTGCTCCAGGTCTTCTCGACCGGCACCCGCGGATCCGCAGACATTCTTGCCGCAACCGTGCCTGGATTTTCCGACTCATGCCCATGGGATGAAGACTGCCAGAGACGTATTTTTGAGCGCGATCCGCACGTCATCACCCTCTACAAAACGAAAGACGGAACCCAGTACGATTACAGCCAGCCTGATGTATACGGCCGCCGATATGACGATCCGGGTGCCCCTTATCAGGTCAATTACGGGTCCTCTGAGATCCTCCCCATCCCCAGAGAGCTCTACACATATGCCTACCGCACGACCTATGGCGGCTGGGACGATAACGCGCCGTACTGGACCTGGGACAAGAACTGCAAGGCCTGGTTTACCCAGGAGGCCGAGCGCGGCACATGGCCCTGGGGCGGAAACGAACATAGCAGTATCGAATATGGCAATATCAGCTGGCCACCGGCGACGTGTCCCGATTATGTCGCCAGGGATGAGTATCTGGAGCGCCTGCTCATAACGGCTGAGCGACTCCGGAGTGCTGCTGACTATTCCGCCACCGACGCCGACACACTCCACCGCCTGCGCATGGTCCGGTCCAAGCAGGAATTCGACGAGCTCCTCACAGCCCGCAGTGGGCAGACCTATCCCTATAGGGACGTCGGCGGACTGCTGTCGACGGAAGGGCTCTATTTCCCCGCCCCGGACAGCGATCGCGATGGCGTGCTCGACCCCTACTGGGAGGAAGAGCTGCAAGCCCGCTTCAATGCGATCTACAATGCCGGTTTTCGGATGATCGCGCTGACCCATTTTATCGACAATGATTTCGGCGGCTCATCTACCGGCATGGGCAACGCGCCAACGAGCTACAACCCCTTTGCGCCGGATCCGATGCCTTACTGGTTCCCACCCTTTGGCGGTCAGACAGCTGATGGTTTTTCTCATGGCCGCGGCCTGTCTGAAGCCGGGCGCTTCATGATCGAGCAGGCGATTTCGCATGGCGTCATCGTGGATGTTGCACATGCATCCGGCGCCCTGCAGCACGATGTCGTGGAAATTGCCGCCGCCCATGGCACGCCGATTGTTCATTCCCACGGCGGCCTTGGCAATTTCGTGCCGACATACCCGATCAAAAAAGCAAGAAGCAGCTGCGCGAATGCAGACCCCGAACAAGGGATGGCCCGCAATCTTTCCGATGAACAGGTGATCGCCATCGCCCGCACCGGCGGCGTGGTCGGCATTGGCCCGACTGACGACTTTGTCTGCGGTGTCGAAGCCTATATCTGGGCCGAAGCCATCCGTTATGCCGTCGATCTCATCGATGACGCGCATGTCTGCCTCTATTCGGAGAGCGTCTGCACATCGGACAAATGGATCCGGGGCGCAGACCATATCGGTATGGGAAGCGACTTCGACGGCGGCGTCGAAATGCTCAAGGACGTCGCGGAAATGGTGTACTACACCCGGGCACTGACCTGCGAAAACAACTGGCTGACGCCTTCCTGCCTCGACACCCCCTTCAGCGATGAAGAGGCCCTGAAGATCATGGGCGGCAATTCCTTCCGCGTGATCTACGAAATTCTCCCTGAAACAGTCGAACAGCTGCCCTGAGGCCGGCACGCGCCGCGTCACAACGCATCGTCTCTTTTCAAGGAAATTCGAATGTCATCGTCCCTGCCCCCGCGCCACTTCCCGGCGCCGGCTTCGGTCAGTCCTGAAGCCTGCGCCTTTCTGGACCGGAAACCCGATCCGGCCCTGTTCCTCCAGCGCCCCTCTGGCCGGGAGGACTGGCTGAGGGTCAGGGAGGCCATGAATGCGGTCCGGGAAACCGAGGCCAGAACACTGATGCAGACACTGCCCGTCCGCGTGGAGGAACTCGACATCTCCGGCGTGGTGGTCAGGCGTATCACACCGCTTGACCAGCCCGCCCGGAAAGCCGGACAGACGATCATCGAAATGCATGGCGGCGCTTATGTCCTGTATGATGGACTGGCAGGTCTCACGCGTGCCCTGAAGTTTTCGGCCCTCTCCGGATACAGCATTCTCGCTATCGACTACCGGATGCCGCCCGACGACCCTTATCCTGCGGCCCTGGACGATGCCCTCACGGTTTACCGTGCGCTGCTGGAGACCAGCCCACCGGGAGAGATCGGACTGTTCGGCACTTCGGCTGGCGGCAACCTGGCGGCCTGCCTCTGCCTCGCCCTTGAGGAGCGGAACCTGCCCCAACCGGCAGCACTGGTTCTTAATTCTCCCTGTACTGACATGACCGGATCGGGCGACACGTTTACGACGCTGGAAACGATAGACCCGGCTCTGTACTCCTATGATGGCGTCATCGAAGAAGCCCTCAAACTCTATGCGGGGGGGCGTGACCTCTCCGACCCCGGCCTGTCACCGCTGAACAGCACACTTCCTGAAGACTTTCCCGGCACGCTTCTCATCACAGCTACACGTGACCTTCTGCTTAGCGACACGACCCGCTTCCACATGAAGCTGCGCACCGCAAACCTGGCCTCTGAGCTCCTGGTTTTCGAAGGCATGTGGCACGCCTTCTCCGGCACGCGGGAAGAAGACGACCTCTATCGTCATATGTCCCGCTTCTTCGAAAACCGCCTCACCGCACGCTCAACAGACTGACCGGCTCAGCCAACTCAAACAAAAAGATCTGACATTTCCAAAAGGGGGAAATACCATGCACCGCCAGATGATCTCGGGGATCTCACTGATCGCCCTCAGCGCCGTCATCGCTCTTCCGGGGGCCGCGCAGGAAGACGACGCACCGGATAAAACAGCCCGGCTCAATACCGTCACCGTCACGGCCCAGGCCCGCGAACAGGATCTCAGCGATGTCCCGATCTCGGTGGGTGTCGTTGATAGCAAGATTATCGCAGAGCAGAATCTCCAGCGTCTGGAAGACATCCAGTACAGCGTACCAAATTTTACGCTGACAGAGACCGGTATCTCCACAACCATTTTCATTCGCGGGATCGGGTCCGGCATCAATCAGGGGTTTGAGCAATCCGTCGGAATGTATGTGGACGGTGTTCATTATGGGCGTGCCCAGCAGACCCGCACCCCTTTCCTCGACATTGAACGGATCGAAGTACTCCGGGGGCCGCAATCCATCCTTTTCGGCAAGAACAGTATTGCCGGCGCCCTTTCCATCACAACAGCCAGGCCCACAGATACATTCGAAGGGTCGGTCATGGCGAGCTATGAGTTCGACGCCAACGAAGTTGTTTCGGAAGGCTACATCTCAGGCCCACTGAACGAGCGGTTACGCGGGCGTCTTGCGCTGCGCTACCGGGACTCTGAGGGTTATGAAACCAATTTACGAACCGGAAACGAAAACCCGCAGCAGGAGGACACCTCCTTTCGTGGGACGCTGGAGGCGGACATTTCCGACACGCTCCTTGCGCGTGTCAAAGCGGAAGTTTCCGACTTTGACGTCAAAGGCCGGAATGGCGAAGTCTTCGTATCGGACCCGATCGCCGCAGGGCCATTTGCCGGCTTCACCTATGGCCAGGTTCTGGTGAACGTCTTCGGCCAGGACAGCTCTGCACTCAATGAGGTTCAGGATGGCAAGCGTTCCGCATCCGGCGAATTCTCCAACAACAAGCTGGAGACTTATGTTTTCGACGTCGAATGGACACCTGGTGAATTCGAATTGCAGACCAAAACGGCCTACTCGACATTCAGATATGACGAGTATTGCGATTGTGACGGAACCGGTGCCGACGTTTTCGGAGCCGGCCTTCAGGAGAATTACGAACAGTTCAGCCAGGAAGTCCGTTTGATCTCCCCGATCTATGATCGCTTCGATTATCTGGTCGGAGCCTACTACCAGAATTCCAGCCATGACTATGCCGACCAGATCATCGTGCCGGCCAATTCAGTTCTCGTGCCCGCCGTGAATGCCCGCTCCCCCGGGGCCGGCAGCCTGATCGCCGGGACGGAAGCCGCCCGGTCTGCAAATGTCGATGCCGATGTGTTGTCAGCATTCGGGCAGTTAAACTGGAGCTTATCCGACAAGTTCGCTCTGCAACTGGGCGGACGGCTGACAAAGGAAACCAAAGATGGCAAGCGAACCATGCTGGCCCTTACCGATGGAGGTGACGCTCTGCCCACCGCTCAGGCTGCAGCCCCCGTCGTGTATGCCAACCTGTTTGGAATCACTTCCGAAAACCTCGCTGCACTTGGCCCGACGGGCGCTTTCTTTATCAGTTCTCTCGGGGAAGCATCCGTCTCCGGCAGCCGGGATGAGACGCAGTTTTCGCCGGACGTGAAACTGATCTGGGATCTCGGTGCAGACGACTTGCTCTACGCATCCTGGTCCAAAGGCTTCAAGTCCGGTGGCTTCGACTTCCGCGCAAACAACCGATCGGTCTATGCCAGCATGGCGGACTCCTTCGAATTTGAAGACGAACAAGCTGTAAATTGGGAACTCGGCGGGAAATTCCGGTTCGGGGGAACAGCCGAACTCAATGCCGCCGCCTTCTTCACGCAATATGAAGACCTTCAGGTGTCGATCTTTGACGGCATACTCGGCTTCAATGTTGGCAATGCCGGCAAAGCCGAAGTCAAAGGGCTGGAACTCGATGGCCGCTGGGCCGCGACTGACAATCTGACACTCTCCGGATCGCTTGCCCTGACGGATTTCGAATTCACCGACTACAGGAATGGCCAATGCTATTTCGGGCAGCAAGCTGATGTCGACTATGACGGTGACACGATCCCGGAGCTCTGCGACTACACGGGCAAGTCGAACCAGCTTATCTCAGACGTACAGGGTACGCTGACTGCCGACTATTCCCGTACCGTGATGCAGGACTATGAACTTCAGGCTAGCGCAAACCTGTTCTTCACCTCAGACTATGACGCGTCTCAGACCTATGACCCTGACGGCCGGGTGGATGGGTATGAACTGGTCAACCTGCGTCTTGCCCTGTCACCGCAATCCCGTCTCTGGCAACTTGCGGTAATCGGAAAGAACGTGTTTGACGAGACACCTCTTCAGTACACGTCTGCGGTCCCGCTGTCCGGCAGCACGTTCGGCGCAAACGCCGATACCGGACGCTTCCTCCGCGGCCGTCAGCTTGTGATACAGGCCAGACTGAATTTCTGATAGGCGCAAATTTTCGCCAGCTCGTGAGGAAACCGGGGAGCTGACTTTCGCCAAAAGGCGTTGGCGGCTCCCCATCCCCCGGTTGCAGGCGAACTTCAGCGCGTCTGGGTTTTTCCCGGACGAGCGGCTCTCAGGCGGCGACCTGGGCAGGCTTCTCTGGCAATGCTCAATCAACGATATACATCACGACAAGCCCGACCGGTCGTCACCACGAAAAGTGTTATGACCGCACTCACGCCAAGCAAGGCAAATGCACTGGAGAAACCAGCTGATGCAGCGATCGCCAGGGCAAGTGACGATGTGAGCATCTCTCCAAAGTCCCGAGAACTCTGAACGATCGTCATATCCGTCCCGGCCTGATTTGCAGTTCCGGCAAAGCGGGCGGCAATCGTCATTGCGGCAACGGACATTCCGCCCGTGCCCACAGAGCCGAGCATGACCGCAAGCCCAGCCAACCAGACCGTCGACGAGGAAGCGCCCAGCGTCATGGACAACCAGAGCAGACTTCCAATGAGAGAACACAACACCGAAATCGTCAGCGCCGTACGCACTCCGGTGAGCCGGATCATCAAGGCCGCCCCGCCGCACCCAAGCACGACCGTGACACCTCCACCCGCAAGACCGATTTTACCGATCTGCTCGACCGCCCAATCCTGATCCACAAGGAAAACCTTTCCCAGCGTGAAACCGCCCACTGCGGTGACCGCGGTGAGAAAGGCGATCGCCGCGACATTCAAGGCCCCGGGACGTCTCACGAAGCCGGCGAGACTCGCTTTCGTCTCAGCCCGCGCAACAGAATGCGCCGCCTGCCGTTCTCTCCAGAACAGAGCGAATAGAAAACCGGACAGAACGATCGCCGTCATGACGGAAACTGCCGCCGAGGCACTGAAATAGCCCGCGACAATCAATGCTGCCGGGCCGCCAAGGAAAAACCCGACCAACGTCCCGGCAACCTGCACCGCGTTGGCAATTGGCAGCATTTTACTGGAAAAGTACTCAGCAACCAGACCATCCGTCGCCGTATCCTGTGTCGCCGCGGCGAAGGATGTCACCACAAACAAGACAACGACAATCGAAGATGTCCGTTCGGAAATACCGATGACAGCAATCGCGCACAAAGCGACAAAGATCATTGCCTGCATCGGCAAAATCCAGCTTCGCCGCTTGCCCAGGCGAGGCGACCAGAGATTGTCGAGGAATGGCGCCCAGAGGAATTTCAGCACCCAGGGCAGACCGATCAAAGGCAGCCAGGCAAGACTCGAAAGCGATGCGCCTTCACTTCTTAAAATCGTTGGCAGGAAGTCCATGGCGAGCCCGAAGGGCGCCCCCTGGCTGACATAGAGCGCGCCGATCATTATCAGTGCCCTCACTGATCGCCAGCTTGGGCCTTCGTATTTTCCGGATGTTTGTGTCAACATTCCTGCGCCCTCTGCTTTAAGGATCTTCCTTTGACCGCCGGTGTCTTTGACCGACGACGCCTGTTCACGATCCAGAGCCAGGGCCCGGTCACGATCAAAATGATCGGTACGGTCCCCATAATGACGTAAACGGCATAGACAGCCGGGCTGTCCCATACGCCGGTATGGAGCGATTTCATCGCAATCATGACGCGCATGAACACGGGCACATCCCGCGCAGGGAGGGCTTCACCTGAATGCGCGTCGAACAGAAAAGTCGTGGATTTTTCCCAGGGCGGCCCAGACCGATTGAGCATCATCACGGCCACCGGACGAGCACCACGCCCCGGTATGACCGCCTGGATTTCGCGATCGGGATAAGCGGCGCTGACACTCGTAAGGATGGCCGAAAGATTTGCGGCCGGCAGGTCATCAACCGGCGGACTGGCAGACCCGGGCGCGGCAGCAGCCATCTGAGGTCTCCCGCGCGCGGGTTTGATGTCCGTGAACCCCTTATATGCCAGCAGGGCCGTTCCGGTGACGGTCCACAAAAGCAGGAACACGGCGCCGACGAGCCCAAGCCAGATATGTAAGGAGCGCACACCATTCCATAGCGGCCCCTTACGCAGATGACGCCATATTCCCGGGACAATGAGAATTCCGGTCATGCTGAGGAACATCAGCGCAATCGCAGAGATGAGGATCAGAACCTCACCGGTCAGCCCCAGGAAGAGACTGTTGTGCAGCTTAAGCAACCAATCCTTTGGAGACTGTCCGGCGACGGTTTCCGACAGAAGATTTCCTGTTTCCGGATCGAGTTGAACGACCAGTCCGGCATTCTCCCCGCTCTTGCCACGCAAGCTGACTTGCCACGCCCGGTTGGGGGTGTCGGACGCCAGGATCATACCGGCCTGATAGTCCGGATAGGTCTGCGAAATCGTGGCAAGCGCCTTGTCCAGTCCGGCATATTCAGCTTGTTGTTCCGTATCGGTATGAATCTCGATACGGCCGGACAGGTTGAAGCTATGGCCTACCAGCAGGCCGAAGCCGCTTGCACACAAGACCGCGACGACCAGAATTGTCGCCAATCCTGCCCACCTATGGGCACTCCTCAACATGCGTCGCATCCGATCAGGCCGTCTGATCGTCTTGATAGGGCCGCATGTGCGTTCCACTTGCGGGGGTAACAAAAAGAAGTTCGGCAGGCTCTTTCAGGATCAGGCGGTGCCACACATTCTTCCCGACGATACAGAATACGCCAGCTGTCATCTGGTAAGGTGACGCCCCATTGGCCTCGTCCGCGAAGAGTTCAACAGCGCCGGACAGAAGGAACAACAGCTCCTCGCCTGTCGAATGCATCTCCCACATGTCGGAATGGAGGTCATCATTGGTCAGGGCTTTCACCGTTCCGATGATCCGGTCGGCTTGAGACGATTGGATGTTCCCCCACTCGCTCTTTCGACGCGACAGGAAAGTCGCCAGACCGCTTTCGGACAGATGCACGACCGTCTCGGACGCATTTACAATACGGATTCCAGACATGATCAGTACCTCGCCCGCAACGTGACGAGGACGCTGCGCGGCTCGCCATACCAATTGTTCCATTCAACACCGCCCAAACGCGTGAAGTAGGTTTTGTCGAAGAGATTGTTGACGTTCAGGGAAAGGTCGATTTTCGGCGTAATTTTGTAGCCAAGCCGGACATTCGCCACAGCGTACCCGCCCTGTTCGATTCGCATGCCATTGCTGATGACATGAGACGAGCTCTGGGCATTCACGCCAGCGCCAATCGACAAACGTTCATCCAGATAACGAGGATGATAGTGCGCCCACAGCTTTAACATGTGATGAGGGGTGAAGCGCGAAAAGGGCTGGCCCTCATTTGTACTTGGACCACCTGTTGCAGTGCGATCACGTACATATTCCGTATCAACCCAGGTATATCCCGCCTGTAGCCGCAGCTCCGGGGTTACGTCACCATTCACCTCGAAGTCCACGCCTTGCGTGCGCACCTTTCCCTCGGCGATATAGACGCACTGCGTTCCTGGCAGACACGGAACACTCGGGTCGGTTTGCGCCCGGTTTTCCTGAAGGATACGGAAGGCCGAGAGCGCACCGTCCAACCGACCGTCAAACCAGGCGCCTTTCAATCCCACTTCGAAATTGTCGCCGGTCATGGGGTCGATGACATCACCATTTGCACCGCGATAGTTCTGGGGTGTGAAGATCGACGTATAGCTGCCGTAAAGGGATAGCTCACTGGTCAGGTCCCAGACAACGCCGCCATAAGGTGTGAACTGATTATCAACCTCGTACTGGCCGGCGG